>DJEE01000052.1:0-13931 GCA_002431805.1 Eggerthellaceae bacterium UBA5906
CGAAGCGCTGCGCCATGCCACGGCATCCGCGCTGCGCGAGCGCTTCCCGAAGGCGAAGGTCGTGAACACGTATGGTCCCACCGAATCGACCGTCGCGGTGACGTATTGCGAAATAGGCGATGGCCAGCTGGCGAGCGATGCGCCCTTGCCGGCCGGCCGGCCGCGCCCTGGAACCGAAATCCATATCTGCGACCCCGAGAACGGAGCAGAACTCGCACAAGGCAAAACAGGCGAAATCGTAATAGTAGGCGATACCGTCGCGAAGGGCTACTATCGCAACCCATCGAAGACCGCGAAGGCCTTCTTTGAAGCAGAAATGTCCGACGGAACCCGCCAGCGCGCATATCGGACGGGCGATGCCGGCCATATCGATGAGCAGGGCATCGTCCACTGCGAAGGGCGCTTCGATTCCCTTGTGAAGCTGCACGGATTCCGCATCGAGCTTGAAGACGTCGAGGAAAATATCCGCGCGCTTAACGGAGTGAAGCAGGCCTGCGTGGTGCCCATAGAGCACCAGGGCAGAATTGCGTATTTGAAGGCGTTTGTAGTGTTGGAAAAGCATCCCGACGGCACGCCGGCATACGAAGAGGTGGAAGGGCAGGGCGGCCCATCGAGCGACGACGGCACGAGCGTCGAAGTTCCCACGAAGCTCGAACTCGAGCGCGCATTGAAGGGCGCGCTGACGGCACGCATCCCCGAATACATGGTGCCGCGCCGTTTCGCAGTGAAAGATGCCCTGCCGCTTACGCCGAACGGCAAAATCGACCGCAAAGCCCTTGCTGGCACGCGTAAAGCATAAGGAAGCGTCCCATGTCGTTTTACGCCGACCCCAGCTTTTTTATAACGCTCGCCATCGCCATCACCGGCGCAGCCATCCTAGGCCTGCTCGAGAAGTCGCTGAAATGGTACGGCCTTGCTGCGTCGGTCGCCTTTATCGCGATGCTGTTCATGAACGACCCAGCGCAGCTGGCATGCTGCGTGCTGTTCGTCGCGTCGGCAGGCGTGGCCTGCGCATTGCTGTCGCGCGCGCCGAAAGCCCGCTGGCGTTTCCGCATAGCGCTCGTGCTCACGCTGTATCCGCTGGTGGTATGCAAGGTAAGTGGAGCGTTCGACGCAAGCATTTTAGGGTTCGCGGGCATCTCGTACCTCACGTTCAAGGCGACGCAGGTCATCATCGAGATGCACGACGGCATCATCGAGAAAATCACCCCCAGCGACTGGGCGTGCTTCATTCTGTTCTTCCCGGTGTTCACCTCGGGCCCCATCGATCGAAGCAGGCGTTTTCTGGAAGACCTCCATGCCACGCCGAGCCGCGATGAATACGCGGGCATGCTTGCGCGCGGCATCCTGCTTATCACGGCGGGCATGGTGTACAAAATGGTCATCGCCGCGTTCATCTTTCGTTTTTACGACCCGCATGGGTGGGGAAGCGGACCATTCGCCGCTGAGCTTTGGCAGCAAATCGTCGTCGCTTACGAATACGGCCTGTATCTGTTCTTCGACTTCGCCGGGTACAGCCTCATGGCCATGGGAGCCAGCTATTGCTTCGGCATCCGCACTCCGCGCAATTTCCGCGCGCCGTTCTTGGCGGTCGACATTAAAGATTTTTGGAACCGTTGGCACATCACGCTGTCGTTCTGGTTGCGCGATTTCGTGTTCATGCGCTTCTCCCGCTTCGCCCTGAAGCATAAGCTGTTCAAGAAACGCCTGCATACCGCGCAATGCGGCTTCATGGTGAACATGGTGCTGATGGGCGCGTGGCATGGGCTTACGGCCGATTATCTGCTCTACGGCCTGTTCCACGGCGTACTGCTTGCCGCCACCGAG
Source organism: Eggerthellaceae bacterium UBA5906 (assembly GCA_002431805.1). GTDB lineage: Bacteria > Actinomycetota > Coriobacteriia > Coriobacteriales > Eggerthellaceae > Senegalimassilia. The sequence continues at coordinate 1,828 of DJEE01000052.1, forward strand.
AGCTTCCAAAAAACGAAGTTCTACAAGGCGCACAAGAAGCAACTGGCATTCCGCGCCGTTTCGTGGTTCATCACCATGCAAGCGGTGTTTTTCGGGTTCGCGTTGTTTTCGGGACAGATTACACGGCTCATAGCGGGATAGGATGCAACGAGAATTGACCTAGCGCGATTTTTCCGCATACCGCCTCCGGGACAACGTTCCAGGCGTCCCTGCGAGAGCATCAAGGCATTTTCTTGGTCGGCTTCAATCGCAACGAATCGAGCGAAGCTACCGCAATCTTTGCAATACGCAACGAGTTTCCTTTCGTTCGCCTTGGCTTGGGCGATGCCCTGACTCGAACGCCTGGAACGTTGTGAGAGGCAGGGCACCGCCCAAGCCAAGGCGAACGAGATTAATGCCACTGGATTTGGACTAAATCGGGAAACAACGTCGTTAGGCTTCTGATATCGAATGTGCCCAGCAATTCTTCTGGCGTAGTAGGGTCGCACGTTGGCGCAAGGCCGGTAATTCCAGCGATATGGCCAATGATGGCCTCGGGCGTTTTGAACCGCTCGAGCAACACGTCGAGCGCGGCATCGTGGTCGCGCTTCGACAGGCGGCGGTCTTTCTCTCCCACCATCAGCGGCACATGCGCGTACTGAGCGTGCTGAATGCCCAACAAATCTTGCAGATACATCTGCTGTGGCGTGGAGCACAGCAAGTCCATGCCGCGCACGATGGAATTCACGCCCTGCTCGCCATCATCTACCACTACAGCAAGCTGATAGGCAAACGCCTGGTCGCTGCGACGAATAAGGAAGTCACCGCAATCCTCTTCCAAATTCTGCGAATAATGCCCTTGAATCAAATCGTCGAACGAGATTGTTTCATCGGGCACGCGAAGACGCATCGCGGGCTTGCGCGAGACTGCCCTTTCCATGCGCTGCTGCGGCGTAAGATTGCGGCACGTCCCTGGGTACACAAGCTTTTCGCCATGATGCGGCGCCGATGCAGCATGCAGATCGGCACGCGTGCAGAAACAAGGGTACACCAGACCTTTGTCAACAAGCGTATCGAACGCCGCCTGGTACGCATCGTCCCGATCGTGCTGGAAATACGGCCCCTCGTCCCACGTAAGGCCCAATGTTTCGAAGTCACGTTGCACCGCATCGATGAACCGCGGTTTCGAGCGTTCCCGGTCGAGGTCTTCGATGCGCAGCACCATGGTACCGCCCTGGGATTTGGCCACCAGCCACGCCATCAAAGCAGAGAAAATATTGCCGGCATGCATGCGACCCGTAGGCGAAGGAGCAAAACGTCCCTTAATATGAGTTCCTTGAGTTTCCATGCACGGTAGAATACCACTCCAGCAAAGGCAACCGCTTCCAAAGAAGAGGCCACGCCCCATAGACTCGCATAGTTTCATCCGCCATCGCGTCATATCAAGATTCCGAAAAGCTCATGAAGGCATGGAAAACTCGGCAGAATGATGGTCACGCGCAGGGGACGCCAACCTCAATATGGCAGCGCCAAGGCGGACTGGCTGGATTTCTGAACGCCTGGAACGTTGTGAAGAAATCTGGCCAGTCCGCTTTGGCGCGATGGGATAAAACAAGCGGCGAGCCAAAACCCGCCGCTCCAAAAACTGCTTATTTTCGCAAATCCTCAACATGCTTGGTTTTGCCCGTGGAACGCTCGATTCCGCCAGGCTCAACCAGTTTCACCTTCGAGGCAACCAGCATCACACTCTTCAGCTTCTCTTCAATTTTGCGACGGAAGTTGTCCATTTCTTCGAAGGAATCGCTGAATGCCTCGGGCTTCAGCTCAACATGCACAACCATGCGGTCGAGACCCGTTTCGTTGTCTACGACGATACGATAGTGCGGCGTGACGCCTTCGATGGTCGACAACACGTCTTCCACCTGCGACGGGAAGACATTCGTGCCGCGAATGATAAGCATATCGTCGCAGCGTGCGCGCACCTTCTGCATTCGGGCCGTCGTGCGGCCGCATGCGCACTTGTCTTTGATGACGCGCGTCAAATCGTGCGTGCGGTAGCGCAGCACGGGAATGGCATGCTTGCCAAGCGGAGTGAGCACCAACTCTCCCATCTGGCCGTCGGGCACAGGCTCGCCCGTTTCAGGGTCGACGACTTCCCACAGGAAATGATCCTCGGCAATATGCTGCATGTCACGGCTCGCCAGGCACTCGCCCGAAACGCCCGGGCCCGTGACCTCGGTCAGGCCGTAGTTGTCAGTGCATACGATATGCATGCGGCTCTCGATTTCCGCCTTCAAGGCGGGCGTGCACGGCTCGCCGCCAAACAGACCGACGCGCAGGGTGCTCTTCTCCCAGTCGTAGCCCATCTTCTCGCCCACCTCGCACACATGCAACGCATACGATGGCGTAGCCACGAACACCGTTGAACCGTAATCCTGAATCATCTGGATTTGACGCTCGGTGTTGCCTGATCCCGCGGGAATCATCATGCATCCCAAGCGCTGCAGGCCGTAGTGCAAGCCAAAGCCGCCCGTGAACATGCCATAGCCAAACGCCATCTGCACGCGGTCGGTGGGAACCACACCCGCCATCTGAACCAAACGCATGATGCAATCGTTCCATACGTCCATGTCGTGACGGTTATAGCCAACCACAATAGGCTTGCCCGTGGTGCCCGACGAGGCATGCAACTCCACAACCTCATCAAGCGGCACGGCGAACATACCGTACGGGAAGGTTTTACGAAGGGCGTTTTTGTCCGTAAACGGCAGCTTGCGCACATCTTCAAGACACTTGATGTCCGAGGGCTTCACGCCCATCTCGTCCATTTGATTGCGGTACCACTCCACGCGCTCGTAGGTCCACTCAACCTGCGCAATGAGCTTTTCAAGCTGGATAGCACGAATGCGCTCGCGCGAGCAACATTCCACATCGGAGTTATGAATAGGCAGCTCGTCAAACTTACCCTCCGCAGCCGCTTGCAAAGCCGCCCCTTTTTTCGTGATATCAATCATCGTCAAACTCATTTCTCGCTGCATAAAAGCAACGTTAGCGTGCTTATTTCAAATCTTCCTGCGAAAGCAGCTCAACGGGCTGGTTGGCCAACAGCTGCTCGGCCTGCGCTAAATCCTTCACGTACAGGCAGATATAGGTGGAAATAAGCGAATAGCTATATTTGACGTTGATGTTACATTCAGACAGCACGCCCATCACGCGCGCAAGTTCGCCGGGCTTGTCATCGAGACGAAGGCACAGCACGGGCGTTTTCGTTGCCGCGCAGTTCATGTCGTGCAGCACGCTCAGCGCGGCTTCGGGCTTGTCGACCACGAAGCGCACGATACCGTAATCTCCCGTATCAGAAGCGCTATAGCCGCGAACGCTCACGTTTGCCTTGGTAAAGCCATCGACGATACGAGCCAAATGACCCGGCTTGCTTTCAACGAACACGCTGATTTGTTCGACGCTCATAGGTGTTTTATGCCTCCTCGCTTGCAAATTCAAAGCCTGCACGGAATGCGCGCATGTTTGCCTCAATGGTTTTCGGTGGCACGCGCTTGGAAATTACCTCTTCCCACGCCTGCTCGGAGAAGTCCAGACGCGTTGCAAGGGCGCCAAGCAGCACCACGTTCACGGATTTCACCGTGGCAACTTCTTCGGCAATGGGACCAGCCGGGATTAACGTGGCACCAGCGGCTTCCAGCTTCTCGCGCGCGTTTTCGGGCATGGTGGCCTTGCCGGTAAGAACAGGCAGAGGCTTGATGGCTTCGTCGGCCACCAACAAAAAGCCGCCTTCGCGCACAAACGGCAGGTTGCGCAGCGCCTCGGTGGTTTCAAATGAAACCACGCAGTCGGCGCAGCCCTCATCCGCAACCATAGTGGCAACGGGTTGTTTACCGAAGCGCACCGACGTGGTTACGGCGCCGCCGCGCTGCGACATGCCGTGGATCTCGGATACCTTGACGTCATAGCCCGAGGCTAAAGCGGTGCGGGCAAGCAGGTCGGCTGCAAGGACGGTGCCCTGGCCGCCAACGCCGCACAATAAAACGGTGGTAGCGTTTGACATGAGGCTACTCCCCTTCCTTCGCCGTAGAAACAATGCTCTTGAACGCACAATATTGAGCGCACTGACCGCAACCGATGCATTGGGTCGCGTCGATGACAGCATGACCGTCGGACTCGCGCGTGGCGATGGCCGGGCAGCCAAGCGTTGAGCATACGCCGCACGCGGTGCAGGTTTCGGCGACGGTGTACACCGGCTTATGGATGCGGTCGATTAGCACACACGGGCTGCGGAACACGATGACCGACAGCGCATCGTTACGCGTAGCCTCGCGCAGCGCCAAGCGCACGGCCTTCATATCGTTCGGGTCGACGGTGCGCACATCTTCCACGCCAATCGCGCGCAACACACCTTCCATGTCGAGCTCGCGCGAGGGACGATGCTGCAGCGTTTCGCCGTTGAAGGGGTTGCCCTGGCGACCCGTCATGGCCGTTGTGCGGTTATCGAGCACGCAAATGGTGCCCACGCCTTTGTTGTACACGGTACTAATAAGCGCCGAAAGCCCTGAGTGTGCAAACGTGGAGTCGCCGATAACGCCGACTACGGGACGGTGCTCCGTACCTGCCCACGCAAGCTCGAAACCGTGCGACATGGAAACAGACGCACCCATGTCGATGGTGGTATCGATTGCCGACAGCGGCGGCAAGCCACCCAACGTGTAGCATCCGATATCGCCCGTAACCACGGCTTTCATACGCGAAAGCTCCTTGAACACCAAGCGGTGCGGGCAGCCTGCGCACAGCGCGGGCGGACGACCCGGCAAATCATCGGGAGCAGCCAGGTGCGCTGGAGCCTCAACACCGAATGCAGCACGAATGCGGCCCGGGGTAAGCTCGCCGTCGCGCGGCAAGCCGCACGGGAAGTTCGAAACGTCGATGCCAAGCGCGCGCACGGCATCGGTAAGGTACGTGGAAGCTTCTTCAACCACGTACACCGCATCCACTTCGTCGGCGAAGTTGCGCAACGCCTGTTTAGGCAACGGGTAGCTAACGCCCAACTTGAACACCGACGCCTCAGGCAGCGCTTCAACCACATGCTGGTAGCACGCGCCGGCACAGATGACGCCGATCGATGTACCTTTGTACTCGGCTTTGTTGTAAGGACACGTTTCCACCCATTGCTCAAGCTTGTCTAAGCGCGCCAGCTGCACCTTACGGCGCGGCTTTGCAAATGCGGGCATCATGACCCACTTCGCGGGATCGGTTTTATAGGGCACCAATTCGTGTTCGGTGCGCGGGCCGCACTCAACAGGCGTGCGGGTATGGGACACGCGAACGGAAGAGCGAATGAAAAACGGGGTATCGAACTGCTCGGACAGGTCAAACGCATCGCGCGTGAAGGCCAAAGCCTCAGCGGAGTCGGACGGGTCCATCATGGGCAGGTGCGCCGCAAGCGCGTAATAATGCGAGTCTTGCTCGTCCTGGGAAGAATACATGCCCGGGTCGTCGGCCGCCAAAATGACGAAACCGCCGCCAACGCCGGTATACGACGTGGTGAACAGCGGGTCGGCCGCAACGTTCACGCCGACGTGCTTCATGGTAGCAAGCACGCGCGCGCCGGCAGCTGAAGCGCCCACGCCAACCTCTACGGCCACTTTCTCGTTGATGCACCATTCCGCATATACGCCTTCTTTTTTGCCGAAGGTTTCAAGCGTTTCGGTGGAAGGCGTACCGGGGTAAGCTACGCCAATGCGGCAGCCTGCTTCCCACGCACCTTGTGCGATCGCCTCGTTTCCAGATAACAGTTCCATAGTGCTCCCGTCTTGCCGCAAAAGCGCTGCATTTGCGGCCCATTAACTCCTAAAGCCCCTAAAAGCTTGCTACTCCTCTTTGTAGACCAGGCAAAACGCGCCAATCTGCACCACATCGCCATCGGCAAGCAGGTACGTGTCGATGCTGTTGTTGTTCACCCAAACGCCGTTAAACGACGCCTCATCGGAAATCTCATAGCCCGCATCGCACGGATACACCGATGCATGCATGCGGGAAACGGTCATATCGTTAAGGAAAATGTCGCACTGCGGACTGCGGCCGATAGTAAGGCGCTTGTCACCTAATTTAAACGACACGCCGGTTTGCGGCCCACGCACTACGTGCAGCACCGCTGACGGCTTCGTTTTGGCAGCGGCAACCAGCTGGTCATCGCCAAACGAAAGCGGCGCAAAGCGCTGCGTTGCCCCCTGCAGCTTAAAACCGCACTGCGGACACGCCGCATCTTCGGGGCTGATAGGGTTATTGCAGACTGGACAAACATTTGCCATGGTTTTGCTCCTTCCAAAGCCGCGCTACACGGCCGATGTTTTGTCAACGATAAGCGGAGTGGTGTTCAGCAGCTGCGAGGTAGCCACCGTTTGACCACCCGAGAAGCCACGCATAAAGCGGTCAAACCAAATGCCGATGCGCTCGAACACACTTGGAGCGGCAACGTCTTTGCATGCAACCAAATCCTGCGTGGCAATCACTTGATTACGCTGCTTGAACACAACCGTGCCCACCTTGTCGCCCGCATGCACATCGCCGGTCACTTCGTCGAACTGAACGCTTTGGCTTACGTTACCGTTCAGGTCGAACACTTCTACGGCAGCTGCAGGGTCGGCGAACGTTGCCGGAATGGTGCGATCGATCCAATCCTGGTGAGCCACCTGCGCCACCAGCGGCACCGATGTGCCGTTCATTTGCGCCACCTGATCGGAGTTTGCCAGCTGGTAGGAACGCTTGTGGTCAAACACCCACGTGGCAAGCTCGTCGGCGTCAACAAAGCGCTGGCTGTCCGAAGACGAACCCAACACGATGATGTACAGTTCTTCGCCGTCTTTGTTCACAGCACCCGCAAACGATGAACCGGCCTTCTCGGTATATCCAGTTTTCACGCCGATAGCGTAATCGTTGATGTCGAAAAAGCCATCGGTGGTTTCCAAGTACACATCGGTTGCCACGCCATCGCGCGTAACCGAAATGGTGGTTGAGCCGCCGCCTACGATAGAACGGAACGTTTGGTTCTTCATGGCATATGCAACAATCTTCGCCTGATCGGCGGCGGTGCTGTGCAGGTTGCCCTCGTATTGGTCGAAGTCAAGGCCGTGAGGGTTTTCGTACACCGTGTTCGTGCAGCCAACCTTTGCGGCCGTGGCGTTCATCTGCGCCACAAAGGCATCCTGGGCTGACGACCCGCTGGCCTGGCCCGATGACTGCAACGCGGCACCCACCGTTTCAGACAGCGCGATAGCCGCATCGTTACCGGACGGCACAAGCAACGCCTTAAGCGCGGTTTCCAGTGACATGACGTCGCCTTCTTGCAAACCAGCCGACGACTCGCCAACCTTTGCAGCGGCCGCAGAAACGGTAACCTTCGTATCAAGCGAGACCAACCCGGAATCCACCGCATCAAGCGTTACCACCGCTGTCATGATCTTCGTGACCGAAGCGATGTTGGCAGCTTCATCGGCGTTGCGCTCGAAATACACCGTGCCATCGGCGTCCACAACATACGCGCGCTCAGCGTCGATGTTGGGGCATTGTGCAACCGACAAGCCGCGCGTGTCAACGGTTTCGCCATACACGATATCGGCTTTGCGCACGTCTGCATGCGCAGAAGCGGGCGCAACAAGCGCTGGCGAGCAAGCGAGCACGAACACAAGCACGCACGCTAGAAAGCGTGCGCGCTTGGATGCTTGCCTATGGAAGGAAAAGCTAGTCGACAACGTAGAGATCCTCCGGGGAAACCGGTGCAAAGCCCGCGTTGGCAAGCTTGCTTTCCAGTTCATCGTCGCCAGCAACTTTCAGCACGTCAACCGCATTCCCGCCTTCAACAGACATGCAGTAGCCGTACTCAACGTTCACGTTTTGCTCATCCAAAAACTCCAGCAACTTGGCCAAGCCGCCCGGAACATCGGGCACGCGAACGCCCAAAACCGGCGTCACCGCTGCACGCCAGCCATTGGCACGCAGCGCTTCGGCAGTAGCCTCGGGCTTGTCGCACAGCATGCGGGCAACGCCGAAGTCCTCGGTATCGGCCAGATACAGCGCATGCATGTTGCTGCCTGCATCGGAAACGGCACGCGTTGCCGCGGCCAGGCGCCCTTTTTCGTTCTCAAGGAAAACAGTGAGCTGGGAAATCATGGCTTAGCTCTCCTTTCGCAGGTCGATGATGCGCTTTGCCTTGCCCTCGCTGCGTTCGATGGACTTCGGCTCAACCAGCTTGATGTCCACGGCAATCTGCAGGTTGCTCTTCAGCTCGGCAGCCAAGCGCTTTTTCAGGTCCTCAAGCTTGCGAATCTCGTCGAACGGGAACTCGGGAACGGTTTCAACGCGCAGCTCAACATGGTCAAGCGGACCACGCGTGGTCAGGATGATCTGATACTGCGTGGCAATCTCCGGGAATTCGGTGATGACCTGCTCGATCTGCGAGGGGAACACGTTCACGCCGCGCAGGATGAGCATGTCGTCGGAACGGCCGATGATGCGGTCGATCTTACGATGGGTGCGTCCGCAAGCGCACGGCTCGGAGATGATGCGCGTGATGTCGCGCGTGCGGTAACGCACAAGCGGGCAGCACTCACGGGTAAGCGTGGTGAACACCAGCTCGCCGTACTGACCGTCAGGCACGGGCTCAAGCGTGTTCGGGTCGATGATCTCGGCAAAGAAGTGATCCTCGGCGAGGTGCAAACCGCTCATTTCCTTGCATTCGAAGGCAACGCCCGGGCCCATAACCTCAGACAGGCCGTACACGTCGCAGTACTGGATGCCCAGCTTCTGAGCGATTTCCTCGCGCATGCCCTGACTGCACGGCTCGGCGCCGAAGATGCCGGCATGCAGCTTCAGGTCAGTGGCAGGGTTGATGCCCATCTCAATGGCGGTATCGGCAATGTGCAGCGCGTAGGACGGCGTGCAAGCAAGCACGTCGACGTCCATGTCTTTAAGCATTTGGATTTGGCGCTTGGTGTTGCCCGAAGACGTGGGGATAACGGCACAGCCAGCGGTTTCGCCGCCCACATGCGCACCCAAGCCGCCCGTGAACAGGCCGTAGCCGTAGGATACCTGCATGGTGGAGTTCTCGTCGCAGTCGCACATGGCAAGACCGCGTGCGAAGCACTCGCCCCAGTGCTTCAGATCGTTTTTGGTGGAACCGACAACCGTTGCCTGGCCGGTGGTGCCGGAAGAGGCATGCAGGCGCGCAACCTTGCTGCGCGGCACCGCAAACAGGCCGTCGGGGTAGTTGTCTCGCATATCCTGCTTCAGGATAAAGGGGAACTTCGTAATGTCCTCGAGCGTTTTCAGGTCGCCCGGCTCAACACCGGCTTCCTTAAACGACTTCTGGTAGAAAGGGACGTTGTCGTATGCGTATTGCACGCACCATTTCATGCGCTCAAGCTGCAGATCACGCAGCTCCTCACGTGACATCGTTTCGATTTCCGGCTGGAAGTACACCTTTCTCTTACCTTTCTTTGTGCGCGGCGCCTGGCATGCGGAGGTGCGTATCGCCGCTTAAATATGAAGTTAACCCGCTGTCGTTTCCGGCCCCTTGACCACCACTTCGTTCACGGGGTCGTACACGGATGCGAACAGGTCTTGGCGCACGATGTTGCCGTCCACGTCCTTGACCGTACGCGTCACCTCGATGGTCGAACCGTCGGTGCCGCGCGTTTTCACATAGCTGGTGCCCGGAGCTAAAGAGGTATCCACTTTGGTTGTGGTGGAATACTTCTTACCTGCTTCCCACTGACCGGTTTCAGTGGAAACCACATATCCGGAATCGACACCGTATAGTGTAGCGGTTACCGAGCCTTCTGCGGTCGAGACCTTTACCAAAACATCGTTTGCGGTGTCGTTTTGCCACACAAGGTCAAGTTCGGGATAACTGACGGCGGCGTCGCGACCTTGCGGGTAGCTGGCAATGTAGAGCGAATGGTTGTGCCGTTCGGTAATGGGAAGGCCTGAGTTGTACACCGCATTGAACACGGTGGTGGCAACCTGACAGATGCCGCCACCTACCGAATCGGTGTATTCGCCGTCGATGATGGCGCCGGCGCCCAAAAATCCCTTTTCCTCGTTGCAATCACCTGTGGTGGTGTTGTACGACCAAGAATCGCCAGCCGAGCACACGGAGTTGTCAAGCAACGTGGACACCAGCTTGATGTTGTGGTTGCGGTTTTCCGTACCCTGCCCGGTGGTGTATTGCGTAGTACACGTGCCGATGGGGCCTACCAGGCCATAGGCAACCGCATCATCGAACGAAAGCTCCGCCGGCATAGAAGTTGAGCTAACCTGCACATGCGGCGTGCTTTGCGCAGGCTCGATGGTCTGTCCCGAGCCGAACAGCGCCGAGGAAAGCGAAGATGCGGCGTCGGCCACCAACGGAAGCGCGCCTTGCCCGTCGGTAAGCACGCGCACCGTGCCGTTGTCCACCGAGAACTTCACGCCGGAAAGCGCATTGCCATCGGCTTGACGAATGCCTGAGAGCATGGAAGATTTCGCAAGCTCGTTGTCGATATACGGTTGCAGGTACCATGAGCCATCATCTGCCTGCTGCGCCGAGGTTGCCACCCAAGCGCCCACCTCGCTGGCAGACGCCTGCCACTCCTTGCCGTCGTATTCGAACGTAGCGCCTTGCGAAAGCGCGCTGGTAACAGCGCTCGCCGCAGCCGTTGCCATGTCCTCGGTGATGCGCACAGGCGTGTATTCGGTGTGAGCGACAAGCTGCCCGTCATCGGAAAGCATGACCTGCGCAAGCTGTTCGCCGAGTTGTTGGCGATTCACTTCCCAGCCATCGTGACCAGGCTTGACGTAAGCCGCGCCCGAGGAAACGGCTATATCGTAATCTACGCGTGCATCGCCGATTGCAGAGTCTATCTCGGATGCGAAATCGTCAAGCGCCCTCTCGTCAAACGAAACATCAACGGCCACAAACGTGCCGAACAGCTGTGATTTCAAACGGGAAAGCACCCCGCCATCCTGGCGCCCAACGGCAAGCGCAGACGCTGCAAGAGATTGGCCATCAACGCGCGCACCTAAGGAAGCACCGTCGGCGCTCCACGCTTGCTTCGAGGCTTTCGCCTCGTCAACGGCCATTTGCTCGGCTAAGGCAGCGTCTTGCTGGTTTTGCTCCTGAGCAGCCTCAGCGGTTTGCGCCGCAGCATCATCCGACGCGAACACGGTTGCGCTTGCGGCCTGCAACGGCTGGGTATACTGCTCGTCAAGCGCCTGAGCAATTTCTTGCGCGTTCATACCCGAAACATCAACCGTGCCAACGTGAACGCCCTGGTACGCACGACCATTGGTGGCAAAACCGTCAATCGCAAGCCCCACCACAACCACACAGGCAACCACTACCGCAACAAATGCAACGCGGCTTTTTCGCATAAGGGCCGCGATCAAGCCGAGCACCTTCAACAAGAACGACCCAATACAGCGCAGAACCACCGCAACAACAGACAGCACTGTTTGAAGAACGTCTGCGGCACGCGAACCGCGACGAGCGGGCTGCTGATACGAACGCGCAGCACGCCCCCGTGAAGAGGACGCGCTGCGACGCGGCTGTTCTTCTTTTGTCCAAAGCGCCGGTTGGCGAAAACCCGGTGCGCTTGCTTGCTCCGGGCGCCTATGAGTAGCACGCTGAGCGTGCTGCGGACGCGAGGCACTCGGGCGCGATGCGCTTCGTCGAGCGTTTACGTGTGCAGGTGCGTTCCTTGAAACGTTTCTGCGCGCTTGGGTGCGCGGTTGTTGCGCAGGGTTGCGCCGAGGGCTGCTTGTCACTTAAGACGCCCCTTCGCCTCCAAGCGCTTTGCCTTCTGCATTTTGCGATATCCCATGAGCACGTAATACGTGGTGGTTGCCAAGCCCAGCAGCAGGCCGGCGTACACAAACCAGATGCCCCATGAACACGCATTCGCGTTGAAACCGGGCAACCATGCAACGTCAACCCAACCAAGGCCACCGATGAGCGGCATGTTCAGCAGCAGGCCCGCAAAGCCCACGAACAAAAACGTGGTTGCAACCTTGCCCGGGTAGATAACGGCCACGCGTTGCTTATAACGTTTCAGCAGATATGCACCGCCGATGAGCAGCAA
>DJEE01000052.1:13988-14821 GCA_002431805.1 Eggerthellaceae bacterium UBA5906
CCGCCGATGAGCAGCAACAAGTCGCGTGCGAGCACTACTACTACAATCCACAGCGGCAAGCGACCCACAGCCAAAAGGCCACACACGCCCGAAATCATCAGGATGCGGTCGACCGCCGGATCGAGCAGCTGACCGAGTTTTGACACGCAGTTCGTGCGACGCGCAATCTGGCCGTCAATCCAGTCCGTTCCTGCAGCAAGCGCATACATAAACGTGGCAAGCAAGTCGTATCCGTTGAACAGCAGCACCAAAAACACGGGCACCATGCACAGGCGAATGGTGGATATGACGTTCGGGATGGTGAAGATGCGATCGGTTACCTGCTGGTTGTTCTGAGCTGACATATATTCCCTACTCCGCGGCCTATCATACAAAGCGGGGCGCCGCAGCGCCCCGCATGCATTCTGCTATCCGATTATAGTAACCCACCGCAGGCGAAAACGTTACGATTTGCCAACCTATTGCCCGTCTTTTTCACGTTTCGGGACGGGTTTTGGGTGCTCAGGCACGTTAAACGTGTGCACGCTTTTGCTACGCGACACCGCCGCATACGTGGGCTCCATCGTGATGCTTGACTTCGGGCACTCGTACACGCAGCTGGCGCACTGCACGCAGCGGAAGTGGTCGACCGACCAGGTGCGAGCTTTCTTGTCAACTTCGATGGCGCCGCACGGGCAACGTTTTTGGCACAGGCTGCACAGGATGCACGTTTCCACATCCACCACAACATGACCCTTCAACCCCCGCGGAGGCTCTTTTTTCTGCACAGGGTACAACACGGTTTCCGGCTTTTTGAACAGCGAGCCGAACGTCATCTTGCCCAGTTTGAATCC
>DJEE01000128.1:0-265 GCA_002431805.1 Eggerthellaceae bacterium UBA5906
CTTGGTCTTCTTCAGCATGATGCCGGAGATGATGATGGCAATGACACCCATGAAGTAGAACATGGGGGCAACGTACCAGGTGGCAGACGAATCGCCCGAGGCCAGCGCGCCGAACACCAGCGCGATGATAGGCATCTTAGCGCCGCAAGGGATCATGGTGGTGGTCATGATGGTCATGCGACGGTCCATCTCGTTTTCGATGGTCTTCGTGGACATGACGGCGGGCACGCCGCAGCCAGAAGCGATGAGCATCGGGATGAAGGAC
>DJEE01000128.1:331-11179 GCA_002431805.1 Eggerthellaceae bacterium UBA5906
GACAGACCGAACTTGCGGAAGATGCGGTCCATGATGAACGCCACGCGGGACATGTAGCCGCACAGCTCCAGGATGCCCAGCAGCAAGAACAGGATGACCATCTGCGGGATGAAGCCGATGACCGCGCCAACGCCGGCTACGATACCGTCGTTAACCAGGGACTGCAGCCACGGCGCAACGTCGGCCGATTCCATGGCGTTGCTGATGATGGCGCCAAGACCCGGGATCCACAGACCCCACGTACCGTCGGACGCATCGGGCTCTTCAACCTCGAGGGCCTTCTGGTAATCAGCGAACGTGATTTCCTGCTCCTCAACGTTGCCGTCCTCGTCCTCAACCTCCATGGTAGCCACGGCATGGCTGGACTCGGCCTGCTCGTCGAAGTCGGCCACGATGGCCTGGGCTTCTTCGTACTCGGCCATAGCATCGTTGTACTCGTCGATGGCGTCTTCGTCGGCATCGTCTTCAGGAGCCTCAGGCTCTTCGGCGGCTAACGCATCAAGCACTTCTTGCGATTCGTCGGAAGGAAGCTCGGACTCTTCGTCAACGCCCAGGATGTTCTCAACGTAGGCGACTACCTGGGAATGCGCATCCTCGTACTCCTCGGTCGCTTCGTCGAACGCAGCGTTGCCGGTGTAGAGCCAGCCGTCACCGGAAATGCCGTCGTTAGCCCAGTCGGTCACCACGCCGCCGCCGACGGAAACCGCCAGCCAGTACACGAAGAACATGATGACGACGAAGATGGGCAAGCCCAGCCAACGGTTCGTGACCACGCGGTCGATCTTCTGCGACGTGGTCAGGCCCGTGCGCGTGCGCTTGACGGTTTTGTCGATGACGTGGCTGATGGCGTCGTAACGCTCAGCGGTGATGATGGACTCGGCATCGTCGTCAAGCTTGTCCTCGACGGAGGTGCGAATGGCCTCGATGGCGTCCAGGTCGGCCTTGGGAAGCTTCAGGTCGGCGATGGTTTTCTCTTCGCCCTCGAACAGCTTGATGGCGTACCAACGGGAAGCGGCGGCGGAAACCTTGCTGCCCAGCACGCCCTCGATCTTGGTAAGCGCCTCTTCCACAGCAGCGTCGAACTTCATCTGCGTGGTGGGCACCTTGTTGCCCTTAGCAGCGTCGATGGCAGCCTTCACCACGTCCTCCATGCCGCGGCCCTTCAGCGCCGAGGTAGGAACGATGGGGCAGCCCAGCTCCTTGGAAAGACCGGCAACGTCGATCTTGTCGCCGTTTTTCTCCACCAGGTCCATCATGTTCAGCGCGATGACAACCGGCACGCCGAGGTTTAGGATCTGGCTGGTCAGGTACAGGTTGCGCTCAAGGTTGGTGGCGTCAATCAGGTTGATGACAGCATCGGGGCCGCCCTCAAGCAGGTAGTCGCGCGCCACGATTTCCTCGGGCGAATACGGGGACAGCGAGTAGATGCCCGGCAGGTCCGTGATGGTCACGTCCTTGTCGCGCGTGTACTTGCCCTCCTTCTTCTCGACGGTAACGCCCGGCCAGTTGCCCACGTATTGATTGGCACCGGTCAGGTCGTTGAACATCGTCGTCTTGCCGCAGTTCGGGTTGCCGGCAAGCGCAATGCAGATACCCATGTTCAACCTTTCGTAATACTTGCGGTCATCTTTGTTTTCCGCGGCTATTCATTACCTCTTGGTAACAAATATCACCCCAGGTCAGATGCCCTTTTTGAGTTAGAAAATGGTAACTCGATCCCTTAAAAAATGGCGCACGGGCGCCCTTGATCATCAGCAGCTAATACGCCAGCTTTCATGCCAGCGTGCGCATTAGTTGATGAGGATGCTTTCGGCTTCGCTTTTGCGCAGCGACAGCTCGTAACCGCGGACGGTCACCTCGATGGGGTCGCCAAGCGGTGCAACTTTGCGCACGTACACCTCAACGCCCTTCGTGATGCCCATGTCCATGATGTGGCGCTTCAGGGCACCTTCGCCCGTAAGGCGGCGCACCGTTGCGGATTCGCCTACTTTGACGTCGCGCAGCGTTTTGCCTTGGACCTCAGCCATTCGGTCCTCTCCTCTCTCTTTTCGTTCGAACATACTTATGGCGACCGTTACCGGCCGCACGAATGGCCGCAGGTAACCCTACGGCCAGATTCGCCTACCTGAGTGTTTGCGGCTTTACGCCGTTGCCGCAGCCGTGATGATGTGGGCTGCCGCCTGCTTGCCGATAGCAACCTGCGCGCCTTTCACGGACACGATAAGATCGCCGGCAACACCGGAAACCACCGAAACCTCAGCGCCTTCCACAAACCCAAGGTTTTCCAGGTGATGCTGCAGGTCGCCTTTGCCGCGCACCTTCACCACGCGAGCCGCTTCGCCCTCTTTCAGAAAAGACAGCGGCATCTGCTGAACGGACACAGAACCTGCACCCGTCTGAGCTTGTGCTGTGCCAGCCATAACGCCCTCCATGTTGCACTCCTGTCGTTTGTTAGCCCTGTAGAACGCAAAGATGTTACCTCGCATTGACTTGAAATGAAACCTTTAGGCAACTTTTTATGTACGACACGGGTAATTTTTCAAAGTTTCATCACAATAACTTCATTTTTCGCTTTGGTTTACATATTGCGATTCGTCGGAGTTTCCTGGCCCTGCGCGTACCGCAAAACGCCCGCATCAAGTTGGCGAGCTGCCCGCACCGTAACGGTAAGTCCCCTGCCCCATAATTCACTGCCGTTTGCGTGAAGAACTTGAAAACGTGTTTCTATCTGTACTTTCGCGGGAATATTATGCAAACTGTGAATAATTACCGTTCCGCGATGCCGAAGGAAACAAAAAGCCCATGGAAGACAACCGCTATATCGATACGCGAGGATGCGTCACCGAACCCGTCGAGTTCACGCAGGCCGTTATTAACGGCCTGGCAAACGGCGGCGGCTTGTACGTTCCCGTAAACATTCCCACGCTTTCCCTTGACGAGATTTGCGACCTTGCGCGCCTTCCTTACGCTCAGCGCGCTGCTCGCATTTACCGCGCCTTCGGCGTGAACCTGCCCTCTGAGACCATCGATGAGCTGATGGCACAGGCTTACGGCACCAACTTCGACGACGAACGCATCTGCCCCATCACCTCGCTTTCCGCCGACACCCATGTGCTTGAACTGTGGCATGGCCCGACCAGCGCCTTTAAGGACATGGCTCTGCAGTGCCTGCCCCGCTTCTTCAGCGCATCGGCTTCGCAGCTGCGCGAACAAGGGCGTCTTGACCACGACTTCCTTATTCTAGTTGCCACGTCGGGCGACACGGGCAAGGCTGCTTTGGAAGGCTTCCGCGACCTGCCCCACGTTTCCATTTCCGTTATGTACCCCGAAGGCGGCGTAAGCGACATCCAATACCGCCAAATGGCAACGCAGCGCGGCAGCAACGTGAACGTTTGGGGCGTGCGCGGCAATTTTGACGATTGCCAAACGGGCGCGAAGAATGTGTTCGGCGATAAGGCGTTTGCCGAAAAGCTGCTTGCCGAGCACGGCGTATCGCTTTCCAGTGCAAACTCCATCAACTGGGGCCGCTTGTTGCCGCAGGTGGTGTACTACGTTTCGGCTTACGCACAGCTGGTTGCCGACGGCAAGCTTTCGGCCGGTCAGCAACTTGACGTGTGCGTTCCCACCGGCAACTTCGGCAACATCTTGGCGGCGTACTATGCCAAGCGCATGGGCACTCCTCTTGGCATGCTGCTGTGCGCCAGCAACGAGAACCGCGTGCTCACCGACTTTATTAACACCGGCACCTACGATGTGTCCGACCGCCCGTTTGTGCTGACGCCCTCCCCTTCCATGGACATATTGGTAAGCTCCAACCTGGAGCGCCAGCTGTTCGAATTGACGGGGCGCAACGCCCAAGCCATTGCCGGCTGGATGGCAGACTTGAAAAACAACCGCCGTTTCCGCGTGGACGAGGAAACGTTCAAGCAAGTGCGCCAGTACTTTGCCGCAGACAGCGTTGACAACGCCGAGTGCCTGCGCACCATCAAAGAAGTGCTTGACGAGCACGATTACCTGCTTGACCCGCACACCGCCGTTGCGTATCGAGCAGCGCAGAACCTGCGCGGCGAAAACCCCGTGCTTATTGCCAGCACGGCGCACTGGGCGAAGTTCGGTAACAACGTGTACCGCGCTTTGCACGGCATGGCGCCCGCCGAGTCTCTGCCCGCCGATGTGGAGGCCTTGTCCGGCTGCCAGCTCAACGAGCTTGTTGCCGAAGAATCCGGCCATCACGACATCCCGCGCGGCCTAGCCGAGCTCAACGACCTGCCCATCAGGTTTACTGATGTCATCAACGGCGGAACGGCGGATATCGAAAACGCAACGGAGCAGTTCCTTACCGCTCTGCAACAGCAATAATTCAATACCTAGGGGGAAAAGGACACACCACATGAGCAAACTCGATAACCTCAAGCCGGTCATTCGGCTATCCGTGGTGAACCCGGACACGGAAAGCAATTCGGTGTTCGGGCGAGGCATTGCCAAGCTGTGCCTGGGCGTACGCGAAACCGGATCGCTCAACGCGGCAGCTAAGGGGATGGGCATGGCCTACAGCAAAGCATGGCGCATCATTAAAGACACGGAATCGGCCCTTGGCGTTCAGCTGCTGTATCGCAACGGCGCTCACGGAAGCCAGCTGACCGAAGAATGCGAGCGCATCCTTACCGCTTATCAGTCGATTGAAGACGAGTTGCAGGCAGAAGCCGAGAAACGCTTCTCTGAGGCACTAGGCCAATAGCTGCAGTAATCCCGCAAGGGCCTTTGCGTTTGCGCGCAAGGGCCCTTTTCTTTTGCCCAAGGTGCAAGAGAAAGCGCTACGACACGGCAATTCCCTCGTATTCCTGCGCGTGCCAGGACAAGTACGCCGTAACGTCATTTACAACCTTCATCACCTCTACAGCTGGCGCAAGCTCTTCCGCATCCAAAAATGCACCCGTTACGCTGAGCGCCTCCCGTACGCGTCCGTGCTCTTCGTACCAGATGCTCTGCCGTCTGCCAAAACGCAAGCGCGTACCATACGCAACCTCTTCGGCTTCTGGAAGCAGAAGAGGGCCGCTGACTTCCTCCGATAGCTCCTTGTTGGCGTAGCACTCGTGCGCATCGAGCACTTGCCGTGCAGGTTTGGAAAGCTCGTAGCTCACGTGCGCAATGCTCCTGCCGTACAGCAGCACAACCTCGCCCCGCACAACCGTGCCCGATTCGAATGGGGTTTTGCATGCAGAATCGGTGTACCAACCGTCAAACTTCGAGCATCCCGCCTTTTGCCCTGCCGAAAGCGCCGCCTGAGACGGAACGTACGCCGTTTCCTCTTGCACCTGCTCCTCGAAGCATGGCGCGGCGTCGTCGTCCGCAATGTAGCGAACGGTGGTATATGCGCCTCCAACCAGCAGCGACTGGGACAACGCGGCGCCCCGGTAGGGGATATCGCCGCACTGAGCATAAGCACGAACAACGCACTTTAAGTATTTTCCTCGCCAATCCTCATCAACTTCAAGCGACGGCCGCGCACCCTGCAGCACGATTCCTTTTGGTTCGATGCGTATTTGCACGCCGCTGACCGCGCTGCCCGGCGGTGCCGCTTCAGCGCCTTCAGCTACCCATGCTCCCCATCCAAGCCCCGATGAGCATGCTCGGTAGCGTAAGGTATAACGTTCGGAAATGTTGCCCTGCAACGATACGGTGAGCTTTTCTGCCGATGTGCCCGTTGACGTTTTGTCCCGCCATGAGCCTGCCGAGTAGAGTTTTGCGACGATGGCTCCAGACGCAGCGCAGCCCTCCACATGCAAGGACAACCCAACCAGCGCGTCATCACCTTGAAGCACCCCAATTAGATTGACGCCGGGCTGCTCTTCAAGCGAACCTGCATGTAGCATACTGGCCGTTCCAACCACCTCGGGGTATTCCTCTTCGGCAAGCTCTTCGTCCGACACAACCCATGTGTATTCGTATCGCGCACCCGGGCCGCTCGGCGAAAACGCGTTTTGCGCATGAGGGGCCGAAACCGTCTCGCCCGGCTGCACTTCCCCGTCCTTGCCGCCCTGGAGCGAAAACGGACGCCCATCAGCCGATGACGCTTTTGCATCACGCAAGCACCATTGATGATTGGTATTGCCCCATTCATCGGCAGGATAACCATTGGAATGAAACCGCACCGTACCCGAACTGTCGCCGCAATCAAGCGCCATGCCCGAGCAATCGCAAAACAGCCACCGCACCTGCGAAGGCCCATGAAGCCAGAACGCTTGCGCGCGATTGACCGAGCCGGCAGACGCCTGCCAAAGCTGAGCCGGCGACGCGTTCATAGTAGGCCCACCCCCGGACTGGTCAAGCTGATACGCCCCGTCGCTTGACGTTACTGGAATGAAACGATACGTCCCGCCAATATCGCCCGACGGGTTTTCTCCTATAATCCAATGCTGCCGCGTTGCCCCCGCATGCTGAGCAAGTTTGCACGCAACGCCTGCAGACGGAGCGTCTGAAGCCTCCATGCATACCCCGCTGTCCGACAGCGGTGAGAGCGTGACTATTCTGTTGCCCCAAGCTGCATTGTTCGAGATGTAAATCTTGTCCGCATACTGCTCAATCCACTTCGTTGAGTACCCAATAGGCGGATTGCCCGAACGGTCGTAATACCAGTTCGTACCAAAATAATAGTAGTTCCAAAACCACGATCGCAGCTGAAACGAATGCTTGACCGCCCGCGGATAGCGCCTGATCCACACCGAGTAGCTGTTCTGCGGATACGCTCGATAATCCGTCCAAACATGCGCGCCGTCTTTATGCAACCCCTGCCCTGTCTCGTTATCGATCACCACCACCTTCGACTCCTCAAGAGCGCCGCCTTCAGGTTGGTCGTCTATGGCATGAAACAAGCTGAAGCGCGTATCATCGCCCGAATCGGTATGCCATAGGTTGTACGACGCGTTCCTTCCGTTGTAACTACCGCAGGCAATTTCCAGCTGGCCGGTAACGTGGTAATACAGCTCAGTGGTAAAGTCGCAGCGCATCGTTATCTTTGAAGCCGTTCTGATGTACTGGTTGGAAGAGATGTCCCACTCCACCCAAGGGGTTTTTGCGCTCACCCATCGATCGGTATATGCAACTCCTGATTGGCTGCCACCGTCGCCGCATTCCAAAACGCCGATGCGGTCCCAATATTGGTTGTCGTAGTAGCGGCCATTCCCGCGAAAAATAAGCGACCCGTCCCATTGCGGCTCGTCTGCAAACGCCCGCTGCGGGTTCCACAACGCGATTCCCGCCATAGCCGCAGCTCCCACCACAAACGCTCGACGTGACATGCTGTGCTCATTGTTTTTGCCTTGCCGCGGCGCGGGGCTTGCCCCGCCGTGCGAACGCGACGAAAGAAAGGCTTTCCCGGCTTTCGACGCAGCCCTGTTTGAACGCCTCATACCATGCCCCCGTTCAGGAAGGCCAAAAGCTTTACCACCGTTGGAACCAGCACCAACATCACCGTCGGCGGAAGAAAACATGCCGATAGGACAACATCAAGCTTGGTAGGCATTTTGCGTATCTTTTCTAACGCCGCGGCTTGCGCCTGCTCGCGCGCTAAAAGAGCCTGCGCTGCAAGCCCCTCGACCACCGAAGAGCCCTGGTCAAGCGATTGGGTGATCTGTCCCACGAACGCGGTTACCTCCTGGCTTTCGCAGCGCTTCGCCAAGTGCTCAAGCGCCTCGGTGCGCGAATGACCCAGCAGATTCACTTCCTGGTCAACCAACCTAAGCTCTTCGGAAAGCGGCCCTTTCAAGCTGCCGGACACCTCGCGGAAGCACTGCTCCACGGGCGACCCGGCAGCAAGCGCGATTGCCAACAGCTCCATGGCATCGGGTAGGCTTGCCTCTATTGCCAAACGGCGATTGCGACAGCGACTGGAAAGCAGCCTGTCCATTGCGATGTACCCGCCACCTGCCGCGCCTGCCGCCATCAAGGCAAGCCATAACCCGGAAACACCGCAAGCTATGCAAACGAGCACAACCAAAGCGGGGCTTCCTATCACCACCAGCGCCATAAGCGCGCGCCACGTTTCAGGCTCCATGCTCATCCCCGCCCGGCGCAGCCTTTCGCGCGTAGACGATGCTTCATCGCGCGTCATCGGCGCAAACGACTCAACAGCATCCGACACGCGCGACAGGGCATCCGAAAGCTTCGTGCGTGCAGCCGGTTGCTTTCCCTGCGCACCTTCTGCCTCCATCGCAAGCGAAACCGCCGATTGCCGCAATGCCTTTGCGCCGCTCAGGGCGCACATTCCCTCATACGCCGCCAGCCCTGCCGCCACGCCTACAAGCGATATTGCAACTACCGCGTACACGTTCACGCCATGCACCTCCTTGCCGTTTTACGAAAAACGCGCTGTTCGAAACGTTGTGATCTTGCGACAAGCCACAATCCCCAGCACTTCCATAAACCCCGCCGCCGCAAGCACAAGCCATCCAAGCGGCTCGGTGCGGTAAAACGTTGAGAAGTCGGAGCTTGTTGCGAACATCAGCGCAAAAATCACCGGCATCGCACTCGCCACGAACCATGTGGCCAACCGCGTGCCCGCAAGTTCGGTTCGAAGTTCCCGTTTCGTTTTCATGCGCTCGTTCGCGTGGTCGCACACCAGGTCAATCACCTTGTTCACCGGCCCGCCAAAGCGCTGCTGGATTCGCATAGAGGCCGCAAAAGCCGCAACATCCTCGCTGCCCGTTCTTTTCGCCATGTCTTCAAGCGCGCTTACAAGCGGCTCGCCGTAAGAAACGCGCGCAAGCATCCAGGTAAGCTCGGAGCGAATAGGCTCTTGGGCGCGGTCGGCAGATGCCCGGAAGGCTCGCTCCACGGTTTGCGCGCTTTTCACGCTTGCGGACAGCTGCGGAAGCAAGCGAACGAACTGTGCCGACAAAAGCTCCCGCCGCTTTGATTTCGCACGCGCAAGATACAAAAGCACGCATACGCACCCCAGGGAAACTCCCGCAGCCGCTCCAAGCGCACCCGCTATTCGAGAAGCGAAGAACCCCACCGCAACCAGCACCACGCCCACGCACGCAAGCCACACAGACGGCGACGATTGCACGCCCGCATCACGAAGCATCTTTCCCAACGCGCTAGCGGTACGGCCGGCATCGTCGCTGCGCGTATCGCGCCGACCCTGCTCATACAAAGCGGCATCGGACAACGACTTTGCTTGCAGCGATATGCGAAGCTTGCGGCAAATAGAAAACGCGCTGCCCGCCAGGCACACGAGCGCTAAGCCTAGCACAGCGACGATAGCGCCTGTTCCCATGCGTCACCTTCTTCCTTATTGCGTTGCGAAAAACCACGTCGGGTCATACCGAACGCCTTCCCTAATCATTTTTTGCTTGATGGTTTGCGGCTGAACACCGCAGGGACGCCATCTTCCCTGCAAGTCCCCGTACGCATCGGTGCCATCGATTTCGAAGCGAAACAGCTCTACGCGCGGAATGACCACAGAGCCCTCGGGCATAGGATCGATTGCCACAACGCTGGTGACGCGTCTGGAGCCATCGCGCATGCGGTCGACGTGCACGATCAGACCGCCCTGAAGCGATTCCGCGATTTGCTGCTGGATAACGTCTCTGCCCACGTCCGCGTTCGCGTAGCCGACCATCGTGCGCAAGCGACTAAGCGCGTTGCTGGGATCGTTCGCATGCACGGTGGTCATGGACCCAGGGTGATCGGTCTGCATCGCCTGCAGCATTTCGTACGCTTCTCCGCCGCGGCATTCGCCGATGATGATGCGATCGGGGCGGCGGCGCAGCGATAACGCGACAAGTTCCCGCATCCCTACCGCGCCTTCTCCCTCGGCATTAGGTTCGCGCGTTTGCATGCGCTCCACGTGATTCACGCGAAGGCGCAGCTCAGGCGTGTCCTCGATGGTGATAATGCGCTCGTTGGCTGGAATAAAACCCGACAGCGCCCCAAGCAGCGTAGTTTTGCCCGAGCCGGTGCCACCCGATATGACAATGGAGCATCGAGCCCGAACAGCCGCGCCTAGAAACTCCGCCATAGTCGCATCAAGAGCGCCTTTTGCAACAAGATCGTCCATGCTCATAACATGTTCGCTGAACAAGCGCAGGTTAAGCGCCGGGCCGTCAGGGGCAAGCGGTGGCACGATAAACGTTGCTCGCGCCCTTCCCCCCGGCAGCATGGCGCAGCCCATGGCGTGCGACTCATCGCAGCGCACGCCAGCCTGCTCCGCTATCTTGTTGATGATGCGCCGAACGTGCTCGGCGTTATCGAACCTGACATACGGGCATTCTTCGATACGGCCCGACCGTTCAACGAACACGCGCGGGTCTCGATACGACAGCGTCGACCCTTCCAAATCGACGCCGCCACCGTTTACCATAATCTCCGTGATGGACGAATCGCCCAGTAGCACCTGCAGCGGCCCATATCGAAGGAAATCGTCGACAATGGACTGACATATCAGCCGCTCGTCTTCCGCCGCCATGTCCATGCCCCAAGAGCGAATGGTTTCCGAAACCATGGTTCTAATAGCTGATTCAACGCGATCGGAATCTGACGACTCCCGAAGCTGCGCCGCTAAGCCATCGCGCACCACGCGCTTGAGGGCGGTTGCGGCAATCCTATCCATGCGCGCCCCCTGTTGCCAAGCCGTCCGACGGCAACAGCAAAACGCTTACTCTTCCCGTAACTTGAGCTTGGCAGATGGCATCGGCCTGGTCGGGGTCAACCTCAACGGTTATGGCGCTATACGACGCGCCATCGGCGTACCCGTCGCCGCCTACCGCCAAAACGCGAGCGCGGTCCACAAGAACCTGCAGCTCCATTGCTCCTGAAGAAGCTTCTTCCGTTGAGACTATCCGGACC
>DJEE01000037.1 GCA_002431805.1 Eggerthellaceae bacterium UBA5906
GCCTCGGCGATCTTGTCGAGGTTGTTGTGGCCGGGGATGATGTCGTTCCGTGAGTTCACGACCGCGATGAGCGGGCGCTTCATTTCCTCGTCGGTGAGCCCGTCGGCCTTAAGCAGGCTGCGGTGCGGGGCGCGTGGGATGCCGCATCTTACGGCGTCGCTGCGAAGTTGCATGCCAATCCTTCTTCCTTCTTCTGCCCTTTTTGGGGCATAAAAAAAATCCTGCTGCAAGCAACCTGCACCAGGACCTCTGAAATAAACGGCATACGCGAAAAAGCGTTTGCGGACTTATAACGGTGTCACCGGTTCAGATTACTTGCAACGGCCTTGCACGAATGTTTTTCGCTTGGGGCCGCGCGTTCACCGGAACTGCTCGGAGGGGGCATTCGAGCACGCCCACCACCGGCTTGCAGCAACCGCCGGCTCTCTTGAAGATGGGTTCGTCTCTACTGTCCTCGTCAATGCATTTCGTATATGAACTTGTGACGGCTAGTATACTCCTCGATAAAGCGTTGGCAACCGATTTCTCACGAAATGTTTGAATTAGCCGTAGCGATGCGGGTTGTGCGCGTGAGAACATCGTGAGTGAGCGAAAACGCCCCTTGTTGCGAAGCGGACAGTTTGTGCGCTTCTAACCCAAGAATGGAGGACTGTATGGATTACCGTCAGCTTACCATCGACCCCGAAGCGCGCATTGCGCCGAACGCGACGCTGCTTGGCGACGTCACCTTAGCTAAAGACGTGACCGTGTTCGCCGGCGCTAGCTTGCGCGGCGATTACGAGGCAAGCATCACCGTAGGCGAAAGCACGAATATCCAAGAAGGCGTATGCGTGCACCTAGGCGCCACAAGCCCCGTCAGCATCGGACGCGGATGCACGGTTGGCCACGGGGCCATCGTACACGGCTGCACCATCGGCGACAACGTGCTGGTGGGCATGGGCTCTATTGTGATGGACCACGCGCATGTGGGCGACAACTGCATCATCGGCGCGGGTGCGCTGGTGACGGGCGGCACGGAAATCCCTGCTGGATCGTTGGTTATCGGCAGCCCTGCGAAGGTGAAACGCGCGCTGACCGAAGAGGAGATTGCGGCGAACCGCAAAGACGCCGAAGAGTACGTGGCCATTGGCAAGGACATGGTGGCGCAAGGTTTGATGTACGCAGGCGATGCGCTGCCGAAGGATTCTATGACGATTGCGCTGTAGGCTGACGCTAAACGCGCTAAAGCCCGGGGATGCCCCGGGCTTTTTTTGTTGGCGAAGTGATATCGGTTACCGATTTATACCGGTTTGCGGGCGGTGAGGATGCGGGGGCGGGCAGCTAGGTCGTTTACGATGCGGACCTGGTTAAACCCTGCTTGGCGTGCGAGCTGCGCTGCGGCGTCAAGGCAGGTTTCGTGCAACTCGAACGCAAAACCGCCGCCAGGGCGCAGCGCCGTCATGGTCCAAGGAAGCAGACGGCGCAAGATGTCGTTGCCGTCGGCACCGCCGTCAAGCGCAAGCGCGGGCTCGAAGTTTGCCACCTCGCGCGGTATGGTTGCAAGCACGGCCGTGGGAACGTAGGGCGGGTTCGACACCACCAGGTCAAGCTTGCCGAGCGCAGCGGCGGGCACGCCGGAACCAAGATCGCACCTCTCAACGCGCACGCGATCGGAAAGGCCGAGGTCAGCGGCGTTTTCCTTTGCAAGCGCCACCGCTTTTGGCGCGATGTCGGTAGCGATAAGGCGCGTGTCGGGGCGCTCGTGGGCAATGGAGCAGGCGATGCAACCCGACCCCGTGCAGATGTCGGCGACAAGCAGCGGACGCGGCTTTGCAGGGGCGACGGGCGCGGCGCTGATGCTAGCTGCAGGATTGTCCTGCGTGCCCGAATCCTCGGTACTGCCGTTCAGGTAGCTGCTGATTGCCTGCTTGGACAGCTTGATGACCTCGGGGTTTTCGCCGTCTTCGGTTTGTGCCGCCTCGGACGCCGCCGCTTCGGCGGCTATGAGCACATCGCCTTCCCATGCGTTGATGGTGCTGTCGAGCGCAACGCGTTTTTTTGCGGGGGGCAACAACGCAAGTGCCTCGCTGACCAGCGCTTCGGTTTCGGGACGCGGAATGAGCACCCCGGGGCGCACCTTCACCGTGATGTAGCGAAACGCCGTTTCACCGGTGATGTACTGCAGGGGCTCTCCCCTGCCGCGGCGCGTGACGTAGCCGCGCAGCACATCGCGTTCTTCCATGGAAAGCGGGCGGTCGAAGTTGACGTACAGTTCGATGCGCGAAAGACCGCACGCCTCGGACAGCAGCCATTCGGCCGACACGCGTGGGTTTTCGTCGCCCTTGCCCTCCAGATAGCCAACCGTCCAATCGAGCGCAGCCTTGATAGTCCATATGTCAGTCATCGTTGACGCCTTCCGCTTTTTGCAACGGCCGCCTGTCCTCGGCCCCTGCGCCGCGCTTTGCGCTGCTCGGGGTCGAACAACCCACCGGGTTGTTCGATGGTCCATATGTCAGTCATCGTTGACGCCTTCCGCTTTTTGCGACATCAACCCACCCGCGGCCCCTGCGCCGCGCATTGTGGGTACTTCTTACATGAAAAAGGCGAGCTTGCTGCTCGCCTTTCACGCCGTGATGCGTTGAAACCCTACACGGCCTCTTCCAGTTTTTGCGCACGATCGGCAGCTTGCAGAGCGGCGATAACGTCGCCGAGACCGTCGCCTTCGAGCACTTCTTTATACGTGGAGTTGAAGCCAATGCGGTGGTCGGTAACGCGGTCTTGCGGGCCGTTGTAGGTGCGGATTTTCTCCGAACGGTCGCCCGAGCCGATTTGCGCAAGGCGCTTGGCGCCTTCGGCAGCCTGCTGCTCTGCCAGCATCTTCTCGTACAAGCGGGCGCGCAGCACGGCCATTGCCGCAATCTTGTTCTGCAGCTGGGACTTTTGATCTTGCGACTGAACCACCAAACCCGTGGGCAGGTGCGTGATGCGCACGGCCGAGTCGGTGGTGTTAACGCACTGACCGCCCGGGCCACCAGCGCGGTACACGTCGATGCGCAGATCGTTGTCGTTGATGTCAACCTCGACCTCGTCGGCCTCAGGCAGCACGGCCACAGTTGCCGTGGACGTGTGGATACGACCCTGCGACTCGGTTTTCGGGACGCGCTGCACGCGATGCACGCCGCTTTCAAACTTCAGGCGG
>DJEE01000002.1:0-2624 GCA_002431805.1 Eggerthellaceae bacterium UBA5906
TGGAAGCTCGTTTTCCATTGCGGTGCGTCAAGCGTGCGCAAGCTTCGGAACGGCGGCTATGGTGTTTTCCATCGCAATGGGAAAGGGGCTGGCAGCCGAAGGGGTTGCCGCGGCGTTGCCGTATCAGCTGGCGTTTGGGTTTTCTGCAGCCGCTGCTGTTTTGGCGTTCGCGGGCATTATCTGGAAAATCCGCTAGTTTGTAGTACGCCCCATACAACGCTCGTGCCGTTCGCGGGCTTTTTGCGCATGCGTCTTGCGTGGGCTGGCGCGTCTGGTATACTTCACTTCAGCACTCTACTGTAGTAAAGTGAAAGCAACGGGAACGCGCTTGGGAAATCGGCGATGGACGGGCGCGGAAGGGAAGGCATGATGAAGAAGAAACTCCTCGGCCTGGTAGCTTGCGTGGCTACGCTGGCCCTGTCCGGCGCGCTTTTGGCCGGCTGCTCCAGCTCTGGCAGCTCCAGCTCCGACAAGGCGGCTGACAACGCTTCCACCGACAAGACCACGCTGACCGTGGGCTTCGACCAGAGCTACCCGCCGTATGGTTTCGTCGGCGACGACGGCAAGTACACGGGCTTTGACCTGGATTTGGCGCAGGCCGTGTGCGACAAGAACGGCTGGGACCTCAAGCTGTCCGCCATCGACTGGGACGCTAAGGACGCGCTTTTGGCCCAAGGCAACATCAACTGCATCTGGAACGGCTTTACTATGGAAGGCCGCGAGGATGGCTACACGTTCTCTGACCCCTACATGCTCAATGAGCAGGTGGTGGTTGTGAAGGCCGGTAGCAATATTTCCGATTTTGCGGGCCTGTCTGGCAAGACGGTTATGACGCAGGTTGACTCCGCTGCGCTTGACGTGCTGGAAGGCGACCAAGCTGAAGTTGCTGCCACGTTCAAGGGCGGCGCCGCACAAACCATTGGCGATTACAACAACGCGTTCATGCAGCTTGATTCCGGCATGATTGATGCCGTTGCCTGCGACCTGTCCATTGCGCAGTACCAAATTGCCGCTAACCCCGGCAAGTACGTGCAGCTGGAAACGCCGCTGTCCACCGAGCACTACGCAGTTGGTTTCAAGAAGGGCGACACCGAGCTGGCCAAGCAGGTTACCGACACGCTCAAACAGCTGGATGCCGACGGCACCGTCAAGCAGCTGTGCGAGAAGTACGCAAGCTACGGCATCAGCTACGACAACTGGGTGCTGGGCAAATAATGGTTCCGCCGGCCTGTCGGCCGGCGGG
The DNA here is from genome assembly GCA_002431805.1 of Eggerthellaceae bacterium UBA5906. GTDB lineage: Bacteria > Actinomycetota > Coriobacteriia > Coriobacteriales > Eggerthellaceae > Senegalimassilia. The sequence continues at coordinate 1,244 of DJEE01000002.1, forward strand.
TTTACTCGACGCTGTGCGGGTCGGATGCACGCCGTCTTGCCCCTTGTGCGTACTACGGCGCGTACCAAAGTACGCTTGGGTACGCGGCGGGGCAATACGACGCACCTCCGACCCGCTCGCTGACTTACTACGCCAACCTGCGAGGGTTGGCATTCGGCGTTTATAACAGATTCTCTTTTGAAAGGGGATTCATGGAATTCGGGACTATGATGGGGCTGCTGCTTTCGGGTTTGCAGTTCACATTCATCATCTTCGTCATCACGCTGGTAGGGGCGCTGCCCCTGGGCGTGCTGGTGGCTCTCGGGCGCATGAGCAAGTTCAAGCCGTTGTCGCTGCTGGTTCAGTTCTACATTTCGGTTATGCGTGGAACACCGTTGATGCTGCAGCTTATGATGTGGATGTTCGGCCCGTATTATATTTTCGGCTTGTCCATGGGTCCCAACTGGAAATATTTCGCCTGCTGTATCGGCTTCATTTTGAACTACGCCGCGTATTTCGGCGAGATTTACCGCAGCGGCATCCAGTCCATCCCGCGCGGTCAATATGAGGCCGCCGAGGTGCTGGGGTATTCGCGCACGCAGACGTTCATGAAGATTATCCTGCCGCAGGTGTTCAAGCGCATCTTGCCCGCTATGGGCAACGAGATTATCACGCTGGTGAAAGACACGTCGCTGGCGTTTGTGCTGGGCATCATGGAAATGTTCACGCAGGCAAAAGCCATTGCCGCCGCGTCTACCAGCATGATTCCGTACGTCATTGCCGCGTTGATTTACTGGGTGTTCAACTTCGTGGTCGTCATGATCTTGAACCGCGTCGAGAAGAAGATGGACTACTACCATGACTAGGGGTTCCGGCTGCCTGACGGCGGTCGGACCACTCGACGTTGCGGTCGCTTGTGGCACGCCGTCTTCGACTTCAGCTGCTGGAGCATGGCCCGAAGGCCTATGCTCCCTTGCTTCAGCCGAATACGACACACCACAAGCGCCCTCACTGACTTTAGTGCTATCTGGGATGTTTTCCTTTCGTCCCGTATGATTCCTTGCTTGCTACCTTAGGAGTTTCGCATGAGTTCCCCCCTTGTTTCGCTTTCGCATGCTAAGAAGAGCTTCGGGAAGACCGAAGTGCTGAAAGACATTTCCCTTTCCGTCGAGAAGGGACAGGTCGTTGCCATCATCGGCCCTTCGGGCGGCGGCAAGTCCACGTTGCTGCGCTGCATGACGCTGCTCGAGACGCTTGATGGCGGCAGCCTGTCTTACGGCGACTTGGCCGTGGCGCAAGACAGCGGATCGGGGGCGGTGTACGGCGGCAAGGACGTGCTGGCGCAGGCGAAGACGCGCTTCGGGCTGGTGTTTCAGAACTTCAACCTGTTCCCGCAGTATAC
>DJEE01000002.1:2653-2807 GCA_002431805.1 Eggerthellaceae bacterium UBA5906
CTATACGGTGCTCAAGAACATCACCGACGCGCCCCTTTCCGTGCAGAAGCGGCCGAAGGACCAGGTCACGGCGCAGGCGCACGAACTGTTGGCGAAGATGGGCCTGGCGGGCAAGGAGAACATGGTGCCGTGCGAGCTGTCCGGCGGCCAGCAG
>DJEE01000095.1 GCA_002431805.1 Eggerthellaceae bacterium UBA5906
GCCCATCTTGTACATGGTGTACAAGAGCTTGCGGTGCGACGGCTTGAACCCGTCGATTTCCGGGAACGCGCGCGACACGTTGGTGGACATGGCGTACGGCATGTAGTTCACTTCGAGGGTTTGCGTGATGGGCTGCTCCACCACCTCGGAGTGCAGACCGATCACGTTGGGGTTGTCCACATGCTTTTTCTTCGGTTGTGCTTTCGTCTTCTTCTTCGTTGCCACGGTTCCCCTTGATGCGAATCACCCGCCGCGCTGATGCGGCGGCGGGCCTAACTCTTGAAACTACCTTGCGTCTAGCGCGTTATTGCAGGTCAAGCTGGTCGAGGTATTCCCTGCCGTGCTCGGCGATGTGCCGCTTGCGGCCCGCCTCGTCGTTGCCTAACAGCAGGTTGAACATCTGCTCCATGCGCGTGACGTCCTCGGGCTCCACCTTGATAAGCCGACGCGTTTCCGGGTTCATGGTAGTCAGCCACATCATGTCCGGGTCGTTCTCACCAAGACCTTTCGAACGGTTGATAGAGCACTTCTGCCCGTCGATTTCCTTTAAGATGTTGTTCTTCTCCAGCTCGGTGTAGGCGAAGTACGTCTTCTCCTTGCAGTTGATCTCGTACAGCGGCGACTCGGCGATGTAGACGTAGCCCTCGCGGATAAGCGTGGGCACGAGGCGGTAGAGCATGGTCAGGATAAGCGTGCGGATGTGGTAGCCGTCCACGTCGGCATCGGTGCAGATGATCACCTTGCTCCAGTTCAGGTTGTCCAGATCGAACGTGCCGAGATTCTTCATGCGGCGGTCGTTCACTTCCACGCCGCAACCGAGCACGCGCAACAGGTCCATGATGATGTCGGACTTGAAAATGCGCGGATAGTCCTCTTTTAAGCAGTTCAGAATCTTACCGCGCACCGGCATGACACCCTGGAACTCGGCATCGCGCGACGTGCGGATGGCGCCAGCTGCCGAGTCGCCCTCTACGATGTAGACCTCACGGCGGGCCTTGTCCTTCGAGCGGCAGTCGATGAACTTCTGCACGCGGTTGGCCATGTCGGTTTTCTGCTGCAGGTTGGTTTTGATGCTCTGGCGCGTTTTCTCCGCGTTCTCGCGGGAGCGCTTGTTGATGAGCACCTGCTCCATGATTTTGTCGGCGGCTTCCTTATTCTCAATAAGGTACGTGCCCAGGCGCTCCTTGAAAAACGCCGTCATGGCCTGCTGGATGAAGCGGTTGTTGATGGCCTTCTTCGTTTGGTTCTCGTAGGACGTTTGCGTGGAGAAGCAGTTGGTCACCAGCACCAGGCAGTCCTGCACGTCCTGCCATTTAATGGCGCTCTCGTTTTTGTTGTACTTGCCCTGTTGCTTGATGTAGGCGTCGATTGCGCTGGTCAGCGCGCTGCGGGCCGCCTTTTCCGGCGAACCGCCGTTTTCCAGCCACGAGGAATTGTGGTAGTACTCCTGCATCTGGAACGTGCGCGAGAAACACAAACACGCAGTGATCTTCACGTTGTAGTCGGGCAGGTCGTCGCGGTCGCGGCCACGGCGGTCTGCCTGCATGAAAATGGGCTCGGTCAGGTAGTCGGCGCCCACCTTTTCCAGCACGTAGTCCTCGATGCCCTTGGGGTAGCAGAACTCTTCCTCGGAAAAGCCGTCCTCCCCTTCAATGCGCAGGCGGAACGTGACGTTGGCGTTGACCACGGCCTGACGGCGCATGGTTTCGCGATACCATTCGGCAGGGATATCGATGGAAGTGAATACTTCCAGGTCAGGGCGCCATTTGATGGTGGTACCCGTGCGGGTTTCGTCCGTAGGCTCAACGTGCAGGGCCTTCTTTTTAGCACCTACTACCTTGCCCTTTTTGAAGTGCAGCTGGTATTTGTTGCCGTCGCGCCACACGGTAACGTCCATGTACTCGGAAGCGTACTGCGTAGCGCACGAGCCCAGGCCGTTTGTTCCCAGCGAGAAGTCGTAGTCGCCGCCGTCGTTGTTGTTGTATTTGCCGCCAGCGTACAACTCGCAAAACACCAGTTCCCAGTTGAAACGCTTTTCGGTGGGGTTCCAATCTAACGGGCAGCCGCGGCCGTTGTCCTCCACCTGAATGGAGCCATCGGCGAACGCAGTGAGGGTAATAAGGTTGCCGTAGCCCTGGCGCGCCTCGTCCACCGAGTTCGACAGGATCTCAAACGCGGCGTGAGCGCAACCATCCAGGCCGTCCGAGCCGAAAATAACCGCCGGACGAAGGCGCACGCGCTCCTCGTCCTTCAACTGACGGATGCTATCGTTTCCGTAATTGACCGTGCTTTTTGCCATACCGTTCTTTCGCTTCTCGTGTTCCCTCTGTGGTGTGTTTGCCGTTTGCAGCTTGTCCGTTGCATGCAGCGCGCCCGCCGCATGCGGAAGGTGCGCCACGTGCGGAAGCGCTTGCGAAACCCGCAAGCCAAAAGCCGCCTGACTGTTTTCTCGGTCTTGCAACTTACCACAAGGTTAGCCCGCCCCACAGCAACATCACGGCAAAAACATCGTACACCCGTTCGCTGTCAATAGCAAGCAGCGGTGGGACAGGGGTCGGGTACCGTCCCAAACAAGCAGCGGTGTGGGACAGGGGTCGGGTACCGTCCCAGCCATGCACGCAACCAGCAGTTGCTTGCGTTTTCCCAGCTGCCCCACGCATACTTTGAGCACCAGAGACCTATCGAAAGGAGCCGCCATGGCATTCGCAGAGAAGCTCATCGCCGTGCGTCGCGCGCACAATCTTACGCAAGAGCAGCTTGCCGCTAAGCTGTTCGTCACGCGCCAGGCCGTAAGCCGTTGGGAGCGCGGCGAGGTCACGCCGGGCATCGACATGATGAAGCTCATCGCCACCGTCACAGGCGAGCCACTTGCACACCTGCTAGAGATGCCGGAGCATTACTGCGAAAGCTGCGGCATGATCCTCACGCCGAGCGACTGCGCAACCGACGCTGACGGCGAAACGAACGATCATTACTGCAAATGGTGCTATGACCAGGGTGAATACACTTACGAAACCACCATGGACGCCATGATCGAGGACTGCGCGCCGCGCTTGGCGGAAAACACCGGAATGACGCTCGACGAGGCCGTAAGCCTCATGGGCGCAGTGCTCCCCCAACTCGAACGCTGGCGCACGGTGCAGCAAAACGAACAGCGCTATGGCGCGGAGGCGCGCGCCCACTACGGCAACGACGCCATCGATACCGCGAACAACGCCTTGCTGGACATGGAGCCGGACACCTGGGACAACCTGAAGCGGCTCGAACCCGAGATTCTTGAGCAGCTGTCAGTGGCGATGCAGACAGAGAACCCGACAAGCGCAGAAGCCGCAAAACTCGTTCGCATGCACCATCGCTGGGTCGGCTTACACTGGGGTGCCAATCCCGAGCACGATGCCTATCTGGAACTTGTCCGTAGCTACCTAGCAGACTCCCGATTCGTCGCATATTACGACAAGGCCTGCGGCAAAGGCGCAACGGAGTTCCTCGTAAAAGCCATCGAAGCAATATCGGAAAGCTAACGCAGGCCGTATCGGGCGACAAGGGAGCGGCCGGAAGCCGTCCAGCAATCCAGCGGGCCATTCGGCGCGCTCAGCGAGCTTGCGGCGAACTCCCGCATCAAAACTGCACCGCAAGCCCCAGCGAACCATTCGAAAGCGCACTGACCTGTATCGTTCTTTCGG
>DJEE01000150.1:0-677 GCA_002431805.1 Eggerthellaceae bacterium UBA5906
TACAACCAGGAAAACGGTGCCACGTCCTATGAGGCAAACGGCCGCACCATACACGTGAACCTGCTCACGCGCCGCCAGTTCGACCTTGAGCGCAACAAACTTCACGCGTATTTCGATTCCGATGTGGCCATCGAAGATTCGCTGCTGCTCAAATCGCTTTCCGCACAGCGCTCCGAGCACATGAAAGCCATTACGGCAACCATCCAAAAAGAGCAAAACCTTATCATCCGCCACAAAGACGTACCGGCGCTTTTGGTGGCGGGCATTGCGGGCAGCGGAAAAACCAGCGTGCTGCTGCAGCGCATCGCCTACCTGTTCTACCGCAACCGCGGCACCCTTGATGCACGCCAGGTATTCCTCATCAGCCCAAACCCCGTGTTTGCGAAGTACATCGAAAACGTATTGCCCGACCTGGGAGAACGCAATCCCGAAACCATAACTTATCGCGAGTTCTGCGCACGTCTTTTGCCCGCAGGTCGCAACCCGCGCAACGAGGAGTGCCCGCTTGAACTGCTGTGGCGCATCGACGATGCCGTGGAAAACCTCACGTTCGAGCTTGCCGATTTCCGTGACATCAAATTCTACGGGGTGCGCCTGGTGTCGGGTGCAGCCATCATGCAGCTTATGCAAAAGTACCCCAACGTGCCCGCCGGGCCGCACTTGGTAACGCTTGTGCG
>DJEE01000150.1:815-3597 GCA_002431805.1 Eggerthellaceae bacterium UBA5906
GTGCGCCTGTTCAACGCGCCGTACGACCCGCAAACCGAGCAAGAGGCCCGCGATTGCGCACTCACCTACCTGCAAGAGCGCTTCTCGGGTGCCGTGCTGGCAATCGAGCGCGACGAATGGCTGCGTTTTGACCGCATCGGCATGCGTCTGTTGGGCGTGGAAAACCTGCCTGCCAGCGCCTGGCTGTACCTGAACATGGCGGTTACCGGTATGGGCAACCCCGAAGCGCGCTACGTGATGATCGACGAGGTGCAGGACTACACGGCCGACCAGCTAGCGGTGATGGCGCGCTTCTTCCGTCGCGCGCACTTCATGCTGCTAGGCGACCCTCATCAGGCCATTCGCCCCGAAACAGCCAGCTACAACGACATTCGCCAGGTATTTCGCCGCTTGCGCGGCTCCATCGACGAATGCCAGCTGCTTACCAGTTACCGCTCAACGCCCGAGATCACCGCGTTGTTCGCCAGCCTGCTGCCCGAAAACGAGCGCATGCAGATTTCCGCCGTGCAGCGCGCCGACGAGCCGCCGGCGCTTATCGCGTGCACCTCAACCGAAGAGTACAACCGCGAGCTTGCGCGCGTCATCGAAAAGGCCCGCAGCAACGACGGCCTAACCGCCGTGGTGGTGCCCTGGAAGCACGAGCTGAAGCGGCTGCAAAAGCTGCTAGGCGAAAACATGCCGCAAGTTATCGGCGAAGGCGAGCGCCTGCCGCAGTCGGGCGTGCTTGCGCTAACGTTGCCGCTAGCAAAAGGCCTGGAATTCGACCACGTCATCATTCCCGATGCCGGAGCGGGCCTGTTCCCCGCAAACGACACGGTGGCGCGAAATCGCTTGTACACCACCATCAGCCGCGCAACCCGAACCATCACCATTTTGGCAAGCGGCCCTATCACGCCGCTGCTGAACAACGCTCGCTAGGAGTTCTATGACCACGCACGCGCCTTCCACCACTCGCCGCACCCTGCACTCTTATTGGCAGGTGACGCGTAAGCACTTCGGGCTGTTCGCCGCGCTGATGGCGTCCACGTTTTTGTTCGTGGCGCTGCTTTCGTACGGCAATCCGTACGTCATGAGCCTGGTGGTAGACCGCGTAGGCGAAGGCAGCGTTGCCGCTGATCAGGTGTTTTCCGTGTACGGTCCCTATATTGTGGCGCTTATCGTCATCAATGTGTTAGGACAAGCGGCAAGCAAGCTGCAGGATTACACCATGTACAAGCTGGAAATTGCCGCGGCGTACGACCTGGCCACCATGAGCTTCGACGCGCTGTGCAACCAGTCCATGAGCTTCCATTCGAACCGTTTCGGCGGCACATTGGTCAGCCAAACCAGCAAGTTCATGAACGCCTACCAGCAGCTGCTTGAAACCATTACGTTCCCGTTTCTGCCCGTCATTTGCTCTGTTATTTTCACGTGCGCCATCCTAGCGCCGCGCGTACCGGTATACGTTGCCATCCTCATGGTGCTGCTTACGGTGTATGCCGCCGTTTCCTATTACATGTACAAGCGCATCTTGTCGCTGAACGAGAAAGCTGCCAGCGCGCAAAACCAGCTGTCCGGCGAGCTTTCCGATTCGGTAGCGAACATCTTGGCCGTGAAAACCTCGGGGCGTGAAGATTACGAGCGCGCGCTGTTCGACCAAGCCAACCGCCAAGTGGTGGAGCGCGACAGCAAGCGTATGTGGGCAAGCCTGACGCGCGGCATCATCACCGCATGCATCACCGTTGTGATCATGAGCGTGGTGGCGGTGTTCATTGCCGGCGGCAACGCATGGTACGGCATCACCCCGGGCACACTCGTGATGATGTTCACCTACACCTACACCGTTACCAACCAGTTCAACTTCATCAACAACGGCCTGCAGCGCTTCAACCGCGCGTTCGGCGATGCAAGTGGCATGACGCAAACGCTTGACGAGCCGCGCTTGGTGGCCGACAAGCCCAACGCACCTGAAATGGTGGTGAAAAACGGCACCATCAACTTTGAGGATATTGGCTTTTACTACACGGACGGCGATGTGAAAACGCCGGTATTCGAAGATTTCAACCTGCATATCCCCGCAGGTCAACGTGTTGGCTTGGTGGGTTTAAGCGGTGCGGGCAAAACCACGCTCACCAAGCTGCTGCTCCGTTTGTCCGACATCCAGGACGGACGCATCCTCATTGACGGGCAAAACGTGGCGGACTGCACGCAGCAAAGCCTGCGGCGCTCCATCGCCTACGTGCCGCAAGAGGCGCTGCTGTTTCACCGCACCATCGCCGAGAACATCTCCTACGGCCGCCCCGATGCAACCATGGAGCAAATCCGCGAAGCCGCACGCCTTGCCAACGCGCTTGAGTTCATTGAAAACCTGCCGCAAGGCTTTGACACCGTCACCGGCGAGCGCGGCGTGAAACTCTCAGGCGGACAACGCCAGCGCGTAGCCATTGCCCGAGCGCTGCTAGCCAACTGCCCCGTGCTGGTGCTCGACGAGGCAACTAGCGCGTTGGATTCCGAAAGCGAGGCGCTTGTGCAAGACGCGCTTGCCACGCTTATGAAGGGGCGCACGTGCATCGTGGTGGCGCACCGCCTGTCCACGGTTGCAAGCCTCGACCGCATCGTGGTGCTCGACCACGGCAAGGTAGTGGAAGACGGCCCGCATGCAGAGCTGGTGAAGCGCGGCGGAGAATACGCCAACTTATGGAACCGGCAAACGGGCGCCTACTTGGAGTAGCGGGAACAAGTCACAAACTAACGCATGTTTCGAACGCATTTTCTGCCAGAAATCGCGTTAGTTTGTGACTTG
>DJEE01000007.1 GCA_002431805.1 Eggerthellaceae bacterium UBA5906
GCCTTCAAAGTGCTTGACGAACAGGGCAACCTGGTTAACGCCGAGGAGGCAGGCGAGCACATCAAGCTCGAAGGCTCAATCATCATCGACGACGTAGAGTACACCACCGTTTTCAGCCAGCTAAAAGAAAACGCAAAGAACTACTCACTTCAGTGGGCCGCCGAAAAAACCACTATCAGCGAAGACGTGCTCTATGACATTGCCGACCGCTATGCCAACCATGGCCCTTCACGCATCGACGTGGGTTATGGCGGAGGAGACCGCTATCAAAACGTGGATATCGCAAGCCACGCTATGGGTATTCTTGCGGCACTCACGGGCAATTATGGTAAATTCGGCAGCGGCATCGGTGTAACGTACAACGCTGGCTATCCGTTTGGCAACGAGTTGGCAACCTGGAAGCTTCCTAGCACCGCGAAAAGCAAAACCATGAAGCAATCTGCTTTCCGCATCCCCTATTCGGAAAGCAATATCCACGGTTTGCTTTCCTGGGGCGATGTTCAGCAACGTTTCGGTTCGCTCGAAGACACGTGGGAATGGGTGCGTAGTCTTGACTTCGTATGCGTTGCCGACATCTTCTCCAACACCACAGTGCAATACGCCGACTTGGTGCTGCCCATTTGCACGCGTTTTGAAGCAGAGGAAGACGTTGCCGCCATCAAAACCTCGCGCTATCACGTTGCGTTACGTGAAAAGTGCATTGACCCATTGTTCGACAGTAAAAGCGATTTTGCCGCGCAATTGGCAATACTGCAAGCATTTGGCTTAGCGGACGATATGCCGAAAACTCCGAGGAATATGTGCGTTATCAGCTTGAACAGTCTACAAGCAAAAAACTTGCCAACATGACGCTTGAAGAGTTGCGCGCGCACGACAACGTGCTTGCATACCGCGACTTCGATACCGTGCTTTCCAAGCCGAAGTTTTCGGACTACAAGTTCGGCGGTGCATCAGGTCGCCTGGATTGTTACTACACAAGCCTTATCGACTACGGTCAAGCGCTTCCCATTTGGGAAGAGCCCAACCAAGTTAAATCCGAGCACCCCGATTTGCCCTTACGGTTCTTGTCTGTAAAAACACGATTCCGCCTGCATGCGCAATTCTGCGACGCATCGTGGATTCGTCAGTTCTGCAACACACAGCTGCAGCTCAATCCGGAAGATATGCAATCTCGTGGGCTTTCCGATGGCGACGAAGTACGCATTTCCAACGACAATGGCGATTTCGGTTGCACCGCCGTTGCGAACAGTGCGGTACGACCCGGTACCTGCAAGATCATTCAGGGCGAATGGGCCAAATACGTAAGCTTTGGCAACGAGCAAAACGTCACAAACGTTACCGAAACAAACCGAGGGCTCGCACTTCCAAACGGCCCAGTGCTTATGTTCAACGACACGCTTGTTGAAGTTGCGAAAGCTTAAAGGGGGATAGCACATGACTAGATTCGGTTTAGTTATCAGCACCGATAGATGCGTTGGGTGTCAAACGTGCACGACTGCCTGCAAGATGCAGAATAACATTCCCATGGGAATGGTTTGGACGCGCACCCTTACCGAAGGCTCCACCACTGTCGAAGGGGCACAAGGAACATGGCCTTACCTTTCACGTACCTTCTTAGCAGTTGGGTGCCAGCACTGCGAAAACCCCGCTTGCATGAAGGTATGCCCCACAGGAGCCACATATAAAGACAACAAGGGCCGTGTTGAAATTGACTACGATCGTTGCATTGGGTGTCGCATGTGTATGGGCGCATGCCCATACAATGCTCGTGTGTTCAACTGGAACGAGCCAGTTCGCGACCCTGATTTCAACTACGGCGACGCACGCGTTCCCGTACGTCCAAAAGGCGTAATGGAAAAGTGCACATTGTGCAAGGAGCGCACCGACAGTGGGGACAAGCCTATGTGTGTTGTATGCTGCCCAACCCACGCCCGCGTGTTCGGTGATTTGGACGATCCTGAATCCGAAGCATCGGTGCTTGCGCGCAACAAGAAGGCGTATCGTCTTCTGGAAGAAAAAGGCACCAAACCCCAAGTTCTCTACTTCGATTAGGAGGTACGCGCAATGCAATTGAGCGCAAAAGCAAAAGCGGTCAGCGCGTTGTTGGCCATACTGGTTATTGCCGGCGTTGGCACCTGGGTTTACCAACTGATTAACGGCCTTGGCGTTACTGGCATGTCAAACGCAAACTCCTGGGGTGCCTACATTATCATGTTCATGCTGTTTGTGGGCTTATCAGCCGGCGGCCTTATTGTGGCAAGCTCGGCACACGTATTCAACATCGAAAAGTTCAAACCTGTTGCCTTGCCAGCCGTTATTTGTTCTACGGTAAGCATCTGCTGCGCTGGTATGTTTGTACTTATTGATTTGGGTGGCATACAACGCGTATGGAACATGTTTATCCACTTGAACTTTACCAGCCCACTTGCATGGGATATGTGCGTGATCACGTGCTATCTGGTTATCAACATACTTGACATTATCTGGATCACTCGAGGCGATGAGCGCAAAGTCGAAATTCTTTCTCGCATTGCTCTTCCTATTGCAATTCTGGTGCATTCCGTCACCGCATGGATTTTCGGTCTGCAAATTGCCAAAACCTGGTACACGGCCATCATGGCACCCATCTTTGTAGCATCGGCCATGGACTCGGGCTTAGCTTTGCTGTTGCTGTCCCTTATCACGCTGAACGCAGTCGGCATCTTCAAGTTTGAAAAGCCGCTCATGAAGTCTTTGTCTGGTCTACTGGCAACCTGCGTTGCTTTAGATGCCTTCTTCATTGGCTGCGAGCTTCTAACCATGGGCTACCCGGGCGCTGGTGAGGCAAACGCCCTTGCTATCATGACCAGCGGCGCAACCGCACCATTTTTCTGGTTTGAGGTTATCTGCGGTTTGATTATTCCGTTTATTATCCTAGTGTTTAGCAAAAACCGAGAGCGAACCGGCCTAGTTGTAACCGCATGCAGCCTTATTGTTGCCGGCGTGCTGTGCAAGCGCATTTGGCTTTTGCTTACCGCATTCATAACGCCGAACATCGTAGGCGCCCCAGGCATCAGCCTTGGCACGCAAGCAGCACAGGCGGGCGGAGCGGCAACGTTCGCCCTAGGTGGTTCGTATATGCCCACTATGCCAGAGATTACCATTGTGGTTGGTGTTATTTCACTCGGAATCCTTGGCATGATGCTTCTTTCTAGGAAGCTATTAGTTAAATAGTGCCCACCTTGAGCACGCACACCCCGCTTAGCAAGGCGAAGGAAAAAAGCCAACATCAACAAACTAAATATGCTTACACGCGGGTAAAGCAAAGCCGGATGGAGCGTCATCCATCCGGCTGCTTGCAAAGCGGCGACGTCCCTTCGGCACCTTGCAAGCAGCCGAAGCGAAATAAGCAATATACGGCATATGCAATCTAGCTAATTACACGAAAGGCGCAATGATGAGCAACGCAGTCAGTGCTTTACCCGAAAGCGCATGGAATAATCTTGCAAACCTGTATGCATTTGCCGGAAATTCCTTCCTATCACCCATGACCAGAGAAAACGCAATTGGAATTACAGCGAATTTTTGGGAAGCCATGCCCCATTTCAACAACGGCATAATTCAGCAGGCGCAAACGAATCTAGCAGAATACGCCAACCAGGCACAATGCGAGCTCAAGCAAGGCGCAAACGTAATACAGAAATGTGCAGTCGAATACACTCACCTGTATATAGGACCGCCACGACCCGCAGCCCCACCTTGGGAAACCATGTACATGCCAGGCAACGAATCAATAGGGTTTGGAGCTGCAACTGTAGATATGAAGCGCAGAATTGCAGCAGAAGGATTAACGCTTGGGGGAGTTCACAACCAATACGAAGACCATATTGGTATTGAGCTGCTGCTTTTAAGTGTACTGTGCAAAAAGCAAGCGCAGGCGAAGCGCAGCGGCGTCTTACCTGAAAGCACACAGGGAGAAGAGCAGCTTATAAGCTATATCAAACAGCGGCCAGGATGCTGGATAGGAAAATTTACAGCCAAAACAACACTAGCCGCACCCTCTAGCTATTACGCGCTGTTGGCTACATGGGTGCAGGCCGTTATCGGCTGGCATAGTAAGGCAATTGGCAACAAGCCTCAAAATCATTAAGCGAAAAGAGAGAAAATGGTATACGTTCTGTTCGAGGTAACCCTTAAGGATGGCAAGCAGGATGCATATTTAGCACACGCGACATCACTAAAACAAGCATTGGCGCAGCAAGTAGGATTTATCCGCAGCGAACGTTTCGAAAGCCTTGCTACGCCTGGCAAGCTGCTTAGCCTTTCGGTATGGGAAAATGAAAACGCTATACAGCAGTGGCGCAATCAAATTGACCACCGCGCTTGTCAAAGTGCCGGGCGCGAAAACATATTCAGGGATTACCGCATAACGGTGCTCTCACCAGAGACGCGCATGTACGGAATGGACAGCCGCACCAATGCGCCTCAGGACTCTGAAACATATTTCGCACAGTAACAAATTCATCTACATAAGCTCTTGCAAATGCAAACGATTGTTCGTATTATATAGGCACGAACTTTTGTTCGCAAGTAGCAATTTTGAAGGAGGGAAGCATGGATCATCGGCTAGAGCCTGCAGGTATAAACGGTTCATCAGTCATCGACGGAGAGAACATCGGGGGAGCGCCGTGCTTTCCATACGGTGAAGCCGAGACCAGCTATCTTGCGGCAAAAGACAAGCGCATGGCCGAAGTCATTGAAGCAGTTGGCCATGTAAGCCGCCCGCTTGACCCCAACTTGTTCTCAGCCACCGTTCATCATATTATCGGCCAGCAAGTTTCCCTTGAGGCGCAGCGAACAGTATGGGAACGTATGCAAAAGTTACTGGATGAAGTTACGCCCACAACGGTTGCGGCATCAAACATCAACGAATTGCAAGCGTGCGGTATGACGTTTCGCAAGGCCGAATACATACACGAGTTCGCCCAAAAAGTGCATTCCGGGGCATTCAATGTAACAGCCGTCACAGAAATGAGCGATGAAGACGCTATTGCCGCGCTATCAAGCTTACGCGGCATAGGCACCTGGACGGCCGAGATGATTTTGCTGTTCTGCCTGGGGCGCAAAAACATATTTGCCTACGATGACCTAGCAATACAACGTGGGCTGCGCATGGTGTATCACCATCGCGCCATCACGCGCCCGCTGTTCGAGAAATATCGGCGACGATTCAGCCCTTATTGCAGCATAGCTAGCTTGTATTTATGGGAAGTATCAAAGGGCGCAATGCCGCAGCTACGTGACCACGCACCGAAAAGCAAAGCCGCTGCAAAGCCAAAGCGAAAGGGATAGCCCATGTACGTCACCGAATATGAGACCAACCTTATTGGCAAGCTCACGCTTGGCGCTGACGAGCATGGCCTTACCGGCAGTTGGTTCAACAACGACCGATACTATCTCACCGGTATCAACGAGCCGCTTGAGCGAGCTGACAACCTGCCTATATTCAAACAAGCATTCGAATGGCTCGACCGCTATTTCGCCAAAGAGAAGCCATCACCTGCCGAGCTTCCCTTAGTGCCGCGCGGTACAACGTTTCAGCAGAGCGTATGGAAAGCGCTTGAGGCTATCCCATACGGGAAAGTAGTCACGTATGGCGATATTGCGGCGGAAGTCTCCCACATGCAAGGGAAGCGCACGTCCGCGCGGGCCGTTGGAGGAGCCGTTGGGCGCAACCCGCTGTGCGTGATTGTTCCGTGTCACCGCGTCATCGGCGCATCAGGAAGCCTTACCGGGTTTGGCGGCGGCATCCCCTCGAAACTTGCGCTGCTCGAACATGAGGGGATCGACACCAGCCGTTTTCGCATACCAACAAAGGGCACAGCTCTCGAAGGAAAGGAAAATCAACTTCCTTGGTAAAAGCACAGCACGTTGTAGTCCAGACTCCAGCTGAGTGGCGAAAGCGCAGTTCAACTGGGCTGCGTTTTCGCATGAAGTCATCATCCAGGGCAGAATAAATGAAAAACGGGCGACCCGCAATTACGAGCCACCCGTTACATCCGATATTTGACAACGCAAAATAGCGAAGCGAATTATGCGGCCTTTGCAGCCTGGCGTGCTTCCTTGCGCTTTTCAATATAGTCAACGCAAACGGCAGCAGACTGGTCACCGGTGATGTTCACAGTGGTGCGCATCATGTCGAGCACACGGTCAACGCCGGCAACCAGCGCGATGCCCTCAACAGGCAAGCCAACGGACTGCAGCACCATGGCAAGCATGATCATGCCGGAACCGGGCACGCCGGCAGTGCCAATAGAAGAAAGCACGGCAGTCATAACGATAACGCACTGCTGGCCAATAGTAAGGTCAATGCCGAACACCTGCGCAATGAAAATAGCGCATACGCCCTGATAGATTGCGGTGCCATCCATGTTAATGGTAGCGCCAAGCGGAAGCACGAAGCTGGTTACCTCGCGACGCACGCCCAACTTTTCGGAGCATTCCATATTGATAGGCAGTGTACCCACCGAAGAAGCGGAGGCAAACGCGAATGCCATAGCCCGGAACTGCTTTTTGAAGAACACGACCGGGCTCATTTTGGCAATAGCCTTCACCAAGCCGGAGTACACCACAACCATATGCAAAATCATAGCAAGGTAGGCAACCAAGATAAGCTTCAAAAGCGGCAGCAAAATGTCAGGGCCGTTCGTGGCAACAACAGGCGTGATCAGGCCAAACACGCCAAAGGGGGCAATAGAAATAATCATGTGCATAATCTTGATGCACACTTCGGACATGCCATTAACAAAGTCGGCAACAGGCTGAGCCTTTTTACCGGCGGCCAAAATGCCAAAGCCAAAGAACAGCGCAATAACGATAATCTGCAACATGCTTGCGTCAGACATGGGCTGCACAAAGTTGCTGGGGAAAATATTAACGATAGTATCTATAAAGGAAGGAGCTTGCTTAGCCTCGTACGAAAGATCATCGGTGGAAAGCGTATACCCGCCACCAACATTGCACACATTCGCAATAACCAAGCCAATGATAATGGCGCACGCCGTGGTGAACAGGTAGTACACAATGGTCTTACCACCAATAGCGCCAACCTTCTTGATATCGGACAGGCTAATAACACCCGCAATCATCGAGAAGATAACCAACGGCACCACGATCATCTTGATAAGGTTCAAAAAGATGGTGCCTAAGGGTTTGATATACGTTGTCGCTATGTCCGGCGTGCCTTGCAGCAGCAGGCCAGCAATCACGCCAAGCGCCAGCGCAATGAAAATCCACGTGGTAAGGGAAAAGCGTTTGAACCAAGGCTTGTTTGCATGTTCGGCTGCATTTGCCTCGGAGGCGGCTTTTATGTCGCTTTTCGCCTCGTGCTCGAAATCGGATAATCCGGACATAGGAATACCTCTCTTACGTGCTGTCCTTCATACCGAGGCGGCCCGCAAGATTTTGCAAGCCGTCTCGGCATGCATGCTTAGGCATGCAACCTAAAATTGTAACCGAAAAAGACACAAACAACGCACGCAACCAATCATTTTCGCCAGGCGAAACAATCTAGTGCGCTACAAGACAAGCCAATTGAATATCGATAATATATCTTATGTTAACTTACTTACTGAATCATCGTCGGCTACTGCGCTTGACGTATTTGCAGACACTCCTTCAGCAACTTCCTTCTTGGCCGCTTCTCTCTTGGCCGCTTCTCTCTTGGCCGCTTCCTTCGCAGCGGCTTCCTTTGCAGCGGTTTCCTTTGCTCGCTGGCGCTTGATAATCTCAACCGCTTCCTGCAGCGCTTCCTCGTCCTCGGCTTTGGCAACCTCTTTGGCGCTTTTCACCATCTTGCGAATTTCTAGCACCAACAGCACCGCAAGCGGAATCACAATAAGCGGGAAAAACAGCAGTGGATTTGTGAGCAACGACACTACAACGCCTAATCCGGCAGACACGAACACCACACGGCCCACAACGTTGGATGCCACTACGGTATCGGCATCCTCCACGGCGTTCGCATCGCCTTTCGTATGGAACACCGGCAAGCCTGAACCGGTATCAATCTGGGTGATACGATGCGTATTCAACGCACCTTCAAGGGCGCCGTCCGTTGCACGGAACGTGATAACATCGCCTACTTGCAGCTGCGACGGGTCAACCTCTTGCACCACCACCAACGAATGCACTGGAATAGCTGGCTCCATACTGCCCGTAAGCGTGCGCATAACGCCGTAACCGAAAAACGTGGGCACTTGCCCGCTTGGCGTGAACGTTGCGCGTAACAGCACAACCAAAGCCACCGCAATAACCACAGTAGCCAGGACATTTACTGCTCGTAACACGTATTTCATTACTTGTTGTCACCTGCAGGCTTGTCATTGTCATCGGAAGCAGAACCATCCAAACCGCGCAGCCTATTAAGCAAATAACGCGACAAGCTGTTGCCCTCTGCGCGCTTCTCCGCCCTCGCACGCGAGCGCTCGGCCTGCTCAAGGTCAGATATCAACTCGGAAATCTTTGCCTGCATCTCGTCTTTCACGCGCTCCAACTCGGCAGTGTACTGCGCATCGGCACGGGACAACGCCTCCGCCAGCTCCTTCGCAGCCGCATCCCGCGCATCGTCCAGTTCACGCTGAGCCGCCTGCTGCGCAGCCGCAAGCTCCGCGGCCGCAGCAGCTTTGGCATCCGCTAGCTCTTTGGCAGCCGCCGCCTTCGCGCCAGCAAGCTCCTCGTCTGCCTGCACGCGCTCAGCAGCAAGTGCACGCTCAGCAGCATCCGCCCGATCATACGCTTCATCACGTTGCGTTTCAGCAGCTGCTGTCTTCGCATTCGCGGCGGCAACCTTCCCTTCAGCATCCTCACGCACATGCGCCATCTCGGCCTGACAGGCCGCCTGTGCGCCAGCCACCTGCTTTGCAGCCAAATCCTGCGCAGCTTTCACGCGCTTAGCGGCGGCCTCCTCGGCAACGTCCACCTTTTCAGCAGCATCAGCCAGCGCCGCGTCAACCTCAGACGTTGCTTCCGCACGCACACGTTCTATCTCAGCTGCAGCCTCTTCACGCGCTTTTGCGGCCTCAGCCTCAGCAGCACGCTTCCCCGCTTGCTCGTCTGCAAGCGACGCCTTCACATCCTCGGCATCCGCCTCGGCAATTTGCGCGCGCTGCACCAGCGCCTGCTCGCGCGTTTTCGCCATGTCCAGCTCGTCGGCCAAATCGTCACGCTCGTCGGTAAGTGCGTTGACCTCGGCTTTCCATGCCTTCAGCTGTCCCTCTAGCTCTTCACGCGCCGCACGCTCCTTCTCAAGCGCGGCTTCGGCGTCAAGCTGAGCCTGCGTGACCTCCTCCACAAACACCTTGCGAACTTCCACGTCGGGGATGTC
>DJEE01000036.1 GCA_002431805.1 Eggerthellaceae bacterium UBA5906
GTGGTTGGTGGGCTCGTCAAGCGCCAGGATGTCCCAGTCGCCGATAAGCAGGCGCACCAGGTCAACGCGACGACGCTGCCCACCCGAAAGCGTGCCCACCTGCGCGTCCCAAGGGATGTCGGCCGCAAGGCCCGCGATGATGTCGCGGATGCGCGCATCGCCGGCCCATTCGTACTCGGGGATGTCGCCCACCACGGCGCGCTCGACGGTGTCGGTGTCGCTCAGCTGGTCGGATTGCCCCAGCACGCCCACGCGCACCGCGCCGTTGCGCAGCACGCGGCCCTCATCGGGCTCAAGCGTGCCGGCAAGCACGGAAAGCAGCGTGGATTTGCCATCGCCGTTGCGGCCTACGATGCCAATGCGGTCGCCCTCGTCAACGCCCAGCGACACGCTGTCGAACACCGTTTTTGTGGGGAATTCCACGCTTACCTTTTCGCAGCCCAGCATAAACGCCATGTGAAACCAACCTTCTTACGCCGCCGTTTGCGGCCCTATAACAATCCGGATTATTCCAGCATCTGATGTCTAACGTTTCATGATAGCAAAGTCCGCAATGGGCCCGCTGCCAATTCCTTCGTACTACGCGGGCCGTGGGCCCCTCGGGTCAGCTGCGGCTGCGTCAACTCGCCCAGGGGCCCTACGACTTCGTCATCACCGCGATGGTGAGCCAGGTGCGCTCGTACGGGCGGTAGTACGTGTGGTATTCCACCAGGTTAAAGCCGTCTTTTTGGCTAAGGTCTGAAATGTCGCGCGGCAGGCTGTCGTTTTGCGCCTGACCCAGGCAAATGAACGTGCCGTGGAAGTTGTCGAAGATGATCTCCCAGCTCATTTTGCTCACAAGCGTGGGCGAATAGGCCATGTACGCGCGGTCCCAGTTGCCTTTTTGCCAGTCCATGTACGTTTGCGGGATGTCGGGGCACATTACCGCGGTCACGCCCATGTACCCGATGTCGGTGGACACGATAAGCGGCGACTGTCCGCCGTGGTTGTTTGCAACTTGGTCGACCGTTTCGCGGAACTGGTCGATGGGCACGTTGTTCTCCGGGCTGTAGTCATCGTGCACCAGCAGTACCTGGTTGACCGTCGAGCACGCCAGCGTGACAACAACCACGCCCGTTACCAGGGGTTTTGCATGTACATGTGACAGCACTGCCGCGCACGCGAACAGCAGCGGGCCAATGGCCACGAACAGGTAGCGGTAGTATAAGATCATGGAGTTCATGACCATCGACGCTGTCCAGGAAATGGCGAACACGCCGAAGTACACGCACAGCGCCGCAGCCACCGGGGCGATGGGCTCGGAGATAAGCCAGGCGTAGAAGCGCTTGAGGCGCAGGTGCTTCACGGCGGTGGGCATGGGCTTTGCAGCTTGCGCGTTCGCTCCATCAGGCGAAACGTTCGCGGGCATCGCCTTTGCCCGGGCCAGCTGTTCGCGGCGCCATTCGCGATGCAGGCCGATGCGCCACGTGGCCCAGCGCGCCGTCCAGGCAATCAGGAAGGCCAGCACAACAACGGCGGCGTAGCCGATTGCCTGCACTACCACTTGCGCGGCCATGCCGTAGTTTCCGCGCGCAGCAAACGAGATGGGGCTGGTCAAGAACGGGTAGGTGGCCAGTTCGATGAAGGTGGTGGGGAACACGATGTTTGCCCAGTACGTGCCGCCGACCACGCCCATTTGGCTGGTCACGGCCGTAAGAATCCACGGCATGTACAGGGCAACCTGTATCACGCACCCGATGATGAGCACGCGCAGCGGTGCGCCTGCCGACGGGCTTCCCGCCGCCACCGGAAACGGCCCGCGCCGGCGTCGCTGCCATGCGCGCACGCTTAAGGCCACCAGCAAAACCAGGTTGATCATAAACGCGGACATCGCGCCGAAGTAGTGCAGGTATGCGCAGGCCAGGCTGGCGGCAAAGCACGTTATCCACCAGCGGCGCGGCGTTCCGGCCCAGCACTTCTTCCCCGCTGCGGCGCGCGCGATGGCCGCGGGCGGGCACGCCAGCTGCGTGCCGATGATGCGCATAGCGTAGATGAAGCACAGCATCACGGCAAACGTGGCCCATGAGTACATGCGAATCTCAACGGCCATAAGCGAAATGTAGGGTGTGAACAGGGCAAAGAAGCTGAACAGCACGCCGGTTTTCCAGCCGTTGTCGCGACGTACGTGCGTGTAGCCAAGAATGGCCAGGCTTATGGCACCTGCCACGGTGAACAGGCGGTATATGGTGATGTTCTGCCCAAACACCAGGTAGAGCACGTGCAGCGCCCAGTAAATCAGCACGGGATGCACATCGCCCGAGCTGTAATACCAAATGTCGGCAAACGAGTGGTTGGCAATGCCTACCGAATAGCTTTCGTCGAACCATATATTGCCGTGGAACGCATCGGTAAGCAGAAACAGGCCGCCAACGACCAGGAGCAACACGTGGAAGCGTTCGGTGGGCAGAAACGCAGCCGCGCGCTTAAGGGCGCTTCGCCGCTTGGGGGTTGTATGCTCGGCCGAACCTGGGGCCGCGGACGTGTTAACCGTTGTGTACTTAGGTTTGGCGGCAGGTGCTGCAGCCGCCTGCGCGGCGTGCACGTTGATGCGTTCGCTCATGCGCGCCCCCTATGCGCGCGGAGTGAGAAGTTCATAGTGGTTCGCCTTTACTTGACTCGTCTTGGTGCGCAGGTAAGTCTAGCATCGTATACGCGCGCAAGAATAAGCTGCGCAGAAAAACCCCGGTGCATCAATCGGGTTTCCACATCGGTCGGGCCGAATATGGTTTGCTCGGGAAAAAGGCGCGGCTTGCCGAGCGGCGGAAGCTAAGAAGGTCTACCATTTCGAAAGAATTGTGCGAGCGCCTTTTTGCGCATGCGAGATGCGATGGCGTTCGGGCGGCAAGACGAAGGGGATATCATGGGCGTTGTTTTCCACGCCGACGACTACGGGATTACTGAGCAGCAGGCGCGCGATATTTTGGCGCTTTCCAGCGCGTGCGGGGGGCACGGAGCGCTTGCATCGGTGAGCATTTTCGCGAACAGCCCGGCATTTGACGCGGCGGCCGCGCTGGCGCAGCCGTTTGTGCAGGCCGGCAAGCTGAAAATGGCCTTGCATGTGAACTTGGTTGAGGGGCGCCCGTGCGCGCCTGCTGTTGAGGTGCCGCTTCTGGTGAACCAGCGCGGCACGTTCTGCAACGATTTCGTGGGGTTGCTGAAACTGTCGAAAAGCTCGCAGCGCTGGGAGTTCCGCCGACAGCTTCAGCGCGAATGCGAGGCGCAAATTGCTCGCTACTTGGAAGCGTTTCCGCAGATGAAAGATGTTTTACGCGTGGATACCCACCAGCATACCCACGCGGTGCCGGCCGTGTTCGACGCGCTTATGGCCGCCGCCCGCGCGCAAGGCTGCACGCTCGCGCACGTGCGCTGCCCCGTTGAGCCCTTGGCTCCGCATCGCGCGGCGGGCAGCCACATGCCGCCCATCAATTTGGCGAAAGATGCGCTGATCACGTGGTTGTGGCGTAGCAATCGCGCGAAGGTGCCGGCGGGGTGCGAAAGCTCCCTGTTCTGCGGCGTGGTGCTGTCCGGTGGCATGGATGCGGTTACGTGGCCGCTTGTGCGCGAGTTCGAGCGGATGGCCGCCGACCGCGCGCAAAACGTCGAGGTGCTGTTCCATCCCGTGAGCGTGCCAGTTGCCGAGTGCCTAGACCCGCACAACACCGCGTTCGCCGAGGCATGCGCCTCCCCCGCTCGCAACCGTGAGGCCGAATGCCTGCGCAAGCTTGAGAATGAGCGCTAGCTCCAGCCAATTTGCCGCTTTTTGGGAATGGAACCGTTCGCTTGACTTTGAGTTAGCTTCAAGGTTGACAATCAGCGCTGAACTAATCGTTGACAAGTGAAAGGGTGCATCATGAGCAAGGCATTGGTTGCGTATTTCAGCGCATCGGGTACAACGCGTCATGTGGCGAAAGATTTGGCGAAGGTTGCCCGTGCCGATTTGTTTGAAATTGAGCCGGAGCAGCCTTATACGGCCGCCGACCTGGACTGGACGAACAAGCAAAGCCGTTCCACACTTGAGATGAACGACCCCGCCAGCCGCCCGGCCATCAGCCGCGCCTGTCCGAACTTGCCGAATATGACACGGTGTACGTGGGCTTTCCCATCTGGTGGTATGTGGCTCCGACTATTGTGAACACGTTTTTGGAAAGCGGCGATTTTGCCGGCAAGCGCGTGGTGCCGTTTGCCACATCGGGCGGCTCGGGTATGGGCAAAACCGTTGCCGCGCTAAAGCCGAGCGCTCCTGCGGCCGATTTCGCTGCGGGTGAGGTGCTCAACGGCGCCACAACGGCGCGCCTCGAAAAGTTTGTCAAGAAGTACGGCAAGTAGACCATTCCCAAGCAAACGTTGGCATGCTGCAAAAGCCTCGCGACCGCAAAACAGAGCGGTTGCGAGGCTTTTTTGCTGCAGGAGGGAATTTTGGCGCAGGCAAATGTCGCGAACTCGCTTGTGTTTGCGTTTTGTTGCGAACCTCGCAAGTAGAAGGAAATTGCGCACGGGCCTGACCTGCGGAAACATAATGCGCACTGCTCATGCTACTTGCCCCAACCGAGTTAAAACGCAAACACGAGCGAGTTTGCGACAGGACGGCTAGAATGCACGCTTTCGGGGCGCTGCTACTCCATGAACTCCACTTCGCCGGTGTTGGTGTGGTAGAGCGCGCCGATTACGCGCAAGCCGTATTCGGCCTCGTCGGCGCGCACTTTGTGGCTTTCTTCGATGCGGCGGACGCTGTGCGCGACGTTGGCCAGACACGCAGCTTCCTCGTTGCGCTCGTTGCCGATAGCCTCGGCAATCTCGTCGGTGATGAACTTCACGGTGCCGTAGGGCTCGTGATGCATGGCGGCGTCAACTGCGCCGCATGCGGTGTGTCCCAGCACCACTACCAGGTTGCATCCCAGGTGATCCTCCGCGTATTCGATGCTGCCGAGCTGATGGTTGTCCACCACGTTGCCTGCCACGCGGATAACGAACAGCTCGCCGATTCCGGCCGAGAAAATGGCCTCGGGAATCACGCGCGAATCGGAGCACGCCAGCACGATGGCGTAAGGGTGCTGACCGTGCTTAAACGTTGCCTGGCGCAGCGCTGGCGACACATCGCCCCCTGCGACCTGGGCGTTTAGATAGCGCTGGTTACCTGAACGCAGGCGCTCAAGCGCCTCATCGGCAGAAAGATTCTTCGTATCGTGGCTCATGTGTCCTCCGTTTCGGGTTGCGCGTCGTCCGGCAGCGCTTTAGGCCGACCGGTTTGCTGTTCCTGTCAAGCATAGCGCTTTCCCGCGTATCGTTGCGGTTTTCTTACCTTGCGCTCGGCGGTTGCCACCGGCGATGCGGACGCCGCCGCGCAAGCGCAATCTCAGCTGGCGGCTGCTGAGCATGTTGGTGATTGCGGGCATTGGCCTTGCGTGCGGCGTTGCGGGCGTGTTGCTAAGCGGGAAAGGCAAAGGCGCGGCAGCCGAGGAGTCGCTTGCTTCTCAGGCGGCCGCAGCCGCAGCGTAACGTTGCCGGTGCTTGGCGATTGCGCGGCGAGAAAGCGCGGCGGTCTGGTTCATCGTGCCTGCGCCCTGCCGTGCCCTTGCGGGGCACGGCACCGGGTGCGCTGCCCTGGTTTGCGGATGGGCTTCCTTGCTATACTTATGGCGTTGCAAATTTGACGCTTGAAGGAGGTGAGGCGCATGTCGAGTAAACGCAAGAGCGGTGCGAAGCGCACGCCGCGGCGGGCGCGGGCTTACGCGGGGCCGGTGTGGCGGCAGTCGGCCGAAGAGGCCACATTGGCGCAAAACCCGCGCTACAACGGTTTTGCGTGTGGCCATGGCGCGCACGGCGACCGCAAGTTCAACCGCGCGAAAGCCAATCGCGCATGGAAAGCGCAGCTCAGACAAGAAGGAGCCTCTCGGGGCTCCTTCCCTTTTTTTAGGGGGACTGCGGCATGTGGCGATGCTGCGGACGCTGCCCTGCGATTTGCATTCTTCGCATTCCGGCCGCCTTCGTCGTTTGATTGGTTTGGAGAACTCGCAACCTCATGCAAAATCGGCCTGCTATTTGTGTGTAACGGAGTAAGCTATTGAAGGCGAAAGCATGGGGCGCGGAAGGCGCGAGAAGCGCGTGCTTCCCATGGCTGTTGAAAGGGGCAACATGTCGAAACAGGCGATTTTAGGGTTGGATGCCGACGCGTGTAAGGCGCAGGCGGCGGAGTATCATGCGTGCGGTTTCAACTGTGCGCAGGCGGTGGCGTGCACGTTGGCACCTGCCATTGACGTTGACGTTGATCAGGCGTTTCGCTTAATGGAAGGCTTCGGCGGCGGCATGGGCGGTTTCTCGGAAACGTGCGGGGCCATCTCGGGCGGCGTTATGGCGGCGGGCTGGGTGAAAAGCACCGGCGCGGAAAACCCCACCAGCAAGCGCCATACCTACAAGCTCGCGCGCGAGATTTGCACGCGTTTCAAGGAGAAGAACGGCACAACGAACTGCGCGGTGCTCAAAGGCATCGATATGGGCGCGGGCCCGCTTCGAACATGCCCTGGCTGCATCGACGACGCCGTGGAAATTGCCGTGGCGGTGCTACAGGAAGACGCGCGGTAATGTGGGGGTTCGGGCTGTAGCTAACGTATCAGCCTTGCGACCTGGTGCGATGAAGTATACGCTTCCCTAGCGCCTTTCCCGCGAACAGCATTGCAAGCAGCACGATCTCGGTGAGAACGATGGCGCCGCCTGGTTTGAAGCCGAATGCGTACGAAGCCACAAGCCCGGCTGCCGCGCTGATCACGCCCACCGCGCACGAAACCGCTATCGTTTGCTTCCAGCTGCGGGCTGCAACCAGCGCGCAAGCCACGGGCACCGTCATCATGGAGCTGACGATCAGCGTGCCCACTGTGCGCGATGCAATGGATACCGTTACCGCGGTCATCAGGATAAACGTGAAGTTCACCACGGTTGTGCGCACGCCGGCAAGCCGTGCTGCCCGCTCGTCAAGCGTGACCCAGAACAGCTCGCGGTTGAACAGCGCGCACATCAGCACGACCGCAATCCCAAGCGCTACAACAGTGCCAAGCTCCCCGTCGTCCACCGTAACGATGCTGCCGAACAGAAAGCTTGAAAACGTTGAGCTGTTCGGCACGAACCCCGACAGCACGCCGGCCATGCCGACTCCTGCCGCCAGCACCACGGCGATAGCAAGGTCGGCGTGCCCCTCGAACCGGCGGCGGATCCCTTCTATGGCCAGTGCCGATACCGTGCATGCGGCCGTTGCGCCCGCGACGGGGTTGATGCCGCCGATAAGCCCCGCCGCCACGCCGGCAAGGGAAGCGTGCGACAGCGCGTCGCCCATCATCGACAGGCGCTTGAGCACCACGACCACGCCCACAAGCGGGACGGCTATGCCCAGCACGATGCCGGCGGCAA
>DJEE01000113.1:0-4943 GCA_002431805.1 Eggerthellaceae bacterium UBA5906
ATGAAGACGAGCGATTTCGACTATCGAACAGCCCGGTGGGCTGTTCGAGCCCGAGCAGCGCGGAGCGCGGCGCAGGGCCTGTCCGGAAGAAAGGTGACTCGATGAAGACGAGCGATTTCGACTACAATCTCCCTCAGGAGCTCATCGCGCAGGAGCCGGCAGCGGTGCGCGATGCCTGTCGCATGCTGGTGATGGACCGCAAAACCGGTGCGCTCGAGGACCGCATTTTCCACGACATCATCGACTACCTCAACCCCGGCGACTTGCTGGTGGCCAACGAAACGCGCGTGATGCCCGCACGCTTGCTTGGTGCGAAGCGCGGCACGGGCGGCCAGTCCGAAGTGTTCCTTTTGCGCCAGCTCATGGGCGAAAAAGCGGCAAAGTACGCTGACGTTCCGCACATTCCCGGGCAGCCTGAGCCCGCGGCTAACCAGCAGGCCATCTGGGAAGTGCTCGTGCGCCCGGGCAAGCGCCTAAAGCCGGGCAGCGGCGCGGTGGTGGATTTCACCGATGCCAACGGCAACGTGGCGCTGTCTGCCGAGGTCATCGATTGGGCCGAAGGGGCCCAGCGCGGCGAGCGCGTGGCACGTCTGACCACCACGCATCCCTCGCTTGACGAGGCGCTCCATGCCGTGGGTCACACCCCGCTGCCGCCCTACATCAAGCACTACGCCGGCGACGAAGAACTCTACCAAACCGTGTACTCGCGCCGCGAAAGCTCAGCCGCCGCGCCCACCGCGGGCCTGCATTTCACGCCCGAGCTTATCGAGCGCGTCAAAGCAAAAGGCGTCGATTGGGAAACCGTTGAGCTTGAAGTGGGTCTTGACACGTTCCGCATTGTGGACGAGGAAGACCCGCTGGCGCACAAGATGCACACCGAGTTTTACACGGTGCCGCAAAAAACGGTGGAAGCCATCAATCGCACGCATGCAAACGGCGGCCGCGTGATTGCCGTGGGCACCACCAGCGTGCGCAGCCTGGAAAGCGCGTGGGACCCGTCGGCAAACGGCGGGGCGGGCGCTATCATGCCGCGCAATCGCGATGCCACCAGCTTGTACCTGTTGCCCGGCAGCGAATTTCACGTGATCGACGCGCTCATCACGAACTTCCATGTGCCGCGCAGCACGCTCATGATGCTCGTCAGCGCGTTTTCCACCCGCGAGAACATCATGAACGCGTACCAGCACGCCATCCAAGAGCGCTATCGCATGCTTTCGTTCGGCGATGCCATGTTCATCCATTAGTCATTGGCAATCGAATCGGCGAACACCGTAGGCCGGCTGCGCGGAAAGCCCCGCCAGCCGGTTTTTCATTTCTGGTCTAGGGTTTGCTTTTGGAGCAAGAAGGTCGTTCCTGAGGTAAAAGGCTGCTTCTAGGCTAGGGATTGCTTGCGTAGGCAGGGGTGTTCTTGGATTGGGCAGGGTATGTTCTCGCGAGGGGTCGAACGCGGCTATCCCTGCGAGCTTCACTTGCCCTGCGCGGATTTTTGAGCCGGATTATTTCTCTTGCTCACGCAGCGCCTTCAGAATGGCACGCTTGCGAGCCTGCTTCTTGTCGTAAGCGGCTCGCTCGGCCTTGCGCGCGGCTTGCGCCGCTTCTTCGGCGGCTCGCTCTTCGGCGTGGGCGGCCCGCTCGGCCGCTTTTGCCGCGGCCCGCTCGGCCTTGCGCTCAGCTCGTTCGGCGGCAGCTTCCAGATCGCTGATGCGACAACCGCAGAAATTCTGGCGGTACATGCCCAGCTCGCGGCTGCGGCGCGTGGCCTGGTCGTAGTAGGGGCGGAAGTCCTCAAACGCGGGCGTAACGCTGGCCTTTGCCGCCGCCCGCTCCACTTCCTCGCGAATGACCTGGGTATATTGGTAGGGGCTTACCGAAAGCGTGGTGCCTATGCCTTCAAATCCACGCTCGGCGGCAACGCGCGCCGTCTCCTCAAGGCGCAGACGGTAGCATGCGCGGCAGCGTGCTTCACGACGGGCGGGGTCCACCGCCAAAACAGCGGCACGCAGGCCATCACCCGCGGCGAGCCCGGCTGCAGGCGCGGCGGCCGTGTCATCTGGCTCGGCGGCAGAGCAAACGCCTTGCGCGTGCGATGATGCGCCGCTCAACCCCATAGCGGTTACCGACTTACACCGGTCAGCAGCAAATGCCTCGCTGTCGTTCACTTCCGCTTCTGCACCGAGCCCCTCGCCGCCCGTCTCACGTGCCCGCTCAACCTCGGCGATGGCAGCATCACCAATACGTCCGGCGCAAGCTTCCCAGGCCGCCGGGTTGTACGGGCCTTCCAGCACGTCAAACCCCGCTTTTGCCGCCCATGTGCGCAGCGTGGCCAGCCGATGCTCGTATTCTTCCGCGGGGTGAATATTCGAGTTCGCATAGTAAATGGTAATGTCGTGCCCCGCCGCTTTTAGCAGGCGCGTAGGCTCTAGCGAGCACGGCCCACAGCAAGCATGCAGCAACAATCTCATATGCGAACTCCTTTTCACGTGTAGCGATTCCGTCCATCTTGACCGCACCGCGGTGCGTTTCCCCTATACTACCACGCAGGCAAACAGCATCCCCACCTGCGGCAAGCCGCAGAAAGGCACATCACATGCAAAAACGAACGTTCCGCGCCGTCTTCTTCGACCTTGACGGCACGTTGCTTCCCATGGACGTCGACGAGTTCATGAAGCAATATTTTGCCGCGCTTGGCGGCTATGTTGCGCGCATGGGCATTGCGCCCGACCAGTTCATGAGTGGCATGAAGCGCGGCATCACCGCTATGGCCACGAACAATTCCGGCCACGCAAACGCTGAGTCGTTCTGGCCCGAGTTCCTCGCGTGCGTTGACATGCCCGAAGGCGTTACAACCGACACGCTTCGCGCGGCTATCAACGACTTTTACGAAAACGATTTCGGCAAGCTGGGCGCTGTCGTCAAGCCCAACCCGGCGGCCGCGCGCGCCATCAACACGCTGGCTGCCAAGGGCTATCCGCTGGTGCTGGCTACCATGCCCATGTTCCCACGTCGCGCCGTGGAATGGCGCCTGAACTGGGCGGGCGTTGACCCGTCGGCGTTTGCGCGCATCACCACGTACGAAAACTCCACCGCCGTGAAGCCCAAGCCCAATTACTACGCCGAGAACCTGGCCGCTGCGGGTGTGGATGGCCGCGACGTGCTTATGGTGGGCAACAACACCAAGGAAGACCTGGCCGCTTGCCAGCTGGGCTGCGAGGGCTTCTTGGTCACCGACTTCCTTATCGACCCCATCGGCTTTGAAGTGTTCAGCGTGCGCCACGGCTCGCTTGAGAAGTTCGCGGATTGGGTGAATAGCCTGCCCGAATGCGCCGACCCCGCGCAAAACATCTCCGACGCGCTTGTTCCCGCCGTCGCGCGTGAGCGCGCACTTGCGGCCAACGGCATCGAGGACGGCACGGCCGGCGGCGCGCAAACGCTTGAAGAGGCGGGCCGCTCCGGCGGCGCCAGCTTCGTCATCAACGGGATGGAGGAGTAAATGGCCCTGTTCGACTGCGCGATCGAGGCCACCAGCGGCCACGCTCGCGCGCTTTCCTACGAAACCGCGCACGGCACGTTCCACACGCCCATGTTCATGCCCGTGGGCACGTCGGCCACGGTCAAGGGCATCACGGTCGACCAGCTGCACCAGCTGCAAAGCCAGGTGGTGCTGGCCAACACCTACCACCTGTCCATGCGCCCGGGTGCCGACGTGGTGGAAGAGGCCGGCGGCGTGCACAAGTTCATGAACTACGACGGCCCCATGCTCACCGACTCGGGCGGGTTCCAGGTGTTTTCCCTGGCCGATACGCTGAAACTGGACGCCGACGGCCTGACGTTCCGCAGCATTTACGACGGCAGTTACGTGCGCTGGACGCCCGAGTCCAACATGCGCATTCAGGAGCAGATCGGCGCCGATATTGCCATGCAGCTTGATCAGTGTACGCCCTACCCAGCCGAGCGCAGCTTCGTGGCGAATGCCGTGGACCTGTCGGCTAACTGGGCGCGCCGCTGCCTAGCGGCGCACAAACGCCCTGATCAAACGTTGTTCGGCATCGTGCAGGGCGGCATGGAACTTGACCTGCGTATGGAGAGCATTCGCCGTCTGCGCGAAATCGAGGACGAAAGCCTGGCCGCGGGCGGCAGGCGCTTTGGCGGCTTCGGCATCGGCGGCTACTCGGTGGGCGAAGACCACGAGACCATGTTCCAAACGCTCGGCCAGGTGGCCCGCGCCTGCCCCGAGGACCGGCCGCGCTACCTCATGGGCGTGGGCAACCCAACCACGCTCGTGCGCGCCGTGCGCGAGGGCGTCGACATGTTCGACTGCGTGCTGCCCACTCGCACCGCGCGCATGGGCACGGCGTTTTCCAGCACAGGTCGCATGAACATGCGCAATGCCAAGTACACGCGCGACTTCACGCCGCTTGACCACAATTGCACGTGCCCCACCTGCCAAAACTACACACGCGCTTACCTGCGCCATCTGGTGAAGCAAAACGAGATGCTCGGCGCCATCCTGCTGTCGGTGCACAACCTGCATTTCCTACTCGACCTTATGCGCCGTGCGCGCGAAGCCGTGTTAGCCGGCAAGTACGAGCAGTTCTACAACGACTGGATGGCAAGCCCCGCCGCAAAAGACTACTAAGCGGGCCGGTCAGGCTGGCCGCTTGGCTTGCAAGAGGCGCTGCCCTCGCCAAGGTGGTCTGCCTCAAAAATCGCATAGCCCGCGTTCCCATGAAGCTCTCAAACAGGTCCCGGCGGCTTGTTTGGGAGCTTCTTTTGCACGCGCTTCGTCTCGCGCGTTGCCCATCCCGCTCGTCTTTGTACGTTTAACGAACCGTTTACGAGCGCCCTTGTGTGCAGGGGTACAATGGAACCTCGTTTTACGAACATTTGACGAGGATTTGTATGGACTTTATCGAACTTCTGAACAGCATCGACGCTGCCGTGTG
>DJEE01000113.1:5007-5201 GCA_002431805.1 Eggerthellaceae bacterium UBA5906
CCGCCGATGATCATTTTGCTGCTGGGCTGCCACGTGTACACCACCATCCGCACCCGCTGCATCCAGCGTAAGCTTCCGTTGGCGCTGAAACTTTCGGTCACAAAAGACAACGGCGCGCAGGGCGACGTCAGCAACTTCGGCGCCATGGCAACCTCGCTTGCCTCCACGCTTGGCACCGGCTCCATCGTGGGCGT
>DJEE01000113.1:5230-8106 GCA_002431805.1 Eggerthellaceae bacterium UBA5906
CCATCGTGGGCGTGGCCACGGCCGTGCTTTCCGGCGGCCCGGGTGCCGTGCTGTGGATGTGGCTTACCGGTATTTTGGGCATGGCCACGAAGTATACCGAGGTGTACGCCGCCATGAAGTACCGCGTGAAGGACCGCCAAGGCCACATGATGGGCGGCGCCATGCACGTGTGGGAGCAGCGCTACAAGCGCCCCGACGGCACCGTGCCGTGGTGGGCGAAGTTCATGGCCATTTGGTTTGCCGTTATGGCGTGCTTCACCATTTTCGGCATCGGCTCGGCCGTGCAAACCAGCGCCATCACGTCGGTGGTGCAGGCGAACTTCGGTGTGGAGCCGTGGATTGTGGCAGCTATCGTGTGCGGCAGCGCCCTGCTTATCATCATGGGCGGCTTAGGCACCATCTCCAACATCTGCGAAAAACTGGTGCCCATCATGGGTGGCGCCTACATTTTGGGCTGCATCTACATTCTGGTGTGCAACGCCGGCTACCTAGGCGAGGCGTTCGCGCTCATCTTCGAGTGCGCGTTCACGCCGCGCGCGGCCTTCGGCGGCGCGGTGGGCAGCGGCATCATCGTGGCGCTGCAGTTCGGCTGTGCGCGCGGCCTGTTCTCCAACGAGGCCGGCCTAGGCACGGCGCCGCTTATCAGCTCTGCTGCCGAATCGAAAAACCCCGCACGTCAGGCGCTTGTGGCCATGACGGGCCCGTTCTGGTGCACGGTGGTAATTTGCCTGGTCAGCGCACTGGTTATCGTGTCGTCGCTGTGCGCGCACCCCACGCTTATCCAAGACGCCGGCGTCTCGAATGGCGCTACGCTTGCCAACGCCGTGTTCGGCACCATTCCCTACATCGGCACGCCCATCCTCATGCTGGGCATCTTGTGTTTCGCCTATTCCACCATCATCGGCTGGAGCTACTACGGCGAGCGCGTCACGCTGTACCTGTTCGGCCGCCGTTGGGTGCCGCTGTACCTGGGCTTTTACATTTGCATGGGCTTTTTGGGCGGCGTAGGCGTCGGCGACATCGCCTGGACGGCAACCGACATTGCCAATGCCCTCATGGCGCTGCCGAACATCCTCATGGTGTTCCTATGCGCCGGCATGGTGGGCAAAGAAACGAAGCACTACGTTTACGACGGCAACATCGACGAGGAACTGAAGACGGAAATCCACGAATTGCCCGAAAAGAGCGTTTTCTTGCGCAAAAAGGCGTAAACGCGCACGCGTGCTGTCGCAAACTCGCTCGTGTTTGTGTTTTGCTGCGAACCGTGCGAGTAGCGATTTTTCATGCATCGCTGTGAGCTGGGGAAACGCGAACGTTCGAGGCGGGCGTACTTGCCATATTCTCGTTAAAACGCAAACACGAGCGAGTTCGTGGCAATGGCACCGAAAGCGCGTTGCGTACTCTCTATAGCGCGATTGGCAATCGTGTGCTGCGAGGTGCAAGCCGCTGCCGCAATGAGCGTATCCCTTGAAGCGCCCGCGCTGCCGCCTGGCGGTACGGGCGCTTCGCCGTATAATGGCGGCATGGAAACAATCGCAATCATAGGTGGCGGTGCATCGGGCCTGATGGCTGCCGTAGAAGCGGCGCTTACGTTGCGTTGCGCAGGCGCGCAGGCGCACGTGGCTTTGTTCGAGGCTGATGACGAACGCGTCGGCCGCTCCATTTTGGCAACGGGCAACGGGCGCTGCAACATCTCCAATGCGCACATCGACGCGCAGCTGTACCGCAATGCAAATTTCGTTGCCAGCGCATTTGCCGCGCTGCAACGCGCGCATTCGACCGAACGCGGCTCAACTTCTGGTGTCGGGGCCGGGGGTGGGATCGGCGCAGCCGCCGCAAATCCCGTGCTCGAGCGCTTTGCCGACATGGGCTTGTGCGTGCGCGAAGAGTCGGAGGGCCGCCTGTACCCCCAGGCAAACAAGGCAACCAGCGTGCTCGACGTGCTGCGCAAAACCGCCCAGGCGCTTGGCGTGGACGTGCAGGTGGCTAAGCGTGCCGTGCGCGTCGATGCGCCGTCTGCGTCCGGCCATCCCTTCAACATCCGCTTCGCCGACAAAACCATTGCTCACGCAAGTGCCGTCATCGTTGCCGTTGGCGGCAGGGCGGCGGCA
This sequence comes from Eggerthellaceae bacterium UBA5906, assembly GCA_002431805.1. Taxonomy (GTDB): domain Bacteria; phylum Actinomycetota; class Coriobacteriia; order Coriobacteriales; family Eggerthellaceae; genus Senegalimassilia. The sequence goes on from DJEE01000113.1 coordinate 7,342, forward strand.
AGCATCCAGCTGCCCCGGCCACTTGCTTGCTCAAGCATGCGCCCCGTGCTCGGCCCTGTGCGCGTTGACGCAAGGTCGGCAAAGCTCACCCGCCAGCTCAACAACATTCGCGTGCGCTGCATCGTGCGGCTCGAACGCGCCGGAAATCCTGTGGCCGCCGAACGCGGTGAGCTGCTGTTCCGCGACTACGGCGTGTCGGGCGTGGCCGTGTTCAACCTCTCGCGCCATGCGCGCCCGGGCGACACGCTCGCTATCGATTTTCTCCCCGACGTGCCAGAGCAGCAAGCCGAACGCTTCCTTGCCGCTCGCCGCAAGCGCACGCAGCAGTTACTCGATGGCCCCGTGTGCGCCGAACGCTTCTGCGACGGACTGGTGTTGCCGGCAGTGGCAAGCGTCATTTTGCGCACGGCGGACGTCAAACCCGCCGATCAGCTTTCGAAAAGCGCCATCCCGCGTCTTGCCGCGGCGCTGAAAGGCCTGCCGCTTACCGTGGAAGGCATTGGCGACGAACGCCAGTGCCAAGTGCGTCGCGGGGGCTATTCCGTAAGCGAATGTAGCCCCCAAACGTGTGAAGCGCTCAGCGTGCCGGGCCTGTTCATCACGGGCGAAGCGCTAGACGTCGATGCGCCCTGCGGTGGCTACAACCTGCATTGGGCCTGGTCAACCGGCATGCTAGCAGGCCGCGCCGCCGCGCAGCGCATCGCGGGTGCCAGCTAAGCGCAAAACCGCCACAAGCGCCCTGGGCGCAGGCTTTAGCCGCACTGA
>DJEE01000100.1 GCA_002431805.1 Eggerthellaceae bacterium UBA5906
TCTTTGGTGGCATTATTGCCGCTGGCATGGTACTCGCGCACAAGCCGCCCAACTTCTGCGAGCTCCTTTTCGCCGGAAACATACGATGCGGCTTGGTTGTGCAGGTAGTCGGAAACCTGCAACCCGTCAACGTCTTGCAGCCCAATGGCCACGGCCCAGTAGTGCCTGCGCTGGGCCTCGGAAGCGTGCTTGGAAGCCGGTTCGTATGCAAAATCGTCGAAGCTGTCGGCAGACATATCGTATGACCTGGGATTACACCCACTCTTATTCAAGAGCCCTTTCGTGTTCGCGTACGCATGAGCACGAACGCCTGTGCGTTATCATGCTCATGATAACACGGCGGGTGCGGACAGGGCTATTCGAGGCAAGGCTTCTTCAGAGACGCCCTCGGCAGCGGCGGCTCCGATATCGATAAACAGCTTGTTTTGTGCTACAATGTCTTACAAATAGTCTAAGGAGGTTGGTATGTCTAGTGCAACTATGACCATTCGCCTGGATGGCAGCGAGAAACAACTTATTTCCGATTATGCGAAAACGTTTGGCACCTCCGTATCTGAGTTCATGCGCCGCTGCGCGCTTGATCGCATAGAGGACGAACTTGACTTGAAGGCGTGGAACGAGGCAAAAGCCGAATTCGACGCCGATCCGGTTACCATTTCTGCTGCCGATATCGCGAAGAAATACCTGTAACATGTGGCGCCTTGAATTTTCAAAGCGCGCTGATAAGCAGCTGTCGAAAATGGATGCCGGAGTACGCCGCGTTATCGTGTCCTGGCTTCTCAAGAACATCGACGGCTGCGAAGACCCGCGTGCACACGGAAAGGGTCTTGTGGCAAACCACTCAGGGGAGTGGCGCTATCGCATTGGCGACTATCGCGTGCTCTGTGAAATCCGCGACGCCGAGCTTGTGGTGTTGGCGATTGAGATAGGCCATCGTCGTGAGGTGTATAAGCAATAGTCGGCTTGCAGGCATCTTGTTTCCCTTTCGGCCTTCTGCACTTGAATACTTGATGACGCTTGCAGGCGGCGGGCTTTAGCCTTGCCGCCTGCGCGTATACTGGTACCAGAATAGCGTGAAAATGGGGATTGCAACTGGTGGTGAAGCGCGGTGCGGGTGCGTACCTGTGCGGCGCAGATGCGCCAGACGGCGTGGAAACGTTGCGCGACCCCACCTAACGAAAGGCTTGCTGTGGCTGAGAAGTTGAAGATCGGCGTGCTGCTTTCTGGCAGTGGCACGAATTTCCAGGCTATTATCGACCAGGCGGACGCGGGTTTGCCCGTTGACGTGGTGCTGTGCGTGGCGTCGCGCCCCGACGCGTACGGCATCGAGCGCGCGAAGGCGGTCGGCATCCCCGTTCTGGTGATGAACCGCGAGAAGTACGCCGACGCCGAAGCGGCCGACGCGCAGATTGTGGCAGCGCTCAAGGAGGCGGGCGCGCAATACGTGGTCATGGCCGGCTACATGCGCAAGGTCACACCCGTTATGTTGGACGCTTTCCCTAATCGTGTGCTCAACTTGCATCCGGCGCTGCTGCCGTCGTTCAAGGGCGCGCACGCCATCGCCGACGCGTTCAACGCGGGCGTGAAGGTCACGGGCGTTACTGTGCATTTTGCCAACGAAGATTACGACAAAGGCCCCATTGTGGCGCAGGAGCCGGTGCGCGTGGCCGAAACCGATACGCTGGAAACCTTAGAAGCGCACATTCATCAGGTGGAACACGAGCTGTACCCGCGCGTGCTGGGTTGGATTGCCGCTGGCCGCGTAAGTGTGGACGCGGAAGGCAAGGTGCACGTTGCGCCGGCCGCCTCAACGGGCAGCTGCGCTTCCGATCCGTGCACCATGGGCAAGTATCAGGGACGCTATACGATGCGTCGCGGCGGCACGTCAAGGCGCTAAGCCTGCATTAGGCGCAGTTTTCGCACGCTGTACGGCGTGCGATCGTTGGGTATGGAACGCCAAAGAGAGGTTGCCATATGAAGAAGGAAACGCTGGCGGGTATTGCCGCCGATTTGCGTGCGGTAAAGCCAGTGCAGCTTTCTGTTGCCGACTTCCCGTGCTTTTCACCCGAAGCCTTAAAGGGAAATGCGTATGTTTCTCCCGCTGACCTGGACAAGCTGTCCGCATCCCTCACGGCGGCCGATGCGCCGGTGTTCGAACGTGCCGCGCGTGCCGTGGACGAGGGTGACCTGGCGTGGCTGGGCTTTAAAGTGGCGTACAACCCGGCAGCGGCGCAAGCCAATGCCGACAACGAGGTTACGAAGAAGTACGGCAGCACTGGTTCGGCCGATGGGGCCGGCATGGTGTTTTTCTGTAACGACGCCAAGGAAATCGTGTCGGCGCGCACGCCTAGCCCGCGCGATGTGTTCCAAATGAAGGACGTCACGCGCGGCCCGGCCATGCATACCGAGCAGTTCGACGGGCTCACGTGGCTTTCCGTTCCGCTGTTTAGCAAGGTGCGCGTGTGGCTGCTTGGCGCGACCGACGCGTCGGCCGAGGTGGCGGCGCTGGCGCATCATGTCGGCTTCGACGTGGTGGCCGTCGACTACGATTCCGCGTACATTTCGGAAGAGCGCTTCCCGAACGCGCGGCGCGTGCTGCTTGATGGCGGCAATTTCGACGGGCTTGAGAATATCGCCGCGAACCCCGGTGACTATGCATGCGTGCTGACGCGTGGGCATATGTTTGATCCTGAAACATGCGTTTGGGCACTAAAGAACAATTTGCACTATATAGGCATG
>DJEE01000076.1:0-426 GCA_002431805.1 Eggerthellaceae bacterium UBA5906
GCGCAGGAAAATTTGGAATGCGTCGGGCATATTGCTGGAGCTTGTTGACGAAGTGCTTGACATGAGCAAGCTGGAAAACAGCGAAATCGAGCTTGATGTGCGTCCCTGCAACTTATGCGCGCTGCTTGACGAGATGTGCGAGGTGCTTGAGCGCATGGCCGAACAGAAGCACGTTACCATCGTGTGCGACCATAGCGGCGTTGAGCACCCGGTGGTGCTGGCAAGCCAACTGCATGTGAAACGGTTCGTTATGAACATCGCGGGCAATGCGGTGAAGTACAACAAAGAAGGCGGCACGGTTCGCTTGACGTGCGAGGAAGTCTCGTTTGAAAACGGCGTTGCAACGTATCGCATCACGGTTGCCGATACGGGCATTGGCATGAGCCAGGAGTTCCAGGAGCACCTGTTCGAGCCGTTTACGCGGGA
>DJEE01000076.1:517-725 GCA_002431805.1 Eggerthellaceae bacterium UBA5906
TGGCACGGTTATCGCCAAGCAGCTGGTTGAGCACATGGGAGGAACCATCGAGTTTACCAGCGAGCTGGGCGTGGGCACCACCTATGTGATCACGCTGCCTTTTATCGTAGACGAGCATGCCGCACTGCCCGTTGCCGATGATGCGGCGGGCGAAGCGATATCGCTTCAAGGCATGAACATTTTGCTTGCCGAAGACAACGAGCTGAAC
>DJEE01000076.1:772-1380 GCA_002431805.1 Eggerthellaceae bacterium UBA5906
GAGCTGAACCGTGAGATTGCGGAGTTCATCCTTACGGACGCGGGCGCAAACGTTACGTGCGTATGGGACGGCAAGCAGGCCGTTGATGCTTTTGCCGCAGCAGCGCCGGGCACGTTCGACCTGGTTATCCTTGATATCATGATGCCGAACATGGACGGCTACGAGGCTGCGCGCACCATTCGAGCCATGCAGCGCCCCGATGCTGCGAACATCCCCCTTGTTGCCATGAGCGCGAATGCTTTTGCCGACGACAGGCGCCGTTCGCGCGAGGCGGGCATGAACGAGCATTTAGCCAAGCCCATCGACTCGGACAAACTTATCAAGGCCATTTCAAACATCGTGAGGCGTTCGTAGCATTCAGCGTCTTGCAAGCTTTGCTCACAGCAAAATGCCCGCACGGCATTGCGTCGTGCGGGCATTTTTTGTGCTGAGCGCGGTTTTAACTATGCTTTTGTTTCCTTTGCGTTGTCGCGCACGATATGCGGCTGCTTACGTGCGCCTTTCGGCTCGCGGATTTTCACGATGCCGAAAACCAGGGCAACTAAGCCGATTGCCGAGCACACCAGGTACGCGGCGCTCGTGCCCGCTACGGTTGCCTGCGCAGTTGC
>DJEE01000076.1:1468-3451 GCA_002431805.1 Eggerthellaceae bacterium UBA5906
GTGGTCATGATAGTGACGATGATGGCCGTCCCTAAGCCGCCGGCAACCTGTCGGCCGGTGTTGGCGATGGCGTTGCCGTGTGCAATCATGCTGTTTTCAAGCGCGTTGACGCCCCAGGTGTTCACGGGCATGTTCGCAAGCGCCTGGCCCGAGGCCTGCGCGGCGCACAGCACTGCCACTAGCACGATGGATGAATCGGCGCCCATGCGCGACAAGGCAAACAGGGACGCGGTCATGAGCGCAAGGCCGCCAACGGAAATACCGCGCGGTCCGAACTTGTCGAACACCACGCCGGATATGGGGCTGATAAGGATGCCCACGGCAGCGGCCGGCAGCATAACGATACCGGTTTCAAGCGCCGAGGCGCCCATGGCTGTTTGCAGCAAGATGGGCAGAATAGTGTTGGTAACCAGGCATGCGGCATTGATAAGGGTGACCACGATTGCTGCCACGCGGAAGTTGCTTGCTTTCAAGCAACGCAGGTCAAGCAGCGGCTCTTCAAGCGAAAGCTGGCGTTTTGCGAACAGGGCCAAGCACACCACGCCTGCGATGATGCACCCAAGCACAGCAGGGCTTGTCCATCCTAGTGTTGACGCGCTGGAAAACCCGTACAGCAGACCGCCGAACGCCACGGTGGACAAAATAACAGAGACAACGTCAAGGTGTGGGCGCTTCGTTTCGCCCACGTTTTCCAGCAAAAACACGCCGCACAGCAGCACCACCAGCGCCAGCGGCACAATGCAGCCAAGCGTTACGCGCCAACCGTATGAGTCGATGATGGCGCCGCCCACCACAGGCCCGATTGCCGGACCGGCCGACATAACGATGCCTGCCATGCCCATGGCCGTCCCGCGCTTTTCCACGGGAAACACCAGCATGGGAACCACGGAAACCAACGGCAGCAAAACGCCCGATGCAGCCGCTTGCAGCACGCGTCCGCAGATGAGTAGGAAAAATGTGGGTGCGGCGGCACACAGCGCCGTGCCTGCGGCAAACACGCCCGTTGCGGCGAAAAACAGCGCACGTGTTGAGAAGCGGTCGATCAGGTACGCCGAGATGGGTACCATAATGCCGCTGACCAGCGGGTAAATGGACATAATCCACTGGGCAGTTGACGCATCGATGGCAAAATCGTTCATGATAACGGGCAGCGCGGGCGACATGACCGTCTGGTTGAGCAGCGCAAGAAACGCGCCGAACACCACCACGCCGGTTATGCGAACCTGGCGCGCAGTGGTGGAAGCTTGCTGAGTCAAAACATCCTCCAAATATGATAGCTTGCGATTGCGAATGCGATTTTCGCTGCGTTATCAAATGAGCATGGAGGAGAGCGGGGTAGGCGCAGGCTGCACGATGCACGGCATGTGCATGTGCTGCGCATCTACGCGTACGCGATGATGGTAAATATGTGCAACGGATTGAAACATAGCAGCGGATAATCCTAGCAAAGCGCAGCGAACTAGCAGCGCTTTGCTAGGGCAGCGTCACCGAAACGTCATGTAACGGCTTGCTCAGCAGAAAATGATTAGGCGAAGACGTTCTCAAGCGTTGCGATAAGCGCCGGAATTTCGATGGGCTTGGAAATATGGCCGTTCATGCCCGCCTGCTCGGCGCGATGCTTGTCTTCCTCAAATGTGTTCGCTGTCATGGCGAAAATGGGTAGGCTTGCGCGTGCGGGGTCAAGCTTGCGGATGCTGCGTGTGGCCTCATAACCGTCCATGATGGGCATTTGGATGTCCATGAGCGCTAAATCGAAATGCCCGGGTTTGTTGCCCTGCACGGCTTGCAGCGCTTCAACGCCGTTGCGTGCGCATTCCACGTCAAAGTGCACGGACCGCAAAATCTCAACGGCAATCTCGCGGTTCAGCTCGTTGTCTTCCACCAGCAGGATCTTTTTGCCCTTGAAGTCCGGCATCACCGGGATAGAGGGCTTCTGCACGATGTTGATATTAAAAGGCTCTTCCAGAACCTTCCGCAGCTCCG
>DJEE01000148.1 GCA_002431805.1 Eggerthellaceae bacterium UBA5906
GCCCCGCAGCCCGGCGTGCGGCTCCCTTTCGGGCGGCCCCCTTCCGCTTGGAGACGTTCCTTCCCCCAAACCCCTTGCAACAGGAAGGTCTCCAAGCGGAAGGGGGCCGCTTTGCGTGGCGGAGCGTGACGGGGTCAGGTGAGTTGCCACGTGCGAGCCAAAGTGCCAAACGCGCTGCCCGCACACCGCCTAGCCCAAAAACGCGATACGTTTGGATTTTAATCGGAACCGCGCAAGTATGGGACTGCGAGGACTTTTCGTTTTCCCAGGTCGCAGCTTCGCGCCAAACTGCGCTATTCCGCAGGAAGCCATTAGAATCCAAACGTATCGCGTTTTGCCATCCCGGAGCTTATGGTTCGGCTGTGCGTGTAGTATGTCGCGCATTGCAACGGTTTGGCAACGGCGCCGTGCACGGCGCGCGCTTGGTACGGTATCGCTGCGGCGGTGTTGGTACCATGCGGGTGATGTATTCGCCGCAAACACGCAAGGAGCGCACATGATTGGGCTTGGAGGTCGAATTAAATTCCTGATGTATTCGCTGAAGCTGGCAAGCAAGTACATGCAGCTGGGCAATTCCGTTCGCAAACTCATTGCCGAGGGCAAGTTGTCGCCGCGCATGGTGCAGAACTGGGAGCTTATCGGCCTTGACAACGAGGGCGGCGCGTTTACATGCCCGAAAGATCAGCCTAGCATCACGGACAACTCCGCTTGGTATCTGTATGACTTCGCTGCCCAGCTTGAGGAACATGCCCAGCTTTTCGATGCAAAGCAGCGCGAGACTATCGCCGAGTGCGTGGGCTTAGCCCAGGTTCTTGAGCGCATCACACGCCAGGAAAGCGACCCGGATATGCTGCGCAAGTGGGAGCGCAAACACGGCTGCACATACACGGGTCCCACTATGCGCGAGCAGTTTCTGGCGAAACTGGAGCCCCAAGAGCATGCGTAGCTGCTCCTTCGCCGATTGTTTCCGTTGTGTTAATTCGCGTATCGTTCGCGTGAAACACTCGCCATCGCGTCAGATAGTCCCCGTTTCCGCCGGGTTTTGGGTGTAAAGTGGTTCATTAGCATTACTTGCACGTCTTTTAGAAGGAGCATCACGATGACGGTCGAGAAGAAAGATCTTGATTGGGGCAGCCTGGACTTTGGCTACCATCAGACCGACTACAGCTACGAGGCCCATTGGAAGGACGGGCAGTGGGATGAGGGCGGCTTGACCACCGACCATGACCTGCGTCTTTCTGAGTGCGCCGGTATTTTCCACTACTGCCAAGAAGTCTTCGAGGGTCTGAAAGCCTACACCACCGAGGACGGCTCCATCGTATGCTTCCGTCCGGATATGAACGCCGAGCGCATGTTCAACTCCGCTCAGCGTCTTGAGATGCCGGGCTTCCCGAAGGACAAGTTCGTTGAGGCCGTCAAGCAGGTTGTGAAGGCCAATGCCGCATACGTGCCGCCGTTCGGTTCCGGCGCCACGCTGTACGTGCGTCCGTTCATGATTGGTTCCGGCGAGGTTATCGGCGTTGCTCCTGCGCCTGAGTACACCTTCCGCATTCTGGTCACGCCCGTTGGCCCGTACTTCAAGGGCGGCCTGAAACCCATCAAGCTGCGCGTGTCCGAGTATGACCGCGCCGCACCGCACGGCACCGGCAACATCAAGGCCGGTCTGAACTACGCCATGTCGCTGCGCCCCACCATGGAAGCGCATCGCAGCGGCTACGCCGAGAACGTGTACCTGGATTCCCAAAGCCGCACCTACATTGAGGAAACGGGCGGCGCGAACATCCTGTTCGTGAAGGAAGACGGCACGCTGGTGGTGCCGAAGTCTCACACCGATTCCATCTTGCCGTCCATCACGCGTCGCAGCTTGGTGCAGGTGGCGCAGGATCTGGGCATGACCGTCGACGAGCGCTTTGTGACCTGGGAAGAGGTTGCTGGCGGCGAGTTCGTGGAATGCGGCCTGTGTGGCACGGCTGCCGTTATCAGCCCGGTTGGCCAGATTGACAACAAGGTGTACGGCGCTGATCAGGAAGTTACCTTCCCGGCTGGTTGCACCGAAATTGGCCCGGTCATGAAGAAGCTGCGCGAAACGCTCGTCGGTATCCAAGACGGCGCGCTTGAGGACAAGCACGGCTGGGTTTGCAAGATTGACGTAGACTAGCACGAAGTTCGCTATATGCACAAAAAAGGGCCGTCCCGAAGGGGCGGCCCTTTTTTGCGTGCGGCGCACTTCAGCGAAACGAAGTGTCTTTGCTCTCGGGTGTTCCGTGCGGTGCCGAATGCGTGGTGGGGTGGTCGCAGACAGCGGTCGGCTATCTAGGCGAAAAACGCGACAACTCACCCGCCCTCTGTCACACTCGACCCTCTGTCACATCTCGGTTCGAGTCGCGAAAAGTCGATACGTTTGTGTTTTAATGCGGTTTGGCTGCATGGACGCAAAAGCGGGAAGCTTTTGACCTGGGTAAATGCAGTTGTCCGCTGGTCTTCTACTTGACGTGCGGCCATTAAAACACAAACGTATCGACTTTTGATGGCCGAAGGATGACTTGGAGTGCGTTAGGGCGGCAGGGGCTTGCTATCTGGCGTTGATGTGTGACGCGCGTGCTTATCGGAACACGAAAAAACGGCCCGCTGCTTGTTTGGCAGCGGGCCGCTTGGCATCGAGCTGTGCATGTCGCGCGATACTGAAAATCCTCGGTTCGGATAGAGCGCCTGCGCTAAGGCGTCCCAGGCTTAGAAATTCTCGGCCGTGATCTCGAAGTATGCCTGCGGGTGTCCGCATACGGGGCATACGTCGGGAGCCTTCGTGCCTACGACGATGTGGCCGCAGTTACGGCATTCCCATACCTTGACCTCGCTCTTTTCGAACACCTGCGCGGTTTCCACGTTGTGCAACAGCGCGCGGTAGCGCTCTTCGTGGTGCTTTTCGATGGCACCAACCTGGCGGAACTTCTCGGCTAGCTCGGGGAAGCCTTCTTCCTCGGCGGTTTTCGCGAAGCCGTCGTACATGTCGGTCCACTCGAAGTTCTCGCCCTCAGCAGCGGCCGTCAGGTTCTCTGCCGTGGTACCGATGCCCTCAAGCTCGCGCAGCCACATCTTGGCGTGATACTGCTCGTTGGCCGACGTCTTGCGGAAAATCTCGGCGATCTGCTCGTAGCCTTCCTTTTTGGCCACCGACGCGAAATACGTGTACTT
>DJEE01000121.1:0-227 GCA_002431805.1 Eggerthellaceae bacterium UBA5906
CAAGGTTGTCCGCGGCATCCAGGAGGAAACCGGCGCGCAGATCGACATCCAGGAAGACGGCACCATCCACATCGCTGCCGTTGAGGGTCCGGCTGGCGATGCTGCCAAGGCCATGATCCTTGGCATCGTCAAAGAGCCTGAAGTTGGTGAAATCTACGAGGGCGAAGTCGTCGGCATTAAGGATTTCGGCGCCTTCATCAAGCTGACTCCTGGCAAAGACGGCCTGC
>DJEE01000121.1:284-4980 GCA_002431805.1 Eggerthellaceae bacterium UBA5906
TCCCGTGTGGCCAACGGCCGCGTTGGCAAGGTTGAAGACGTGCTGTCCATGGGCGATACCGTGAAGGTGCAGGTGCTTGAGGTTGACCCGAAGACGGGCAAGATTTCCCTCGACCGTCTTGACAAGCCCGACGCCCCTGAGGGCAGCGCTCCGGCTCCGCGTGGTGAGCGCCATGGCCACGACCACCGCGAAGGTGGCAAGCGCGAAGGCCGCGGCGAGCGCGACGTGCGCCCGGGGCGTGCAAACCGCACCCCGCGTCGTCGTCACGATGTCCAATAAGCTTGAGCGTAGCGTAGTTGATACGGCGGCCCGCGTTGTCGGGTCGCCGTTTTTAGGTAAAGGAGTACCACATGATTAACGTTGCTGTTTCAGGGTTTGCCGGACGCATGGGTTCTGCGGTCGTTGACGCAGTTACCGCTGCTGACGACATGCAGGTAACTGCCGGCATCGACCCGCACGGTTCCTCCGATGCGTTTGCCGTGTACGAAACCGTAGAGCATGCCGTTGCCGCAGGTGGGTTTGACGTGCTGGTCGACTTCACACAGCCTTCCGTGGTTGAGGGCAACCTGCGTGCCGCGCTTCCGGCGGGCATCGACAGCGTCGTGGGCACTACGGGTCTTTCGAACGAAAAGCTGCAAGAGCTCTCTGCGCTTGCGCCGAAAGGCACGTGCCTGTTCTATGCGCCGAACTTTACCACGGGCGCGGTGCTTATGATGCAGTTCGCAAAAGCGGCTGCTCCGTTTTTCCCCGAGGCGGAAGTGCTGGAGTTCCATCACTGCAATAAAAAGGATGCTCCTTCCGGTACCGCCGTGCGCACGGCCGAAATCATTTCCGAAGCGCGCGACGGCCGCGTGAGCGCCGCTCCGGGCAAGGAAACCGAGATTGCCGGTGCCGAAGGTGCGCGCGGTGCGCTCATCAGCGGCGTTCCGGTGCACTCCGTGCGTTCGATGGGCTATGTCGCAAGCCAGGAAGTGGTGTTCGGCTCCATGGGCCAAACGCTTACCATCCGCCACGATTCCTGGGACCGCACGTCGTACATGCCCGGTGTGCTGCTGGGCATTCGCAGCGTCGGTGAGCGCGAGGGCTTGATCGTCGGACTCGAGAACTTTATGGCTTAGCCCAGCTTCCGGGCACGCTCGCGTGACAATTTAGTAGACTTCACGGCACCCTTCGGGGTGCCGTGGCATAATACAAGACTGTTGAATTTAGCAATCGGGGCACATGCGAAAGCGCGTGTGCTTGTACAGAAAGGTGCCAACGATGGAGCAGCCTCGTTTCGGCCGCATGATTCCGGCCATGGTCACGCCCATGAAGGAAAACCTCGAGCTCGACCTTGATCGTGCTCAGGAGCTTGCCGATCGCCTGGTCAAGGGCGGCGCAGACTCGCTTATCATTAACGGCACCACCGGCGAAAGCCCTACGGTGTTCTACCCGGGCAAAATCGAGCTGTTCAAAGCTGTTGTTTCCGCTGTTGACGGCCGTATTCCCGTTATCGCTAACGTAGGCGACAACTGCACGGCCGACACGGTGAACTTTGCCGGCGACGTGGCAAAGCTAGGCGTGGACGCGTTTATGTGCGTGGTTCCGTACTACAACAAGCCTCCGCAAGAGGGCATTTACCAGCATTTCGCAACCATTGCCAAGTCCGTTGAGCTGCCCATCATCCTGTACAACATCCCGGGCCGCTGCGTGGTGAACATGAAGGCTGAAACCACGCTGCGTCTTGCGCGCGAATTCGATAACGTTGTTGCCGTGAAAGAGGCTTCCGGCGACTTCGATCAGGTAAAGGCAATCGTCGACGGTGCGCCGGAAGGTTTCTGCGTGTACTCGGGCGACGATTCCGCTACCTACGACATTATGAAATTGGGTGGCGTCGGCGTTATTTCCACAATCGGCAACGTTGCTCCTTCTCGCATGAAGGAAATCGTCGAACTGTGCGCTGCGGGCAAGTGGGAAGAAGCTGCAGCAGCGAACGAGCGTTTGATGCCCCTCATGGAAGGGCTGTTCAAGACAGCGAACCCCATCCTGGTAAAAGAGGCTTTGAAGCTTTCCGGCTTCCCCGTTGGCGGCGTGCGCTTGCCGCTGGTGGATGCCACGGCTGAGCAGTCTGCCGAGCTTGAGCGCACTATGCGCGAGGTCGGCGTCCTCTAGCCGGGATACGCTTGAAAGGGCGGTTTTGTCACCGCTCTTTCAAGCTGCGCAGGCAGTAAGGAAAACAAAACATGACACAAAACGACAAGCGCCCCCAGCGCAACGCTTCTTCGCGCGCTGATGGCGGCAGCAAGAGCACGCAATCGGTCAAGCACGTGAAGCTTGATCTTGAGCGTCCCAAGCTTTCGAAGGAAGGCAAGGGCGAGGGGCACAAGCGCTCCCATTCCCAAAAGAAGCGTTCGTTCGAATCGCCGAAAAAAGACAAGCAGGCAACGCTGAAAATCATTCCGCTGGGCGGTCTTGACGCCATCGGCAAGAACATGACGGTGTTCGAATGCAAGGGCGACATGGTGCTTGGCGACGCAGGCCTGATGTTCCCTGATGACAACCATCCTGGCGTTGACTTGATTTTGCCTGATTACACGTACGTGCTGCAGCATGCCGATAAGCTGCGCGGCATTGTTATCACGCACGGCCACGAAGACCACACCGGCTCTTTGCCGTATCTTATTAAAGACCTAGACCGTCAGGTCCCCATTTACGGCACGAAAATGACGTTAGGCCTGATTGAGGGCAAGTTCAAAGAACATCGCATCAAAAACGCCAAGCTTGTTGAAATCAAGCCGGGCGACACGGTGAAGCTCGGTTGCATCACGGCGGAGTTCTTCGCGGTGAACCACTCCATTCCCGGTGCCGTGGGCGTGTTTTTCCGCAGCCCCGCCGGCAACGTTCTGCACACGGGCGACTTCAAGCTTGACCAAACGCCTATCGACGGCGTACACACCGATTTCGGCGCGCTGGCTCGTTTTGCTAGCGAGGGCGTCGACCTTATGATGTCGGACTCCACGAATGCCACAAATCCAACCTTCACGCCTTCCGAGGCCGAGGTGGGCAAGGTGCTGTCGCGCGTTATCTCGCAGGCTAAAGGGCGCGTTATCGTCGCTTCGTTTGCAAGCCATATCCACCGTTTGCAGCAAATCTGCGATGCCGCGGTGGCTAACGGCCGCAAGGTTGTTGTGACGGGCCGCTCGATGGTGCAGAACACCGACATTGCTCGCAAACTTGGTTACCTGAACATTGCCGACCAGGACATCATCGATGCATACGACCTGAAGGGCATCCCGCCCGAGCAGGTGGTCATCATGTGCACGGGCAGCCAAGGTGAGCCGCTTTCCGCGCTTGCGCGTATTGCCGCCGGCGAGCATAAAACCATTTCCATGGAGCAGGGCGATACCGTCATCATTTCCGCAACGCCTGTGCCGGGCAACGAGAAGGCTGTTACGAAGGTTGTGAACAGCCTCGCGAAAATCGGAGCGGACGTGTGGGACAAGTCTCGTGCGCGCGTGCACGTTTCCGGCCACGCATCGGCCGAGGAGCTGAAGATTATGCTCACCATCGTGCAGCCGAAGGCTTTCATGCCGGTGCATGGCGAAGCTACTCATCTGCGCGCGCATGCGCGTTTGGCTGAAGCGGTGGGCATTCCTCCTGAGAACGTGTTCATCTGTGAAAACGGCGAAAGCCTTGAGCTTTCCACCAAGGGCGTCAAGCATGGCGAAACCGTGCAATCCGGCATCGTGTTCGTTGACGGCCTTTCGGTGGGCGACACATCCGAGCAGGTGCTTGAGGAGCGCACGGCTCTTGGCTCGCAAGGTTTTGCCGCCGTTGCCGTTGCGGTGTCGTCGCGTAAGAAATCCGTTGTTGGCAACGTAAGCGTGGAAATGCACGGCATCACCGGTGGTGACGACAACTACCTGGTGTCCGAGTGCGAGAAGAGCGTGAAAAGCGCCATGACCAAGGCACTCGCAAAGGGCGCTTCGGGCAAGGAACTGAAGAAAGCCGCACGTGATGCGCTGCTCTCCCTGCTATGGGAGCGCACGAAAACCCGTCCCATGACGGTGGTCAATCTGCTTGACGTGTAAGCGTTTTGCATATCATGGTACGAATGCGAGCACTCGCACGTTTTTGCGCGGGTGCTCGTTGTTATGAGAAACCGCACGCGGTACGAACGGAAAGGGGAGGGCGTGGCCCGAGCTGCCTCGAACAAACAATCGGCGAAAAAGGCACCTGCTAAGAAAAGCACGCAGAGCAAGCAAAAAGCTGCAAGCCCCGCGCAAAAGAAGGCTGGTAAAAAGGCTGCAGCATCACAACCGCAGCCTGAGCCGCGCATTTTCGACGAGCGCACAAAGCGAGACATCACGGGCGTTGTCGTTTCCCTGCTTGGCGTTGTGCTGTTCGTTGCCGCCGTTATTCCCACGAACGCCGTCATAACGTCGTTCGTGTCCCAGGCGTTGCATCTGTGCTTGGGGCTTGGCGCCTACTTGCTCCCGTTTGTGCTCGTGGCAATTGGGGCAGCGTGCTTGGTGCGTGTGGAAAAGGAAGGCGTGCCGCTGCGTGTGGGCATCGGCCTTGCGATGGTGTTCGTGGCCTTGCTTTCTTTGCTTGCGCTGTTTACGCCGGAGGCTGCACCCGATGCAACCGATAACCTGTTCATACCCTCTGAACTTGCTGCACGCGGCGGGTATCTTGGCGCGGGCATCGCATGGTG
>DJEE01000022.1:0-2891 GCA_002431805.1 Eggerthellaceae bacterium UBA5906
AGATGCCATCATTGTAGCTAAAATGATGGCAGATTCCGAGAGCGGTTACGCAGGTGCGCCTTTCCTTTCCTGCACAGGCGTAAGCCTTGTTGTCGCCCCACGGGCTCATGCTATACTTTCGCACGCGAAAGGATAGTGCACATGAATGATTTTCCCAGCCCTGCCGTTTCCATTGTCGGGCGCCATAACTCGGGTAAAACCACGCTCATCGAAAAGCTCATCGCCGAGCTGGTGGGCCGCGGTTTCGATGTTGGCAGCGTGAAGCACCACAGTCACGTTGGCTTTGACATTGACATCCCCGGCAAAGATTCGTGGCGTCACCGCCATGCCGGCGCCAGCGAAACCGTTATCGCGTGCCCGGGGCAAATGGCGCGCATCAAAACCACCGAAGGCGAGCTGGAGTGCGCGGACATCGTGGCCAGCATGCCCGGCCACGACGTTGTCATTGTTGAGGGGTATCGCAAAAGCGGCCTGCCCACCATTGAAATCATGCGCGCCGGCAACGCCGCCGATGCCCGCACGGCCGAGGTGTTTGCCGAAGGGGCGCGCAAGGGCTGGGCGTTAGGCACCGATTTCACGCAGTTCGGTCGCAACGGCATTCCGCATGCGGCCGAGATTGACCCAGCCGACCACCCCGTTGCTTCCAAGCCAAGCACCGAAGAAGAGGCCGAGTTCGCCCAGCAGCATCCCGACCACGGCGACATCTCCAACAAGATGCCCACAGCCTCTACGGTTGCGGTGGTCACCGACATTCCCGCTGCGGTTGAGGCGGCTGGCATTTACGGCATACCCGCGTTCGGCATCAACGACGTAGCGGGCCTGGCCGATTACATCGAGCGCACGTTTGCACGCCCGCACGTGTCGCTGGTCATCCAGGCGGGTGGAGAAAGCCGTCGCATGGGTCGCAGCAAGGCCACGGTGCCGTTTTGCGGTCGGCCGCTTATCTGCAGGCTTGTTGAGCGTCTTGCGCCCGTTGCCGATGAGCTTATCATCACCACAAACGAGCCCGAAAACCTGGCGTTTTTGCATACGGAATACCCTCAGCTGCACATTCAGCTGGTGTGCGATGCTGTAAACGAGCGCGGCGCGCTGCCGGGCTTGTACACGGCGCTGCGTGCGGCGCGCAACCCGCTTGTTGCTGTGGTGGCGTGCGATATGGTGTTCGCATCGCCCTCGCTGGTGATAGCCGAAGCGCTTGAGATGGTGAAAACGGGCGCCGACGTGGTGGTTCCCGTGAACAAGCACGGGTTTGAGCCGTTCCACGCCATATACCGGCGCATGGGCTGTCTATCTGCCGTGCGCGAAGCGCTTGATCGTGGCGACAAACGCGCGCAAATCTTTTTCGACAAGGTGAACGTATGCCAGTTCCCGCAGGAAAAGGTGTTGGCGGCCGAGCCGATGGGCGGGTGCTTCGTCAACGCGAACACGCCCGAAGAGCTTGCGGCGCTTGAGCGCATCGTGCAGGACCAGGCGCGCGATTAGCGTGTGGGCAAACCTTGACGTTTCGTTGAAGCGGGCAAGCGTGCTCGCCTGCTTCGCGCGTTCGCGGTAAGCTGCAAGCATCTTGCAGGGGCATAGGAAACACTGGGCTTCGGGGGGAGCGTATGCCAAACATTGCCGATATCATCGAAGTGGCGGAAGAGCTTGAGGACAAGGCGGTTTTGCCGGTGCCGAAGCGCTGCGTTGCCGTGCGCAACCGCAACGCATCGTGTCACAAGTGCCAGGATGCGTGCCTTGCGGACGCCATCGCCATTCATAACAACGTGCTGAGCGTTGATTACAAATCTTGCGTTGCCTGCGGCGCGTGCACCACGGTGTGCCCCACCGAAGCGTTGGTGCCGCTTGCGCCCATGGACGAAGCACTGGTGCAGGCGGCGGCGGAATCACTTTCCCATCTGGGCGATTGCGCGGTGATCGCCTGTGCGCGCATCTCTTCGAAAGGCATTGCCGACCCGCATACCTACGCCGAGGTGCCGTGCATGGCCCGCGTAGACGAAAGCCTGCTGCTGCCGCTGGCGGCCGCCGGTGCACGCGATGTGGTGCTGGTGGACGGCGATTGCTCCACGTGCAAGTACCGCGCCACGTCGGCCGGGGTTGACGCAACGGTGGCGTCGGCCAACTCCCTTATGCAGGCGCAGGGTGCGCCGGCCGTGGTGCGCCGCGCGTCGGAATTCCCCGAGGGCTGCGCGCTTGCCGACGCGTACAGTCTGCTAGGCGAGGCGCGCCGAGGGTTCTTCACCAACGCCACGTCGTGGACGGCAAACGCTGCCGGCAAAACCGCGGAGATGGTCATCCGCAAAAACCTTGGCATGCAAAAGAAGGCGGCCACGCTGCGCGAGCAGCTTGGCGCCACCGATTCGGGCACGTTGCCGCAGTTCAGCGAACGCCGTCGCTCCACGGTGCTTGACGCCATGGACCGCCTGGGCGCCTCGGTTGAGCCGCAGGTGGAAACGCGCCTATTCGGCAGGGTGGACATCGACATATCCGCATGCAACTCCTGCGGCATGTGCGCGGTGTTTTGCCCCACCGGTGCGCTGAAGAAAAGCTCCATCAAGCCAAGCCCCAACGCCGACGGCACGCCTGACGGCGGCAGCTTCCTTGAGTTTTCGTGCGCCGAATGCGTGCAGTGCAACTTGTGCGTGGACGCGTGCATGAAAAAATGCATCACGGTAAGCCCCGTTGTTTCCACCGACGAGCTGTTCGATTTCGAGCCGCGCTTTATCTACTTGCCGAAGCCCCAAGCGCGACCAGGCATTTTGTCGAGTATCAAGCGCTAGGGAAATTTTTCCAAAAAAAGTTGTCCCGCTTGGCGGTGCGTTGTGGTAACATATCCGTCGCTGCGAAAGCGGCATCGGGATGTGGCTCAGCTTGGTAGAGCGCTGCGTTCGGGA
>DJEE01000022.1:2927-4769 GCA_002431805.1 Eggerthellaceae bacterium UBA5906
CGCAGGTTCAAATCCTGTCATCCCGACCATTGCATGGTCAGGCTCGGTGTTCGCACCGGGCCTTTTTCATGTCAGGCGGGCGCGATGCGCTCGAAGGTGGGGCGGCGCGGGCTGCATGTGCTTTTCATCGAAGGTATGTCATATATCAGCAGGTGTGGTACAGTGTCCGGCGTTGCAATAACTGGCCTGTTCTAAAGGCCTTAAGGGCGAGTACTTGGAGGACACATGAAATTTCTGGGTATGGGTGTACCTGAGCTTCTGATCATCCTTGTGGTGATTCTGCTTATCTTCGGCCCGAAGAACCTGCCAAAGCTTGGTAGCGCTCTGGGCAAAACCGTGAAGAACCTGCGCGAGGGCATGTCCGACGACAAGAAGGACGAGGCCGAGGAAGTCGAAGAGGTCGAAGAAGAGGAAGACGAGAAGCCGGCCAAGAAGAAGACCACTACGGCTGCTCGCAAGAAGAGCGAATAGCTCGCGGCTTTACAGGTTGTAATGCGGTATGCGTGACGGGCTGCGGCTCGGCGCATGCCGCTTTTTCGTATAGATTGGAAATAACATGGCTGACAACTACATTTTGACGCCCGAAGGCAAGCAGCAGCTGGAAGAAGAGCTGCATTACCTGGAAACCGAAAAGCGCGCTGAGGTGGGCGAGCGCATCAAGGTTGCACGCGAATTCGGCGACATCTCCGAGAATTCCGAGTACGACGACGCGAAAAATGAGCAGGGCATGATGGAAGCTCGCATCGCCGAGATCACGCGCATCCTGGGTGAGGCTACCGTTGTTGCAACCCCGAAGAAGTCTAACTCCGTGCACATCGGTTCCACCGTTACCGTTGATATGGCTGGTCGCGAGCGCGTGTTCACCATCGTGGGCGCTGCCGAGGCTGACAGCCATGCGGGCAAGATTTCCAACGAGTCCCCGGTGGGCGCGGCGCTGCTGGCTCACAAGAAGGGCGACGAGATTGAGACCACCGGCCCCACCGGTCGCGTCATCAAGATGAAGATCCTGGCCATCGAACACTAGGGAACAACCATGAGCAACACCCCTGAAGTTATTGAAGACGACCCCATTGAGGTGCGCAAGGCAAAGCGCCAGGCCATGCTTGACGCGGGCGAGAACCCGTATGGCCATGCGTTTAACTACAGCCACCACCTGGCCGACCTGGAGCAGCTGTACGCCCATCTGGAAGACGGCGCTTCCACCGAAGACGCGGTAAAGGTTGCAGGCCGCATCATGTCCAAGCGCGTGCAGGGCAAAATTGCCTTTTTGGGCCTGCGCGACGCTACGGGCGACATTCAGCTGTTCTGCCGCATCAACGAGTTGGGCGAGGAAGCGTTTGGCCGCCTGAAGGACCTCGACGTGGGCGACTGGATTGGCGTGGAAGGCACCATGATGCGCACGCGCCGTGGCCAGCTTTCCGTTGCCGTTACCACGTTCGAGCTGCTCAGCAAATCCATTCGCCCGCTGCCCGAGAAGTTCCACGGCCTGGCCGACAAGGAAACGCGCTATCGCCAGCGCTACGTTGACCTGGTTATGAACCCCGAGGTGAAGCAGGTTTTCGAGAAGCGCTTCAAAATTGTGGCTGCCATCCGCCGCTACATGGAAGAACAGGGCTTCTACGAGGTGGAAACGCCGTTTTTGCACCCCATCTTAGGCGGCGCGAACGCCAAGCCGTTCGTCACGCACTTCAACGCGCTTGATCGCGATTACTTCTTGCGCATTGCCACTGAGCTGCCCCTGAAGCGCCTGCTGGTGGGCGGTTTCGAAAAGGTGTTCGAAATCGGCCGTCAGTTCCGCAACGAGGGTATGGACCCGTACCACAACCCCGAGTTCACCACCAT
>DJEE01000022.1:4808-26242 GCA_002431805.1 Eggerthellaceae bacterium UBA5906
AGGCCTACCAGGCGTTCTCCGACTTAAACGGCATGATGGAGCTGACCGAAGGCTTCATCAAGGCTGCGGCTCAGGCTGCGTGCGGCGCGCTGAAGGTTAGCTACCAGGGCACGGAAATCGANNAAGGCTTCATCAAGGCGGCGGCTGAGGCTGCCTGCGGCACCCTTAAGGTCAGCTACCAGGGTACGGAAATCGACCTGTCCGGCGAATGGCCGCGCGAAACCATGTGCGGTTTGGCCAGCCGTTACGCGGGCGAGGAAGTATCATTCGATCGCACGCGCGAAGACCTGGTTGCCATTCTGGAGAAAAACGGCGGCCACGCTGAGGACGCATGGGGCAAGGGCAAGCTCATCTCCGAGATCTTCGAGGCTGTGGCCGAGGAAAAACTCATTCAGCCTACGTTCGTTACCGAGCACCCGCTGGAGATTTCCCCGTTGGCCAAGAAGCTGCCGAACAACCCCGAGCTTACCGAGCGCTTCGAGCTGTTCATTTGCGGCCATGAGTATGCCAACGCCTTCAACGAGCTGAACGACCCGGTTGACCAGGCCGAGCGTTTTCGCGCGCAGGTTGAGGCCAAGGACATGGGCGACGACGAGGCCATGGGCTACGACGCCGACTACATCCGCGCGCTTGAGTACGGCATGCCGCCGGCAGGTGGCGTGGGCATCGGCATCGACCGCCTGACCATGCTGCTTACCGATTCGCCCACCATCCGCGACGTGCTGCTTTTCCCGCACATGCGTGATGAAGCTCCCGCAGGCGCCAAGCCCGCGCCGCGTCCTGCCGCTGCGGTCGAAGAGCCCGCTGCCGAGCCCATTGATTTCTCGAAGGTGGTCATTGAGCCGCTGTTCGAGGATGAGGTGGACTTCGACACGTTCAGCAAGTCGGATTTCCGCGCGGTGAAGGTGAAGGATTGCTTCGCCGTGCCGAAGAGCAAGAAGCTGCTGCAGTTCACGCTTGACGACGGCACGGGCACCGACCGCACCATCCTGTCCGGCATCCATGCGTACTACGAGCCGGAAGAGCTGATTGGCCGCACGCTTATTGCCATCACGAACTTGCCTCCGCGCAAGATGATGGGCGTTGCCTCTTGCGGCATGCTGCTGTCCGCCGTGCACGAGGAGAAGGTTGACGACGACACCACCGAGGAGCGTCTAAACCTGATCATGGTTTCCGACCGCATCCCGGCAGGCGCTAAGCTGTACTAAGCCAGCGTTCGCAAACTACATAGCAATCCTGTAAGGCCGTCCGAGCATACGCTCGGGCGGCCTTTTGCGTAATGGGTAAAACCCCTTTCCGGCGTGCGGGGTTCAACGCCTTGTTGCCGTAAAGCCGTGCAGGTAAATTCGCGCGTTCGAAATGACATGCAGAACTCTTTAATCATTTTCAAACAAGAATAAAATTGAACTGCGTAAACACTTACACTAATCCTTTTTGCGTGACTAGTCCTTGTGTGAATCATCCCGGTTTTCGTCCTTTTTCGGTCAGGCGCTCATCCAGCTGCGGCGCGTAAAGTGCACGGCGTCGAAGGGAAGCGGCCAAATGCTTATCCCTCCCTTCGCAGACGAGAGAAGAAGGGGAAATCATGGCAATCGATTTGGTGGAGCATAACCCGCGCTTCAAGCAGCCTGTTGCATGCGTGCTTGGGATGTTTGCGCAGCGCGAAACATTGTCGCGCGAAAAGCTTGAGACGGCGATAGGGCAAGCCTGGGAAGAATCCTATTCCCAAGACCCCGCAACTATCGTAGAAGCGCTTGTGCGCAATGGCGCGCTTGTTGAGCAGCTCACCGTTGACGGCCAGCCTTACGATGGCACGCTTGAGGATTTGCAGCGCGACGAGTCCGTTTCGCTTGAGGCCGACGTTGCCGACAGCATCTCCATTACTGAAGCCGGCCGAGACTTGGCCGCATCTATCGATCCCGATTTCACCATGCGCGAGCTTTTGGCATCTCGCCCGCATTATCGCGACGTGTTCGCTCGCGTGCTTACCGTGTGCGCTACCGATGCCGGCGCTACCCGCGAAGCGGTTGAGCAGGCCGTTGAGGCTAACGGCAACGTTTCCTCGCCTGACGGCAAGCGCGTGTATCCGCAGTACTTCATGGACGCGCTTGAAACGGCCGGCGGTATCGCATGGGACGGCGCCTGGCGCGCCACCGAAGCCGGCCGCCGCGCCCTTTCGTAAAAGGCGCTGCCCGGCGCGGGCCACCGTGAACAGGGGCCATCGTGAACAGGGGGGACGGAGCGGGTGTTCACGGTATATATCACCGTTCCCAAAGGTTTAACGTGAACATCCCCTCCGTCCCCTTGTTCACGTAAACGCTATCAAATTTCTTGACATTCCGGAAGCCGTCGCACGGCGCGCAGCGCAAATGCGGCAATCCCTTCCTCTTGCATGTCCGTCGTGTTCTCTCCCTCCTCCTTTTCGCGACGGGCGGGCCGCTTCTGTGCGCATACCCCCTCTGCGCGCACGGGGCGCGGCGCTCCGTGCAACGGCTTCCGGAACTGCATCAGTAAAGGCTTTCCGCGGCCGATCGGCCGCTAAAGCATAGGACGAGTAAGCGAATGAGAAGGAAAGGAAGGGTGTGTTTTGGCTAAGACGAACATCAGCCGTCGCAGCTTCGTGAAGCTGTCCGCGTTCGCCGGCGCCGCCGCTGCCATGGCGGGCGCTACGACCAGCAACCTCATGCAGGTCGAACCGGCCCACGCCGCAACCACGGGCGAGACGCAGAAGATCCGTACGATCTGCCGCGCCTGCCTGAACAACTGCGGCATCGTGGCTCATGTGCGCGATGGCAAGGTCGTGAAGCTGGAAGGCGACCCGCAGGACCCCATGAACAAGGGCGCCGCGTGCGCGAAGGGTCTTGCCGGCATCCAGGCGCTGTACAACCCCAACCGCATCAAGTACCCCATGAAGCGCAAGGGCGAGCGCGGCTCCAACGAATGGGAGCGCATCTCCTGGGGCCAGGCCATGGACGAAATCTCCGAGGTTATGTGGGAGTGGTACCAAAAGGAAGGCCCGAAGTGCCTGGTCACCTCTACGGGCGGCGGCGGCAATCCGCAGTTCTTCAGCCCGGCGCGCTTCCTGTCCGTGTGGGGCGGCGGCAACTTCTTCGAGCCCGGCTGCGCTCAGTGCTACCTGCCGCGCAACCATATGGAGTTCTGCCTTAACGGCACCGCCGACACGTCGCTTGCCGACGGCCCGGTCACCGAGGTGTACCTGCCCGGCTACCTGCCCGACGACAAGTGCACGCCCACGAAAACCTACGTCATGTGGGGCGTCGGCCCTTCCTACCACGGCATCGGCTCCACGGGCCGCGTAGTCACCGAGCTGCGCAACAAGGGCATGAAAACCGTAGTCATCGACCCGCGCTTGACGCCCGACGCCGCGCGCGCCGACGTGTGGCTGCCCATCCGCCCCGGCACCGACGTGGCGCTTATGCTGTGCTGGATCAACTACATCATCGAGCACGACCTGTGGGCCAAGGACTTCTGCCGCGAGTGGACCAACCTGCCGTTTTTGGTGCACGAGGACACGCGCCTGACCTATCGCGCAAGCGAGCTGGGGCTGGGCAGCGAAGACGAGTACGTGGTGTGGGATAAGAAGACCAACGCTGCCGTGGCCATGCCTTACCCGTTCCCCGCAGACGGATCCATCGATCCCGAGATGTTCGGCACCTACACGCTGCCTAACGGCGAGAAGGCTCGCACGGCGTTCCAGATCATGAAGGAGCACGTGTCCGAGTGGACGCTGGAAAAGGCCGCCGAGGTGTGCTGGCTTAAGGCCGACAAGATTGAAGAGGCCATCAAGCTGTACGTGCAGGGTTGCCCGAACGCCGGCATTTCCTTAGGCGTGGCAACCGACCAAACCATCAACTCCGCGCAGGCCGCGCAGGGCGACGCCATCATGGACATCCTCATGGGCTGCATCCGCCAGCCCGGTTCCATCGTGCAGGACCGCCCGTGCTACGTCGAGCCGTGCAACTACGTGGTGCAGCCGTTCGGCCTGCATCACCCCGATCACCCGCTGCGCATGCCCGAGTCCGAGGCGAACGCACGCCTGGGCTACACCGAGCACAAGGGCCTGGGCCACTGGCTGGCAAGCCACATCCCTACGGTGCTCAAGGCCATCGAAACCGGTGAGCCGTACCGTCCGCGCATCTGGATCGAGCGCTCCGGCAACAAGCTGGTTATGATCGGCAACGCAACGCGTCTGTACAACGCCATGATGACCACCGAGCTGAACGTGCACATGTACATGCACTGGACCACCACCAGCGTGTGCCTGGCCGACTACGTGCTGCCCACGGCCGAGTGGCTTGAGACGGCCTATGCTCAGGACCGCCTGAACACCTACGCCATCCGCCGCCCCTGCACGCAGCTCTACGAAGCCGTTGACGAGTGCATGCACTGGTCCTGGCTGGCAGCGGCCCTTGCCAAGCGCGGGCATCAGCGCTGCATCGACTCGTTCAACCCCGACATTGCAGGCAAGTTCTACGGCACGTACTGGAAGACCTACGAGGAGTACAAGGACTATGTCGGCTACTTCGTGGGCAGCTTCTACTACAACCGCGAGGACTGGAACTGGGAAAAGTTCGACGCGCAGGCGCCCAGCGAGTACCAGACCATCGAGGAGTACGCGGCGAAGTCCTACAACTCGCACCTGTTCCCCGATGACGACGACCCCAGCAAGCCGGCTGGTTTCCACACCACGTCGCGCCGCTGTGAGCCGTACTTCGACGGCAACATCCTGCTGGGCAACACCGGCGCCATCGACGGTACCGGCACCATGGAGCCCGCAACCGACGTGTTCCCGAAGTCGAACAACTACAACCCGCTGCCGTACTACCTGGAGCCCTACGAGAGCCCCGTGGAAGGCGACCCGGGCTACGACGCCAACTACCCGTACACGCTGACGCAGGGCCGCCTGCCGGTGTTCCACCACGGCACGCTGCGCAACACGCCCTACACCCGCGAGATGTACCCGTACCCCGAGACGTGGATCAACCCCGTCACGGCAAAGGAAATCGGCGTGGAAGACGGCGACTGGCTGTGGCTGGAGTCTAAGCGCGGCAAAACCCAAGGTCGTGCGCGCGTTACCAAGTCGGTGGCCCCGAAGGTCATCTACCAGGAGCGCTTCTGGTTCCCCGAGCTGCTTGACTCCAAAGACCCCAACCGCGCATGGCAGGCCATGAACATCAACCTGCTCACGCAGAACAGCGACGACTGCCCGTTCAACGACGTGTACGGCACCTACGTGCTGCGCGGTATTCAGATCAACATCAAGAAGGCCGACGGCGCGCCCGAGGGCATCTGGACCGAGCCCGAGCGGTTCAACGCTTGGCTGCCGCAGGAATCCGAGAACACTGGAGGGGGTAATGCCGTTTATGGCGCGTAATTGCTTGGTAGTGAACCTTGACCGCTGCATCGGCTGCTACAGCTGCGAAGTGGCGTGCAAGATGGAAAACGACGTTGGAATGGGCGAGCGCTGGAACAAGGTGCTGCAGATCGAGCCTGCGGGCGAGTTCCCCGATGTGCACACGTACTGGCTGCCTGTGCATTGCCAGCAGTGCGAAGGCGCGCCGTGCGTGCACGTGTGCCCCACGGGTGCCAGCTATCGCGACGAGGAAACGGGCAAGGTGCTCGTGGACAAGTCGAAGTGCATCGGCTGCCGCTACTGCATGATGGCCTGCCCCTACGGCGTGCGTTCCTGGAACAAGGAGCAGCAGGTTGTGGAGAAGTGCACCATGTGCAGCCACCTAACTTCCGCCGGTGAAAAGCCTGCTTGCGTGAAGAACTGCTGTGGCACGGCTCGCTTCTATGGGGATTTGGACGATCCGAACTCTGATGTGTCCCAGGAGCTGGCGAAATATCCCGCCGAGGCCATCCATCACTTGCCCGACGTGGGCAACGGCCCGCTTTCAGCCTACATCCTTTCGCCGAAGTTCGGTACGTGGGCAGGCAAGGACGTGCATCAAACCACGTCGAAGTACATGACCACGGAAGGGAGCGTTGACTAATGGAAGCCCAATGGTCCTTGGTTTTGTTCACCGTGATCAGCGGTGCGGGCGCGTGGCTGTTCGCAACGTCCATGATGGGCGCATTGGCGAAGAAAAGCCCGCTGCCCACGAAGGTTGAAACGATTGTCGCCATCGTGCTTCTGGCCGTCGGCGGCATCGCATCGGTGACGCATCTCAAGCACATCGATCGCATCTTCGAGGCGCTCAACCATCCCACGTCCGGCATTTTCGTGGAAGCTGCCCTGATTGGCGTGCTTATTGTGCTGGCGCTTATCTACCTGATTATGCTTGTGCGTAAAACGGGCGAGTCGGGCACGAAAATCGTGGGTGTCGTCACCATGGTGGTGGCCATCATCTTCCCGTTCATGTGCGGCTACTCCTACATGATGGAGGCTCGCCAGGCATGGATGAGCCTTGCCACCCCGTTTGCCTACTGGGGCACCGCCGCAGCCGCCGGCGCAGGCATGAACCTGCTGCTGAAGGCCCAGGCCAAAGACCAGGCCGCATCCGTGAGCTTCGCAGGCCTTCTGACTGTGGTGTGCTCGGTTATCGCGCTGGTGTGCTCGGCGGCGTTCTTCGCCTATGCCGGTGCATGGCTGGGCAGCGCCAAGTCCGGCGCCGTGGCCTGGATCGTCGCCACGTTCGTGGGCTGCATCGCTGCTTTGGCAGCCGGTGCGCTGGCCATGAAGAAGGCCGACTCCGGTATGGCCGCCGGTGCGGTTGCCACCGTGGCAGGCGTGGTGTGCGCCCTGGCTATGCGCGTGGCCATGTGGCTGGTAGGCACCCCGCTGCTCGACTTCTTCCTGCAGCCTCTCGACTAGCTTTTGCCTGACGGCAAAAGCTCTGCTCGACGCTGCGGCCACCCGTGGCACCCCGCCTTCGCACGAACCCGAAGGTTCGCGTACCAAAGTACGCTTCACCTTCGCATTCCCGCGAATTCGGGGCACCACGGGCGCCCTCGCTGGCTTTTGATTGGCCTGCGAGTTTGGGATTGTTCTGAGCTGAGCCTAAACCCTTGCGAATCGGGGACATTTTGTTCCCGATTCGCTCGGATGGGGCGTTTGACCTGGCCTGCAACGCCGCGAATGCCTCATCCGAGCGAAGCCAACGAGTCAAAACTTACCGTGCTGTTTCGACTCGTGAACTTTTCCACAACAAGAAAAGGGGGAACCATGACCGAAGACGAGAAAACCACCACTGAGGAAATGCTGGAGTTTTTGGATGCGAACGTGGACACGTTCACGTTCCTTTCCCAGGTGTTCTTCAAGGAGCTGACCGAAGACGCCATCGCCGAGCTTAAGGCGGGGCAGTGGCCCGAGGACACGGGCAACGCGGCGCTTGACCGTGGCTACAACCTGCTGCGCCGCTACTTCAAGTTCAGCGCGGGCGACCGCCGCAGTCAGCTGGCCGTGGAATATGCGCGCATCTTCTTGGCAGCGGGCGTGTACACGCAGGAAAAGCGCTCCGCCGTGCCCTACGAAAGCGTGTTCACCAGCCCGGAGCACGTGGTCATGGGCGATTCACGCGACGATGTGATCAACTGGTTCATCCAGGACGGCTTCAAGGTCAACCCCGACCTGCATGAGCCCGAGGACCACATCTCCTTTGAACTGGAATACCTGGCGCACATGAGCGCCAAGGCTGCAAGCCTTATCCGCGAGGGGCGCAACACCGACGCCATCAAGAACGTGAAGCGCCAGCGCACGTTTATTCAGCAGCATCTGCTCAACTGGGTGGGGCAGCTGCGTGACGCTGCCGACGAGTACGCGAAAACCACGTTCTACACGGGCATGCTGTACGTGTGCCAAGGTGCGCTTGAGCAGGCGGTTGACGCGCTGACCTGCGTATCCGACGAGCTTCCGCTGCTGGCTGCGTAGGGCTGTCGCATGGAGAAGACCAACCCCAGCCGCCGCACGTTCGTGTTCGGCGCGGCGGCGCTTGCCGTGGGCGCATGCGTTGGTGGGGCAGCCCGCCCGCAGGCGGCGGCCTGCGACGCGCTACGCCCGCCCGGCGCGGCCGATGAAGCCGAGTTCATGGCGCGCTGCATCCGCTGCGACCGCTGCATCAGCATCTGCCCAACCGACGTGCTCTACCCGCTGGGTATCGAGCAGGGCGTGCTGGCGGTGCGCACCCCGGCGCTCGATTTCCGTGCCGGCAGCTGCACGTTCTGCGACCTGTGTCGCCAGGTGTGCCCAACCGACGCCATAGGCGCGGTGGATCCGTACGCGCCTGAGGCGGGGCGCATCGGCGGTGCGCAGGTGCTGTCCGAGCGCTGCCTGGCCTTCATCACGCCCGGTTCGTGCGGCGTATGCGTGGATGCGTGCCCCTACGGCGCGCTGTCGTTCGACGGCGAACGCCGACCGCAGGTGGACGACGCCAAATGCAACGGCTGTGGCGAGTGCGTGCGCATCTGCCCGGCCAACGTCAACACGTCGTTTTCCGGCGGCGAGGAACGCGGCATCCGCGTGGCTACCGAAAAGCAGCTGGCAAAAGGGGGCGAGGCGTAAATGAGCGCGAAAACCGAAACCCATGCGCAGGGCCGCGGCAACGTGCAGGGTCGCCGCATGGTATTCGCCCGCCGTTTCACGCTGGCAGCGGTGCTTGTTGCGGTGCTGGTGTCGTTGGCGTTCGATTGCGGCTTGGGAACGCCCTCGTCATTCGGCATCGGGCAGTTCAACCTGCTGTGCCCGCTCGGCGGCCTTGAGGCCATGCTTGCCAGCAAGGCGTTCATCCCCGTTGCCGCCATTTCGGCCGGTGTGCTGCTGGTCTTTTCGCTCGTGTTCGGCCGCGCCTGGTGCGCATGGGGCTGCCCCGCGCCGGTGATCAGGCGTTTCTTCAAACGCGACCCCGAACCGGCCAAGCTAGGGGAGCGCGCGGGAGAAAACGGTGCCGCGTGCTCTGGCGCCTGCGCAAGCTGCGCGGGCAAAGCAGCGGCGTTCAACCTTGCGGCCAGCTTGCGTCACATCGCGCGCGATCGCCGCACGTGGGTGCTGCTTGCGGTGCTGGTGTGCGCCCTCGTTGCCGGCCTGCCGCTGTTTTGCCTGGTGTGCCCCATTGGGCTTACGTTCGGCAGCGTGGCATCGCTGTGGCACCTGATCGTTGACAAGCAGATGACGGCGTCGGTGCTGGTGTTTCCCGCCGCGCTTGCGGTGGAGCTGGTGCTGTACCGCAAGTGGTGCATGAACCTGTGCCCGGTGGCGGGCTTGCTTGGTGCGCTGGGCCAGTTCGCCGTGAAGTTCCGCCCGCGCGTGAACGCCGAAACGTGCCTGCGCACCACAAAAGGTGTGGCGTGCGACGTGTGCACTGTGACCTGCGCCGAACATATCGATTTGCATGCCGCCGACGTGCAGCAGCAGCTGGGCGTGTGCACGCGCTGCGGCGAATGCGCCAAACGCTGTCCGACGGCGTCCATCGAGTTCAAATAATGCGGCTTCGGTGCCTGGGTGGGAGGGCCTTAGGCACCGGCTTTGCTTTCGCGCATGTGATACCATGCGTGTTTGAAAGCTGACAAGCTTTGTGGGAATAACCCAGGCGAGGGGGATTATGAGGGAGAACAAGGCCAAGGGCGCGGTGGCTGCGCAAGCAGCGCAGGCCGTCGCACCATTGCATCGCGAAAACCAGCCGACGCCCATTGCCGAACAGTGGTCGTATCTGCGGTTTTTGGGCTTCGGCGCATGGTGGGCGTGGATTTGGCTGTGTTACAACTCCACCGAGATCATGCGCATGTTCCCTGCGGGCGACCAAGCGCCGTTCGTGCTGCAAATGTACTTGTTCTCCACAGCGGGCATTGCGGCAAGCATGTTCGTGGCGGCGGCTTTGTGGAAACGGGCAACGCGCCTAATCGACAGCCGTTCGTTTGTCATGGGCGTAGCGGCGCTCGCATCGCTGTTCACGTTGCTGCTGGGGTATTCCGTCGTCATGGGCGGTGGCGCGTTTTTCGCCATAGCGGCCCTGCTCACGGGTGTGGGCACCTCAATCCTGTGCTTGCGCGTAGGTCGTATCTACGGTTCCATTTCCCTGGGTGATTCGCTTACCGCCGGCGGCATCTCGCTTCTGTTCGCGGCGTTTTTGTACTTCGTAGGCGTGGGCATTCCTGCTGAAATCCGCCTGTTCTTCATTGCGGCGCTTCCGCTTGTTTCGGCGCTGTTGCTTACCATGGGAAACCCCGACCCGTTTCCTTCCGCCACGCCCGACGCGGGCGAGGATGCGGCGCGCAAATCCCCGGAACGTCGCATGTATCGCAAGCTTGTGGTGGCAAGCGCCCTGGTGGCGTTCACGGCTGGCGTGGGCAAGGGCATCACGTCCATGATCGGCATCGCGGAGGCGTTTGCCCGCACGGGCACCATCACGGTGTTTTGCACCGGGCTTATCGCCATCGTCATTGTGGCGGTGGTCAACCGCGGCGACACGGTGCGCGGCGCCCGCAGCGTTTATTCCGGCCTTATCGTGTTAGGCATCGCCATGATGCTGGCCACGTGCTTCGGCTTCGACATCGCGTTTCTGTCCATTGGCAAGGAGTGCCTGTGGATGGTGTTTTCCTGCTTCATGGCCTACATGGCGTTTCGCTACGACTTTTCGGCCGTGCGCGTGTTCGGCATCGGCCAGGGAACGTATTTTTTGGCATCGCTAATCGGTTGGGCCGTTGGCGGCCTGGTGCAGCCGTATTACGTCGAGGGCATCGTGCGCATGGGCGTGGGCATGGCGCTGGCGTTTTTGGTGGTGCTGGTGCTGGTGTACGTGTTCCCCGAGAACGACTTGAAGCGCATCGTGGCGCGTTCGGTTGACAGCGACGCCGAAGCGCAGCAACGCGCGGCGGCTACGTTTGCGTGCCCGGCGGCGGCCTGCGCAACGTGTCCCGCGCACGATATGCCGCAAGCGATGGGAAAGGGCCAGACTGGCAAGGAAAGTGGCAAAAGCGCCGCAGTTCGCGTTGCAAGCGCATCGGGCCCCGCTGTGCCCGCGCAGCCTTCCACGCCGCAGGAAAACGCACCCGTACCGGCAGATGCGCCCCTGCCCGGCAACCCCGCCGACCCTATCTACGGCCTATCGGCGCGCGAGCTTGAAGTGCTCGACCTGTTCGCCCAGGGCCGCAGCGCCAACTGGATAGCCGAAAACCTCACCATCTCGAAAAACACCGTGCGCACGCACCTGCGCGCCATCTACTCCAAGCTCGACGTGCACTCGCGCCAAGAGCTGCTGGACTTCCTGGCGGGCAACTAAGCCTCGGTGGCCGCGTTTTCCTCGGCTTGTCCGCAGCCTGCCTTCTTTGCGTCCTCTTTCGCGAAATGCTCCATAACCAAGGTGCGAACAGTTGAGATCACGGGTACGCCTAGCAGCACGCCTAACAGGCCGAACAGCGACCCGCCGGCTATGACGGCCACGAACACCCAAATGCTGGGCAGCCCCACCGATTGCCCCACCACGTTCGGGTAGATAAGGTGCCCCTCGATTTGCTGCAGCACCACCAAAAACACAACGAACTGCACGGCCTGCAGTGGGTCTTGCGAGAAGATCATAGCCGCGCCCACAATGCCGCCAATCCACGCGCCCGCAAACGGGATAAGCGAGGTCACGCCCACAATCAGGCCAATGGAAGCCGCATAGGGGAACTGCAAAATGGCGCTGCCGATGGCGCACAGCGTGCCTAAGATAACCGCTTCAATGCACTGCCCGCGAATGAAGCGCGAAAAGCAGTCGTTCGTGATGGCGCACACGTGCAGCACCTGTGCGCGTCCCAGACGCTGCGGCACCAGCTGCAGCGCGCGCATGGCACCTGCGTGCACGCGGTCTTTGTCAAGCAGCAGGTACAGCGCGAACACCATGCCCAGCAAAAGCGACAGGGCACCGTGCGCCACTTCTCCGCCTGCGTGCCCCACAATGCGCAGCGCCTCGTTCGCGCCGCCCACGGCCGCAAGCGCTTTTTCGCCAAGGGAATCCCAGGTGGTGCTGTCAACAACGGGCAGGTTTTCGGCGCCGGGCAGCGTTGCCATCGTTTGAGACGCCATGGTCACGGCATCAGACAGGCCGCTTACAATGGCCGCGCCCACGGATTTGAACTCGCCGCCCACATAAGAGGCAAGCGCAACTAACGCCAGGGTTACTAAGGCAATGGCAAGGATAACGCACACCGGCCGTCGCGTTTTGGCCACCAAGGCGCTTTTCGAACGGGGGAACCACATCGATTCAAGCCACGCAACCACAAAGTTCAGCAGGTACGCCAGCACAGCGCCCATCACAAGCGGCTCGAACGCGCCCCAGGCAGTGCTGGCAAGGGTGCATACGTCGTCGAAGCGCGCAACGCACAGCGCAGCAAAGGCCGCAGCGGCAATAACAATAAGGGCAAAGCGAAGGTTCGGTTTGTTCATGTGATCCTGTCGGTTGGATGCCAATGTGTTTACGGGACGTTTTCCGCAATACTGTCCAGTATGGCACAACGCACTGCCCCGCAACCAAGAAGAGTCAAGCAACGTCACAAAGCCGTAAGCTTGCACACAGCACATCCAGCGCACTCCACCCGAGCGCTAACGCCGCGACTGCTATTGAGTACGAACGTATTCGCCCATGCCTGAAAGCGCAAACGTGAATTCGCCCGCATTTTCCTCGTCGATGACACCTGCTTCTAACAGGCGCTTTTTGTACGTGGAGATATAGCTTGATTTTTTCCCTGTCCGTTGCGCAAGCTGCTCGCGTGTTGTGATGCCCTGTGCGTTCATTGCTTTCAAAAAAGCAACGTCTCCCTTTGACAATTCCGCAAATGTCGCAGCAAGTACTCGGTGCTCGAATTCTTCACGCGCAATTTCCACGCCTTGACGTACATGCTCGCAGGTTATTTCGCCAGACTGCCGTGCTGCATTCCAGGAACGGTATCCCACCAGCTGAAACATAAACGGAAAACCTGCTATGGCATTGCTCGCCACATCCAGCGCGTCGTTGCCAATTTTCTTGCCTCCGTCTTCTACGGTTAGGCGAAAAGCTTCTTTTACCTCATAGGAGGGGATAGAACCAAGCGTGCGACGTGCAGCGCGGCGCAAAAAGGATGTGGTTTTACCTGAAAGCAGCGCCGAAACCTTGTAGGGTAGTCCCGCCATAAGCAGTGCCACATTTCTTCCTTCGCGAACAAAATGCTGATAGGTGGTTACCAGCTCAACCATTTGGTTGATGGACCCATCTATTTCGTCCACCGTGATAACAAGGCCGGTTTTCGTATCGGAAAGTTGATCGAGCAGGCTGCTCATTTTTGTACGCCAATTTGCCTCGGCTGGCGTATGATCCCAGGAAATGCCGCCAAGGGAGCCAATATTTACGCTGCTCAAATGTGTTGAGGCGTCGTCGGGAATTAGATGCGCTGCCGCGGCTTTCGCGCGCTCTAGGATGTCTTCAAGCATATCGTCGGATGCTGTGGTGTCGGCTACAATCCAGCCGCTACGTTGTGCGCAAAACCCCAGGTATGTAAGCAGTGCCGTTTTGCCTGTTCCGCGTGCGCCGACGAAGATGGTGCACAAATCGGGGTTAGCGCCGCCTGTTTCAAACGCTTGTACCATATCCTCGATAATAAGCTCGCGGCCTGCCATGTAAGGTGGTACTTTGCCAAACACGGGAGTAAAAGGATTTGCCTGGGCATATGCGGTTGCGGCGGCCATGCTGTACCTGCTTTCATCGTCACAGTTCACCTTTATCTTACAAGGAATGCGGCAGCAAATGGTGGAGTTCTTGATTATTTTGTGCGTCGTTGATTTCTTTGAGCGCTGTTGATTTGCTTTGCGGCTGGCGAACGTTTGGCGCGAGCAGGGCAGCAAGCATGAACGGTGCGGCAAAGGTGCGGCGTGCGTGAACGGGGGACGTAGCGGTGTTCAAGATTACCCTTCGGGAACGCGGGGAGCAATCTTGAACACCGCTACGTCTCCCGTTCACGGGCTCGTTCACAGGTTCGCTACCCAGGGCAATCTGTGTGCTCATTAAGCGCATCGCCGTGCCCGCGCGGCTAAACGCTTCGCTATCCTTATTATGTATACAGGAAGGCAACGTATTAGCAGTCTCTTGACGTGAGTGCTAACATAAGTGCTTAGACCATAGGTAATTGCCGCGAGAATCGAGGCTTCATGTCATTTGAGAAGTTTACGGACAAGGCGCGAAAGGTACTCGTCTTAGCCCAAGACGAAGCTCGCGCCCTCCATCAGCCCTACGTGGGCACCGAGCACATCCTGCTCGGTTTAATCCAAGAAAAGGACGGCCTTGCCGCGCAGGCGCTTGAGCGTCTGAACGTCAAGTACGACGCCGTGGTGCAGGGCATTCGCCAGGTGGTTTCCATCGACGAAGACACCGACGTGTCGGGGCACTTGTCGTTCACGCCGCGCGTGAAGCGCGTGCTGGAAAACAGCTTGCGCGAAGCCATGCAAATGGGCCAAAGCTACATTTCCACCGAGCATTTGCTGCTGGGCATCGTGCGCGAAGGCGAGGGCACGGCGCTTGACGTGCTCGCGCGCCTTGGCGTGAAGGGCGACGACATCCGTACCGCCTTAAACGACCTGGTGGGTCAAAGCCCGGTGTACGCCGGCCGCAACCCCTTCGAAGCTGCGGGCAACACGCCCGACAGCGCGCTGAAGGAGTTCGGCACCGACCTGACGCAAAAAGCGCGCGACGGCAAGCTTGACCCGGTCATCGGCCGTGCGGGCGAAATCGAGCGCGTCATGCAAATCCTGTCGCGCCGCCAAAAAAACAACCCGCTGCTTATCGGCGAGCCCGGCGTGGGCAAAACCGCCGTGGCCGAGGGCCTCGCGCAGCTTATCGTGTCCAACCAAGTGCCCGACATCCTGCGCGGCAAGCGCCTGTTCACGCTTGACGTGTCGGCGCTGGTGGCCGGCAGCAAATATCGCGGCGAATTCGAGGACCGCCTGAAGAAGTGCATCAAAGAAGTGAAGGATGCTGGCGACATCATCCTGTTCATCGACGAAATGCACACGCTCATCGGCGCAGGTTCCGCCGAGGGCTCCATCGACGCTGCCGCAATCCTCAAGCCGCCGCTGTCGCGCGGTGAAATCCAGGTTATCGGCGCCACCACCATCGACGAATACCGCAAGCACCTGGAAAAGGACAGCGCCCTTGAGCGCCGCTTCCAGCCCATCACGGTTGGCGAGCCTAACGAGGAACAGGCGTTGCGCATCATGGAGGGCCTGCGCGACCGCTACGAGGCGCACCATCAGGTGCACTTCACCGACGAGGCGCTACAAGCCGCCGTCACGCTGTCCGACCGCTACATCCAAGACCGCTACCTGCCCGACAAGGCCATCGACGTCATGGACGAAGCCGGCGCGCGCATGCGCATCCGCAACATGACGCTGCCCAAGGAACTGCGCGAAATGGACGACAAGCTGCGCCAGCTGCGCGCCGAAAAAGACAACGCCATCGCTGCGCAAGATTTCGAGCGCGCCGCTAAGCTGCGCGATGAGGAATCGGCCATGAAAGAGCAGCGTGAGGCCGCCGAGAAAAAGTGGGAGGAAGATTCCCAGAAGTCGGTGCACCAGGTCACGGTGCAGGACATCGCCGACGTGGTTTCCATGACCACGGGCGTGCCGGTGTCCAACCTTACCGAGGCCGAAACCGACAAGCTGCTGCGCATGGAAAGCGTGCTGCACGAGCGCGTCATCGGCCAGGAAGAGGCCGTCACCGCGCTGTCGAAGGCCATTCGCCGCAGCCGCGCGGGCTTGAAAGACCCGAAACGCCCCGCTGGCAGCTTCATTTTCCTGGGCCCCTCGGGCGTGGGCAAAACCGAGCTGTCCAAGGCGCTGGCCGAGTTTCTGTTCAGCTCCGAAGACGCGCTTATCAGCTTCGACATGTCCGAGTACATGGAAAAGCACAGCGTCAGCCGTCTGGTCGGTTCGCCTCCGGGCTACGTGGGCTTTGACGAGGGCGGTCAGCTTACCAAGGCGGTGCGCCAGCGTCCGTACTCGGTGGTGCTGTTCGACGAAATCGAGAAGGCGCATCCCGATGTGTTCAACATCCTCTTGCAGGTGCTCGACGACGGCCGCCTGACCGACAACAAGGGGCGTACGGTCAACTTCAAGAACACTATCATCATCATGACCTCCAATTTGGGTAGCCAGTATATCCAACAGGAGTTTGAGAAGATCACTCCCGAGAATCATGACGCCATCGTCGGCGAAACCAAGACGAAGGTGATGGAGATGCTCAAGAAGACCATCCGTCCAGAGTTCCTCAACCGTATCGACGAGACCATTATGTTCTTGCCGCTCACCAAGAAGGAGATTGCCCAGGTGGTGACCCTTCAGATGAACGCCGTCAAGAAGATGCTCGAGCCGCAGGGCTTCACACTAAACGTGACGCCGGCAGCCATCGACTATCTTGCCGACGAGGGCTTCGACCCGGAGTTCGGCGCACGTCCAGTGAAACGTGCCATACAGCGTTGCGTGCTCAACGACCTCTCGAAGAAGATTCTTTCCGACGAGGTTAAGCGCGAGAAGCCGATAACGATAGATGCCGACAAGAACGGACTCGTGTTCAGAAACTAACGAGTGAACTGTCACACATATATATTAAAAAAAAGGTGTCAAACACAATCAAATGTGTTTGACACCTTTTTTTTGTTAAATGACTTAATACACTTTCTTACTTCACGACCTTCTTGCCGTCGACGATATACAGCCCCTTGCCGAGAGCGTTAAGGTTAGTGCCGACGTAGCGGCCGTCGATGGTGTAGACACGACCGGTCTTCTTGGTGTTCTCAAGAGTAGCGTCGCTGATAGCAGTCTCGTCGCCAAGCACAACAACCTTCACGTCGTCAAGGAAGAAGCGTAGGCCGCCGTTGAAGTAGATGCGGTCGTAGCCGTTGCCCTTGAAGTCGACGGTGTACTCGTTCCACTCACCATCCTTCATGAAGAAGCGGTCGAGCATACGGTTGCCGAAGTAGACGTCGATGGTGTTGTCGTCGCCTGCGTAAGGAGCAGCCTTGAAAGTAAGGCGTACATCGCACGGGATGTTGAACGTCGGCGTGACAGCCTCGCCCGGTACAGCCTTAGAGCCGAAGCGTGCACACTTGTTGGCGGCATAACCCTTGTTGTAAGTCCAGCCGGAGACGTCGGTCTTAAGCGTGGATGACGTGCTGGCAGTCCAGGATCCGTCGTTGCCGCCTTTGCCTGAGTTACCGTCGAATGTCTCGTTGAAGATGACGGTGCCAGGCGTGAGATCCATGTTCATGCCCTTCATTCCACGGAAGCGGAAGGCAACAGTACCGTCGTTGTTCTGCTTGATGTCGAGCAGAGCCTTGCCCATAAGCTGGCTGCCGTCGATGTTCACGTTGAAGAGAGTGGCGGCAGGCTTTGAAGTGTCGCTAAGGCTGTCGTTCTTCACAGTGCCATTCTCCACGTAGGGATAGGGGTCGCCGCTCGCATTGCGATAGGTAGGCAGGTTGTCGGCGTGGAATGGCGACATGCGCTGGTGGGTCGGGTCGTCATTGACGGCATTGGAGTCCCAGATGCGCTTGTTGTAGTCGACATGAGTAACGAGCAGTCCCTTGCCGGGGAGAGCCGAGTCCCAGCCAGTCTGCTGGCGGTTGTCGAGGAAGTAGTACTCGTTGCGGTTCTGCTCGTTGTACATGATGTATGTCTCGCCATGATCGGAGAGCGACTTCATTGCAGAGACGATGGTGTCCTTTTTAAGTTCGATTGGCTCAATCCATCCTGCCTGCCACTTCTCCCATCCAGTGAAGTTGGCAGGGCAGAAGCCGTTGCCGTTGTAGTTGCCCGAGTGGAGAAGGTCCCAGTCGTCCATACCGTAGCCACCGCTGTAAGTGGTGTCATAGAGATCCATGAAGCCGAGGCAGTGGGAGAACTCGTGGCATACGGTGCCGATGCCGTCGCATCCGCCCTTGGCGTTGAGCTCGCAGCTGCAGGCGTAGGTGTTGACATAGACGCCCTGTCCGGTGTCGTATGCCTTGCCGTAGTCAGAGGAAGCGAGATAGAACATGTGGGGCCATATCAGGTCTGACGAGGCTCCCGTGGAGTTCTCGCCCTTTCCGGCGTAGAGGAGGAACACCTGGTCGACGAATCCGTCGTTGTTCCAGTCGTAGTCCTTGAAGTTCACCTTGTCCTTCACTTGGTCGAGAGCCCAGGCGAGCAGAGTGCCGACATGGGCGTCGCTACCTGAAGTCTTGTTCTGTCCGTAGTACTTGTAGCTCTGCGGAGCCGTGAGCGGACCTTCCACGTCGAAGGTAAGCTCAAACTGTCCGTTGCTCTGCGCGTGGTAGTAGTCGCGCACACTGCCACGGAATTCGCCGCTCACGTAGTTTTCCTTGTTGGCGAAGTTCTCGTAGAAGTCGAGGTCGTGGGCAGCCTGAAACTTGCTGTCGGGAAACTGCACGAGCAAGATAAGACCTTTCTTCGAACCGAAGAAGCCTGTCTTCTCCGTGTCAGCGCGTCTCACCTTTCTTATATTGTTTTCCGCCTTGGCACGCTGCTTAAGCGCCACGGTGCGTGCAGCCTCAAAGTCGAAAGGCACATACACGCCGTCGGCGTTCTGATTGTAGTACTTGCCGTCCTCGGCATAATAATAATGGAGGAACTCGTCGCCACGCAGCTCAGCCTTAAGCTCCGTGCCGTCAGCAAGACGTATGGTGGCGGAGCCCTTCTTCGCCGGTACGGCAAATGTGGTAAGGGTCATCATGGCCATACACAATGACAATAATGTTTTTCTCATATAAAAAGTGTAAAAAAAGAACTGGTTTGATTTAAATCTGTTGCAAATTTACTGAATTTATTTTCATTTTTCAGTAAAATCCCAATAAATATCAACAAGTGGCACGTATTTTCACCAATTTTAAAGTAACTTTGTAGGTGCTACGTTGCAAAGAGCAGAATAAAGGACAAAATAAACTGAAATATTGAAAAATGGAAAAGAAAGAGAAAGACAGCATCCAGTTGCCCGACAACGCCTTCACGGAGTTGAAGCCGGGCGAGGAGTACCAGCCTGTGATGAAGGCTGGCGAGAACTATCCTGAGGTGAATGTGTGGTCGGTGACTTGGGGCATCGTGATGGCGATGCTCTTCTCGGCAGCCGCCGCCTATCTTGGCTTAAAGGTAGGGCAGGTGTTTGAGGCAGCCATCCCCATCGCCATCATTGCCGTCGGCGTGTCGACAGCCGCGAAGCGCAGCAAAGCTCTCGGCGAGAACGTCATCATCCAGAGCATCGGCGCCTGCTCGGGCACCATCGTCGCCGGTGCCATCTTCACTCTGCCTGCCATCTACATCCTGCAGGCGAAGTATCCCGAGATGAGCGTATCGTTCTACAAGGTGTTCTTCTCGTCGCTGCTTGGTGGCATCTTGGGCATACTGTTCATGATACCCTTCCGCAAGTATTTCGTGAAGGACATGCACGGCAAGTATCCCTTCCCTGAGGCAACGGCGACGACGCAGGTGCTCGTCAGCGGTGCTAAGGGAGGTTCGCAGGCGAAACCTCTGCTCATAGCCGGACTTGTCGGCGGACTCTACGACTTCATTGTCGCCACCGTGGGATGGTGGAACGAGAACTTCACGACACGCATCTGCGAATGGGGCGTGCAGATGGCAGACAAGGCCAAGCTCGTGTTCAAGGTGAACACCGGCGCTGCCGTGTTCGGCCTGGGCTACATCATCGGACTCAAGTACGCGCTCATCATCTGCCTCGGCTCGTTTGCCGTTTGGTGGCTGATAGTGCCTGGCATGTCGCTCGTGTTCCACGACCAGGTGCTCAACCTCTGGAATCCGGAGATAACGCAGACCGTCGGCGCCATGTCGGCTGAGGAAATCTTCAAGTACTACGGCAAGAGCATCGGCATCGGCGGCATCGCCATGGCGGGCATCATCGGCATCATCAAGTCGTGGGGCATCATCAAGGGAGCCGTGTCGCTTGCCGCGAAGGAGATGAAGGGAGGCTCACAGGAGGGCGAAGCCACCGTGCGCACGCAGCGCGACATCTCGTTCAAGATAATAGCCATAGGCTCCATCGTGACGCTCATCGCCACGTTCATCTTCTTCTGGCTCGGCGTAATGGAGGGCAACCTGCTCTTCGCCGTCGTCGGCATCCTGCTCGTGGCTATCATCGCATTCCTCTTCACCACGGTAGCTGCCAACGCCATCGCGATTGTTGGTTCCAACCCCGTTTCGGGCATGACGCTCATGACGCTCATCCTTGCGTCGGTGGTGCTTGTAGCAGTAGGATTGAAGGGCACGGGCGGCATGATTGCTGCCTTGATTATGGGCGGCGTTGTCTGCACGGCTCTGTCGATGGCAGGCGGATTTATCACCGACCTGAAGATTGGCTACTGGCTCGGAACGACACCCAAGAAGCAGGAGACGTGGAAATTCCTCGGAACTCTCGTGTCTGCCGCTACGGTCGGCGGCGTAATGATACTGCTCAATCACACTTACGGATTTGCGAGCGGACAGCTTGCCGCACCGCAGGCCAATGCCATGGCAGCCGTTATCGACCCGCTCATGAACGGTGTGGGAGCACCCTGGACGCTGTATGCCATCGGCGCACTGATTGCCATTGTGCTCACGATTTTCAAAGTGCCTGCCATTGCTTTCGCCCTCGGCATGTTCATCCCGCTTGAGCTTAACACTCCGCTGCTCGTCGGAGGCATCGTAAGCTGGTTTGTCTCCACACGCTCAAAGGACGCTAATGTCAATCGCGAGCGCAACGAGAAGGGCACGCTCATTGCCAGCGGCTTCATAGCCGGCGGTGCGCTGATGGGTGTGGTGTCGGCGCTCCTGCGCTTCTGCGACGTGCATCTCGTGAGCGACCAATGGATGGAGGACTGGATGGCGAACCCGATGTCGGAGATTGCCTCTCTCGGTGCATACATCTGCCTGATACTGTATTTTGTGTATGCCACTAAGGGGAAGGCTGCAAAAGAGTAAAGAAGAATAAGAAGACGACTTGTTCTACAGCTTGAGAAGTGCCGCTTTAGCCTCCATAAAGCGGCACTTTAGCTATCAAGCGCATTGCGCATTATGGATTAAGATCCGTAAAGCCTTTGATGCACAGCATTTTGTAGCTGTACGTTCAAAGCAGAAAAATATACGGCAAACGCAGTAGACTCTGTTAAGCAGGCAGTTTTGTGCCCTAACAGAGGTAAATACTGAAGTTTCGGATTTGTGGAATTTAAAGTAAATAAAGAAGTTACTGAAGTTTCGGATTTAGATTTTCACAAAGCGTCCACCGCCTACGGCGAGTGGACTCGGGTCAAAGGAACACTGATAACACCGAGATGCACTGATCGGTCTTATTAGTGCAATCCGTATTCCTTTGACCATTTCTCTGTAGCCGAAAGCTCTGAGAACCAACTTCGCACTTAAATCCGAAACTTGAATCGATTATATATCGACATATTAGTAGCAGTCGGATGCTGCGGAGGCCGGAGACCTC
>DJEE01000022.1:26372-34840 GCA_002431805.1 Eggerthellaceae bacterium UBA5906
GAGCGCAGCCAATTATGTTAAATCCGAAACTTGAATTCTTTATTGTCCAATTGTTAATTAAACGCCCTCGTTATTCTCTTTAGCATCGTTGGCTACAATGCTCTCGATGTACTTGCAGACCATCGATATGCCCTTCTCGTTCTCTCCTCCCTGCGGGATGATGATGTGGGCAAAGCGCTTCGTAGGCTCGATGAACTGCTCATGCATGGGCTTGAGCACCTTCAGGTAGCGGTCGACAACCATTGAGACGGTTCTGCCGCGGTCGATAGTGTCGCGCTGAATGTTGCGAATGAGACGCTCGTCAGAGTCGCAGTCGACGAAGATACGCAAGTCCATCATGTCGCGCAGCTTCTTGTTGAGCAGCGTCATGATGCCTTCAACGATTATCACGGGTTTCGGCTCCACGTGTATGGTCTCCTTCTCGCGGTTGCACTTGAGATAGGAATAAGTGGGCTGTTCAATGGCGCGTCCCTCGCGGAGGTCGTTGATTTGCTTTATGAGCAGTTTCCAGTCGAAAGCGTCGGGATGGTCGAAGTTGATGGCATGGCGCTCCTCTTCCGTCATGTGCGACGTGTCGTTGTAGTAGGAGTCGAGCGGCACTACAGCCACATGATGGGGAGGCAGGGCCTCAACGATTTTCTTTACCACGGTTGTCTTGCCGGAGCCTGTACCTCCGGCAATGCCGATGATTGTTACCTTGTCTTTATTCATAAGTCTCTACGTTCATAAGTCTACGTTGTTGAACATTTTCTGATAGTATTCCGCCTTTCGCTCCACCTTCATCGGATATGCCCGTGAGCTGCTTGGCATACGCCAAAGTCGCAGTGGGCGGTTGTCGAACGTGAACGCCGTGTACTCGCCCACCTTCGGCTGCTTTGCTATGCCGAAACATTCCGCAAGCACGTCAGTGGCTTTCTGCCCCGTCGTGACGAGGTCGGAGAGTTGCGGCAAGGACGTTGCCATTGCCTTGAGGTCGGTGGGCTCCACCACCTCAAGGTCTTTGTCGGAAGCCGTGTTCTTCAGGCGCCTGACGGCAGTGGCTGTGTCGTACATGCCGATGTGCCTTTCCTTGAGGAAGGGCACGATAAGGTCGAGTCTGAACGTCTTATCCCTGTCGTTGACAAAATGTAGCTTGTCGCCGAAGAAGCACAGTCCGAAGATGCGCCACATGTCGTTGGTGAAGTTAGGATAGTAGAACCTCATCGACCAGCGGTGCTCGCCGGGCGGAAAACTGCCGAGCATCAGCAGTCGGCAGCCATCAGGGAGAAACGGTTCAAAGGGATGGCGCTCTATCATTTTGCCTCCTTCACGAGGTAAACCACAACCGGCAAGTGGTCGGAATAGCCGTCGAGCCACACGCCGCCTGCCGTAGTTCGCTTAGGAGAGCCCTTGTACTTGCCCTCGCTCTGAAGCAGATAGGGGCGCATCTGTATTTGGTTTTGGAAGAATTTCAGCGAAGAATAGTCCTTTGAGCCCTTCTTGTTGAGCAGGTTGGGCGTCATGACGATTTGATCGAAGAGATTCCATGAGCCATTGTAGAAGAGCGTGCCGCGTCCTTCCTTGGCGAGGATGTTGTACCACGGGTTGTACATGTCGTCCTTTCCCACCTTGTCGACAGTGGGCTTGCACGAAAGTTCCTCCGTCATCGACTTGTTAGTCGGGTCGTCGTTCATGTCGCCCATCACAAACACCTTGCAGTTGCTGTCGGCACGCAGCAGCGAGTCCTTGACGGCACGTACCTGACGGGCTGCCATCTCGCGATAGTAAGACGTGGAGAAGCGGCTCGGCCAATGGCACACGACGACAGCCACGTGCTCGCCGGCAAGCTTGCCGCTGACTGTGAGAAAGCCACGGGTGACGAAGTTGGAATCCTTTGCCTCTTCCGGCACGTAAGGCACGAGGCGCATGTCGCTAATCTCGAAGAAGCGCGGATTGTAGAGCAGGGCGCAGTCGATGCCGCGGCGGTCGGGACCCTCAATGTGGGCATACTTATAGCCGCGCTGCTTCAGCGCAGGCTGTGAGGTGAGGGCGTCGAGCACCTTGGAGTTCTCTACCTCGGAGAGTCCTATGAGCGCGCATCCTACGCCAGGCAACTTGTCGGTACCCATGTCGGCGAGAGCCTGCGCCATGTTGTGCAGCTTATGGCTGTACTTCAGTCCGTTCCACTTGTAGGAGCCGTTGGGCAGGAAGTCGTAGTCGCGCTTGCCCTCGTCATGGCAAGTGTCGAAGAGGTTCTCCTGATTGTAGAAACCTACGGCGTAGAGATTGAATTTTTTCTGTGCCGAAGCCCCTACTGCTACGAGAAGGAGCATGGCAAGGATGAGGAAGTTTTTTTTCATTGTATCTGTTGTGTGATTTATTTAAAGCGAAGCAAGCGCAATGACCTGTAATGTCCGCGCACGTTAACAATTTGCAAAGATAATGTAAATAAATCTGAAACGGAGACTCTTTCAAAGGATTTTGAAATATTTTTGCAGAAAGGCAATAAGTTTGCCAGAAGTGCAATCTTAATATAAATTAAATAAGGAAAAATTTCTTTTATTCAAAATATTTTCTTTACTTTGCAGTGAATATTCAATTTTAAGAAATGCGCGTGTCTCCAAACAATTACATTGCACTTGCTGAGGGGCACGTCCATTGAGCGTTAACGAAAATATTAAGAACTAATTATCAATAACATTTACATGCAAAAGAAGCTTAAATTAGCAGTGCTGGCAATGTGCTGCGCTCCTTCCGCCTACGCCCAGACCGACTCCATCGGCTACCACAGCGAGGCATCGAGCGAGGCTGCCTTCACTTTCACTGAGGCTCAGCTTGGCGAGGACGACGACATGACGCAGAACGTCACCATCGTCAACTCCAACACCAACATCTACGCCAGCCAGGTGGGTTATCTCTTCTCACCTGCACGTTTCCGCTATCGTGCCTTCGACCAGAAGTACAACGAGGTTTATGTCAACGGCCTCTCGCTCAACGACATGGAGAGCGGACAGTTCCGCTACTCACAGGTGGGCGGTCTTAACAACATGACACGAAACGTGGAATCCGTACTGCCTTTCGAGGGCAACTCCTTCTCCTTCGCAGGAATGGGCGGCTCCAACAACTACAACTTCCGTCCGTCGGCAATGCCCGTCGGCCACCGCATAACGC
Source organism: Eggerthellaceae bacterium UBA5906 (assembly GCA_002431805.1). Classification (GTDB taxonomy): domain Bacteria; phylum Actinomycetota; class Coriobacteriia; order Coriobacteriales; family Eggerthellaceae; genus Senegalimassilia. Next base: position 29,523 of record DJEE01000022.1, read on the forward strand.
TCAGCGGTGCCAACCGCAACTACACTCTGCGCGGCATGTACACATACAGCACCGGACTCACCGAGAAGGGATGGGCATTCACGGGCGGCGTGAGCTACCGTTGGGCTCGCAACGGCTACGTTGAGGGCACGTTCTACAACTCGCTCTCCTATTTCCTCGCCGTACAGAAGATATGGGGCAACCACAGCCTCTCGCTCTCCACATGGGGCAACCCGACGGAGCGCTCCACACAAGGCCCCGCCACCGACGAGGCTTACTGGCTCGCCAACAACCGCTACTACAACCCCTACTGGGGCTACCAGAACGGCAAGAAGCGCAACTCTCGCGTCGTGAACGACTTCGCCCCGAGCGCCATACTGACTTGGGACTGGAACATCAACGACCGCTCAAAGCTCACGACGTCGTTCTTCGGCAAGTACTCCATGTACAAGAGCACAAAGCTCAACTACAACAACTCCGACAACCCGCAACCCAACTACTGGAAGAACCTCCCGTCGAGCTACTACGACGTGTGGTACGACCAGGACGAGCAGTACCGCAGCAGCCAGGCTCTCGCCGACTGGAACTACACCTACAACTACTGGAAGGCATCTAAGGCCAACCGCCAGCTCAACTGGGACCGCCTCTACTATGCCAACAGTAATGTCAACGTGGCAGGCAAGGACGCCATGTACTACATCCAGGCGAAGCACAACGACAATCTCATGCTCTCGCTTGCGTCCACATTCAACCACCAGATTGACAAGGACAAGAAGTTCAACGTCGGCATCATCGCTGCCACCAACAACGGCAAGCACTACCAGACCATGGACGACCTGCTCGGAGCCAACATCTTCCACAACATCAACACCTACGTCGTTTCCGACAAGTACACAGCCGACTCTCCTGAGGCACAGTACGACCTCAACAACCCCAACGGCATCGTCAAGGAAGGCGACAAGTTTGGCTACAACTACAACATCCTCGTCAACAACGCCAAGCTCTGGGGTTCATACACTGAGAACTTCGGACCGCTCAACTACACCGTGGCTGCCAAGATTGGCTACACGACAATGCAGCGCGACGGCAAGATGCGCAATGGTCTCGCAGCCAACAACTCCTACGGCAAGAGCCATCACGCACAGTTCATCGACGGCGGCGTGAAGTTCGGCTCCAACCTCTCACTCGGACGCGGCAACACCATCTCGCTCGGCCTCTCCTATGAGCACCGCGCACCGCAGGCAAGCAAGTCGTTCGTGGCACCAGAGGTGAACAACGACTTCGTGAAAGGACTCAAGAACGAGCGCATCTTCAACGCCGACCTCGGCTACCAGTTTGAGAACTCTTGGCTCCACTTCAACGTCAACGCCTACTACTCACGCATGACCAACGTCACCGACTGGCAGAACTTCTACAACGACGACGTCAACTCCTTCACTTACGTGTCGCTCACCGACATGAACAAGTCGTACTACGGCGTGGAGGCTGGCTTCAAGTTCAAGGTGACAAGCGCATTCGACGTGAAGCTCATCGGAACAATCTCCGATGCCAAAATCACGAACAACGCCAAGCTGTGCTACATGAAGTCGGTTGACTCCCAGCTCCTCGGCTCCGACCAGACGGGCGACAACTACGACGAGGTGTACACGAAGAACATGCGCGACAACGGCACGCCGCTCACGGCAGCGAGCCTCGGACTCAGCTATCACCAGGGCGGATGGTTCGTTGACCTCAACGGCAACTACTACGACCGCATCTACCTCAGCTACTCTCCGAGCTACCGCTTCAAGTCGGCAGTAGAGGCACGCAACAAGGTGCTCTCACAATATGGCGAGCCCATCATCAACGACGTGACGGGCGAGATTCTCCCCCACGCCCTCGACCAGGCAAAGGGCAAGGGCGGCTTCATGCTCGACGGATCGATCGGACGCAGCATCTATCTCAAGCACGGACAGCTCTCCATCAACCTCATGGTGACCAACATCCTCAACAACCGCAACATCGTGACCGGCGGCTTCGAGCAGAGCCGAAGCGACTACAGCGGAGCAAGCAAGGACAACCCCGACCAGAGCAATACGAAGAAGCGTGCCTACGCTTTCTCGAAGAATCCGTACAAGTTCTACGCTTTCGGCACCAACGGAATGCTCAACATCACGTATAAATTCTAATATATAAGGAATAAGAAATGAAAAGTATCAAATATCTGAGAATGGCTCTCATGGCACTCGCCGTGTCGCTCAGCGCAAGCTCTTGCATGGACGACGACTGGAAAGCACCCGCCGGCGACACTCCTGCCTATGGCAACAACCAGCTTGAGGAGAAGAACGTCATCTCCATCCAGCAGCTCAAGGACACCTACGGAGCTCTTCAGAAGGACCAGGTGAACGACACTGTGCGCATAGCTGAAGGCACACAGATACGCGGCATCGTCACGGGCAACGACATAGAGGGCAACCTCTACAACCAGATCACCGTCGACGACGGCACTGCCGGCATCATCATCTGCGTTGCGCAGGGCGGAATGTTCGGTCAGGTGGCAGTGGGACAGGAGATCCTTGTGGACCTCGGCAATCTCTACTATGGCACCTACCGCACACAGCCCCAGGTGGGCGTGGCATACCACAACGTGGAGAAAGACCAGAACTATCCGAGCCGCATGAACCGCAACGAATGGCAGGAGCGCTTCAAGGCAATCGGCAAGCCCGATCCTGCAAAGGTGCAGCCCATCGTCATCGACAACGTTGACGACCTCAAGAACGAGACCACTGCCTACAAACTCGCCGGACGACTCGTCACGGTAAAGAACGTGGAATTCGACAAGGCTGACGGCACCACGACATACGCTCCCGAATCGGAGGGCTACTCCACGGGATTCGGCGTCACACGCTACTTCAAGAACTGCACCATGCAGAAACAGCAGGTCGGTGTGCGCACAAGCTGCTACGCCGACTTCGCAGCTGAGAAGTTGCCGCAGGGCAAGCTCAACGTGACGGGTATTCTCTCCTGCTACAAGTCGAGCCTCACGAGCAGCTACGGCAACACCGTGCAGTTTGCACTCCGCCAGGCTTCCGACGTACAGAAAGTGGCTGAGTAATCCAGCGTACAAGACATAACACTCATTTTTTACAAACGAAAAAAACAACATTCAGAATATGAAAAAGATAATGTATTCAGTGCTCGCCCTTGCAGTGGCAGCATTCACATTCACAAGCTGCGAGGACGTACCGGCTCCTTACGGCGACCCCAACAACGGCGGCAACGGCGAGCAGCCCGGCACCGAACTGAAGACCATCTACTCGGAGACTTTCGACAACGGCTCCACACAGTTTACATTCAAGGACGTAAGCCTCTCCGACGGACTCACATACGTATGGAAGGTAGGCTCCTACAATGACAACGGCTATCTCAACGCATCGGCTTTCGCCAACAGCGCCAGCCACGCATCGGAATCATGGGCCGTTTCACCAGCCATCAACCTCAGCGACAGCAAGACCGCCACTCTGTCCTTCACCCACGCCATCAACAAGCTCAACGACACCAGCACCATGAAAGACATGATGACGGCATGGGCTTCCACCGACTACGCAGGCGACGTGAACACAGCCACATGGCAGAAGCTCGAAATTCCTACTTATCCTGCAGGAACGAGCTGGTCGTTCTCCGCTTCAGGCGACATCAGCCTCAACGATTACTGCGGAAAGAACGTAACTATCGCCTTCCGCTACACCAGCACCGACAGCAACTCTGGCGGTTGGGAGATTGACAACTTCGAGGTGAAGGGCGACGGCACTCCTATGGCGACTCCTTCCGACCCCAGCACTCCCGACACTCCCGACACTCCAGGAGCAAGCGGCAACGTGCAGATTGACGGCACCGACCTCACTCTTGTCAACCCGGCTGTAGAGGCAGGCACGGAGACAATCACCTTCAAGCCGTCTGACTTCTTCACGACAAGCGCTACAGATGTAACGACCATCACTCTCTCCGACGGCACAAAGGTTGTGTTCGACAAGAACGGTGAGACCAACGGACCGAAGTTCTACTGTGGCGACGACTACGCCAACATCCGCGTCTACAAGAACAACAAGATTACTTTCGAGGGCAAGAAGGCCATCGCAAAGGTTGTATTCAACTGCGACGTGTACAACAATGCCAATCAGGTCGGCAACGAGACAGCCACTGTCTCCGCAAGCGGCAACAACCTCGTCTACACCAACGTGTTCACAGACTCAACGGGAGGCGGCATACAGCTTCGCTTCAACACCGTAACCATTACTTACGCTAAGTAAACTTATTATTCTATACTAAATGGCCTGCCTTTATCACAACACACGATAAAGGCGGGTCATACTCTATTAAAAAAAACATAACATTATGGCATCTACACCAGATTTCAAGTATGCTCCTATGTTCCAGTTGGGCAAGGACACTACTGAATACCGCCTGCTCACCAAGGAAGGTGTGAGCACCGGTGAGTTTGAAGGAAAGACAATCCTCAAGGTTTCCAAGGAGGCTCTGACATTGCTCGCCCAGCAGGCTTTCCACGACGTAGAGTTCATGCTCCGCCGTGAGCACAACCTTCAGGTGGCAAAGATTCTCTCCGACCCTGAGGCGTCAGCGAACGACAAGTACGTTGCCCTGCAGTTCCTCCGCAACGCCGAGACTGCCTGCAAGGGCATCCTGCCTTTCTGCCAGGACACCGGCACTGCCATCATCCACGGCGAGAAGGGTCAGCGCGTATGGACTGACTTCGAGGATGAGGAAGCTCTCTCGCTCGGCGTCTACAACACCTACACCCAGGACAACCTGCGCTACTCGCAGAACGCTCCTCTCAACATGTACGACGAGGTGAACACACGCTGCAACCTCCCCGCACAGATTGACATCGAGGCTGTTGAGGGCGACGAGTATCGCTTCGTGATGGTTGCCAAGGGCGGCGGCTCTGCCAACAAAACCTATTTCTACCCGATGACCAAGGCCACTATCCAGAACGAGGGCACTCTGCTGCCGTTCCTCGTGGAGAAGATGAAGAGCCTCGGCACAGCGGCTTGCCCTCCTTACCACATCGCATTCGTCATCGGCGGCACATCGGCTGAGAAGAACCTCCTCACCGTGAAGCTCGCCTCAATCAAGTACTACGACTCTCTGCCTACAACAGGCGACGAGACAGGCCGCGCCTTCCGCGACATCGACCTTGAGGAGAAGCTCCTCAAGGAGGCCCACAAGATTGGACTCGGCGCACAGTTCGGCGGCAAGTACCTGGCTCACGACATCCGCGTCATCCGTCTGCCGCGCCACGGCGCAAGCTGCCCGATTGGTATGGGCGTAAGCTGCTCTGC
>DJEE01000022.1:34885-35664 GCA_002431805.1 Eggerthellaceae bacterium UBA5906
GACCGCAACATCAAGGGTAAGATTACGAAGGATGGTATCTTCCTCGAGGTTATGGACTCCAATCCTTCTGAACTCATCCCTGAGGAACTCCGTCGTACGGGCGAGGGCACTAAGGGCATCGAGATCGATCTCGACAAGGGCATAGACGCCGTTCGCGCTGAGCTCTCGAAGTATCCTGTCAGCACACGCGTCAACCTCAAGGGTACCATCATCGTGGCTCGCGACATCGCTCACGCCAAGCTGAAGGCTCGTCTCGACGCTGGCGAGGAGATGCCTCAGTACTTCAAGGATCATCCTATTCTCTACGCCGGACCGGCTAAGACCCCGGCAGGCTATCCTTGCGGCTCAATGGGTCCGACAACAGCCAACCGCATGGACCCGTATGTAGACGAGTTCCAGGACCACGGCGCATCGCTCGTGATGATTGCCAAGGGCAACCGCTCGCAGGTAGTGACCGACGCTTGCAAGAAGCACGGCGGTTTCTATCTCGGCACAATCGGCGGCGTGGCTGCCGTTCTGTCACAGAGCTGCATCAAGAGCATCGAGTGCGTGGAGTATCCGGAGCTTGGCATGGAGGCAATATGGAAGATTACCGTTGAGGACTTCCCTGCCTTCATCCTCGTCGACGACAAGGGCAATGACTTCTTCCAGCAGCTGAAGCCGTGGTGCCCTAACTGCAAGTAACGAAAAAGCGCCCAAACTGGGAGAAGGAACGTCCCCACCCTAACTGGGAGAGGGGGCGCCCTCGCCCCCGATATTGACAACTGGGAGAAGGAACG
>DJEE01000120.1:0-2822 GCA_002431805.1 Eggerthellaceae bacterium UBA5906
AACGTGCCCGACGGCATGCTGTGGAACCGCGTGCTCACCGAGGGCTGCGACGCCATCGACGGCGCGGTGGGAACGTACCCGAACCTGTCGCGCACATATGTGCCGGTTGCATGCCAGCACTGCGAGAACCCGGCGTGTCTGAAGGTGTGCCCGACCGGAGCCACCTACAAGGACGACAAGGGCCGCGTGGAGATCGACTACGACCGTTGCATCGGCTGCCGCATGTGCATGGCCGCCTGCCCGTTCAACGCTCGCGTGTTCAACTGGGAAGACCCCGAGCGCGACGGCGACTTCAATTGGGGCGACGCGCGCGTGCCCGTGCGCACCCGCGGTGTGATGGAGAAGTGCACCCTGTGCAAGGAGCGCACCGATGCCGGTGATAAGCCCATGTGCGTCGTGTGCTGCCCGACGCATGCCCGCGTGTTCGGCGATTTGGACGACCCGGACTCCGAGCTGGCGCAGCTGCGCGCCGAAAAGGGTTCTGACGTGCATATTCTGCTGGAAGAAAAGGGCACCAAGCCCCAAGTCTTCTACTTCAACGAGTAAGGGGTGAAGCTCATGAAACTTTCCGCTAAATCTAAGGTGGGCGTGGGCGTTCTGGCGGCCATCATGGTAGTGGGCTTTTGCGCCTACGTGTTCCAGCTGACGCAGGGTCTGTGCGTGACCGGCATGTCCAACGGCGTGTCGTGGGGCCTGTATATCACGTGCTTCATGTTCTTTGTGGGCCTGTCGGCTGGCGGTTTGATTGTGGCTAGCTCGGCACACGTGTTCGGTATTGAGTCGTTTAAGCGCGTGTCCATGCCGGCTGTCATCACCTCTACGGTGTGCATCTGCTGCGCCGGTGCGTTTATCCTGATTGACCTGGGCGGCATCCAGCGTATTTGGAACATGTTCATCCATTTGAACTTCGCGAGCCCGCTGGCGTGGGACATGTGCGTGATCACCACGTACCTGGTCATCAACATCCTTGACATCGTGTGGCTTGCTCGCGGCGATGAGAACAAGGTGCGCAAGCTGTCCTACGTTGCGCTGCCGGTGGCCATTCTGGTGCACAGCGTGACCGCGTGGATTTTCGGCCTGGAAATTGCCAAAGAGGGCTGGTATTCGGCCATTATGGCGCCCATTTTCGTGGCATCGGCGTGCGATTCGGGCCTGGCGCTTTTGATGGTGGTGCTGGCTGCCGTGCGCAAGGCCGGCGTGTTCGATTGCGGTCGCGACCTGTTCGCAAACCTGGCGCGCCTGCTGGCCACTTTTATTGCCGTGGACGCGTTCTTCATTGGCTGCGAGCTTTTGACCACCGCTTATCCGGGTACCGAGGGTGCCACGCAGCTGCTGGGCATCATGACCTCGGGTGCTACGGCGCCGTTCTTCTGGATGGAGATTATAGGCGGCTTGCTGATCCCGTTCGTGCTGCTGGCATCGGCGAAGCGTCGTCAGCGCACCGGTGTGGTGGTTGTGGCAAGCGCTCTGGTTATGGCTGGCGTGTTCTGCAAACGTGTGTGGCTGCTGTTCTCCAGCTTCACCATGACCAACGTGTACGGTGCGCCGGGCATCTCGTCGGGGTCTACCGCCGCTCGTGGTGCTGACGGCTTTGACATGTGGGCGCTGGCCGGGTCGTATATGCCGCAACCGGTTGAGTTTGCGGTGGTGGCTGCTGTGGTTGCCTTCTGCATCCTGGGTATTGCGCTGCTGTCGAAGAAGCTGGTAGCGAAGGCGTAACGGGTGTTTGAACGCGCGGGGTGCTAGCTGTCGGTTACCGGTTGTAACCGATTCGCAGAGGCCGGCGCCCCACGTTCTTGCGAGTGCTTTAGGTGCGGGATGGCGGCTTCGGCTTGCTAGAACGCAGGCGGTGCTGCGCGGCTTTGATGATTTAGCGCACGGTTTGGAAAGGACGCGATATGCATTCGATGACGGGTGAGGAGTGGGCTGGCGCGGCCCAGCTGCACGCGTTTTTGGGCAATAGCCTGCTTACACCTATGAGCCGTACGGAATCGGTGGGGCTCGATCCGGCGTTTTGGCGCGATTTGGGCGGCATGTGCGATGGTGCGCTTGCCGCGCCAGCTGAGCAGCTTGCAACGTGGGCTGAGCGTGCTGCGGTTGATGCTGAACGCTCCGACCTGGTGCAACGCGTGTCCGTGGAGTTCACGAAGCTGTTTGTGGGCCCGCCGAAACCCGCCGCGGCGCCATGGGAATCGGCCAACGGTGCTGTTGCATCGCACGTAGGGTTTGGCGAGGCGACGTTTGCCATGCGCGAGCGCTTGCGCGCCTTAGGCCTTGAGGTTTGCAACCAGAACAACCAGTACGAAGATCACGTGGGCATTGAGCTTTTGTATCTGTCTGAGCTGTGCTGCCGCGTGAGTGGTGCACCTGAAGGTTCGCTGGGGACCGATGGCCTGGTGGCTGGCGTGGCTGCTGAAGTTAACGAGCTGCCTGCGGCCGCCGCGCCGGTGCGCGTAGACGCTGCTTTTGTGGAGCGGTTTGTGCGTGAGCACCCGCTTGCCTGGACAGGGCGTTTTCATGCGAAGGTGCAGGCCGCGTGTCCGGATGGATATTACGTGCGGCTGCTGGACTTCGCCATTGCGCTGCTACAGTGGCAGGTGCAGGAGGCTTAGCCGTCTGCGTGTGCACGCTGGCTGGTTGAGCTGGCTGTGAAGTTTAGACCTAGATATTTTGTAAGCGGTGCGCCCTACGGGCGCGCCGCTTTTTGTGTGCTGGGGCCTGCGCGCGCGGTCTTGTCGCTGTCTTGCTGCCCTAGTCCGCGCGCCACCTACGCACTTCGCGAGGTGAATAATCGTCGACTACACGTAAACGCGGTTTCAAAC
>DJEE01000120.1:2868-3173 GCA_002431805.1 Eggerthellaceae bacterium UBA5906
AAGGTGCGCGAAGTGCGTAGGTTGCATGAGACATGGGTGTGAGGTGTGCCATCTGGCGTGGGGCTGACTGTGGTATGGTTGCCGCAGGCACAACTGCGAATTTGGGAGGATGACTATGAAAAAGCTGCTGTATGTTGATAGCTGCGTTATGCGCGAGACGTCGCGCACGAAGAAGATCGCTGATGCGCTGGTTGCCCAACTGCAGGCCACGGGCGAGTATGTTACCGAGGAGCTGGTGCTTGAGAAGCTCGATTTGCGCCCGCTTGTGTCTGAAACGCTGGCGCATCGCAACGAGCTGCGTGCTG
>DJEE01000018.1:0-5212 GCA_002431805.1 Eggerthellaceae bacterium UBA5906
GCATTCATGGGCGTGCGGATATCGTGCGCCATGCGCGAAAGGAACTCGGTTTTCGCCTCGTTGGCACGATTCGTTTCCTCGGCAATTGCAACCAGGTTTTCTTCGCGGCGTTTCGTGTCGCTGATTAGGCGCGTGGTAAGCAGCACGTTTGTTACCTCACCCGCCGCGTCGCGCTTTTTCGCAATGAAGCGCACCATCTGCCAGCTGCCATCATTGGCGCGGTATTCCGCAGCCACCGTGTCATCACTACGCAAGCGGTCGCGCAGCGTGGACAGGTCGAAGAAGCATCGAACCGACGCTTGGTGGTCGGCAACAACAATGTTGTCAAGCACGTTAGCAAGCATTTCCGACGCCACGCCGGCCCGCCCGGTCAGGCGATGCACCTCGCCGTCGCTTGACACTTCATCATAGTGGTCTTTCCGCAGGTCAATACGATAAATGGAAGAGTACGTTTTGCTGATGGCCGACAAAATCTCATTGGAAAGCCGCGCATCGGCAAGCGCACGTTCCGTTTCAGCCTGGCGCTCATGTTCGCGCGCAAGAATATCGTCCAGGTAATGAAACGCCATAAGCGCCGTAAATTCGCTCTGCGTGTGCCGCACGCGAATAACCTGCATCTCGAACACCATTTTGCCTTCGACGTTAGGGCGGCGGCAATGATACCGGAACGTGGCGCGCTCATCGGTAAGCAACAGCCGCCTTAGATGGTCGGCGCTCACCCACTGCATAAACGCAGGCACCGTTTCCGGCGCAACATTGGCCTGCGCATACCGCACCGTTGCCGCTTTGAAGTCATACACGCTGCCTACCGGGCCAAATAAGTCAGACGCCATAGATGATGGTGTAAGCTTCAGCACTTCCATGGTGTTAGCGTTCAAGTCAAGGTGATACACAGCCGTGTAGTCAAGCGTGAGTTTGTCAAGGATACGCTTGTCTTGGCGAATGTTCTTCAGCGCCACACGCAGCTTTTCCGTTTGCTCGGCACGGTCAACGGTTTCCTGCTTGATGTCGCGCAGCATGCACGTACAATAGCCGCGCTCGTGCGTAGGACACACCGAAACGCGGAAGTAGACACCTGTGGCCGCATGCACTTCGGCATGCTCAACGGGCTTGCCGCCAAACGCCGGTGCCGAATAACGCTGCACCCATTCCGTGCTTCGCTCGGGAAATATCTCGGAAAAACGATGACCTACTACCGCGTTGCGCGCAAGACCCTGCGCCTGGGCAAACGCGTCGTTAGCGTACGCAAACGTCCAGTCAACAGGAGTGCCATGCTCGTCGCATTCAACATGCGCAACGGAAAACGGCATGGGGTTGTAGTCGAACATATCGACAGAAAAAGCTTTTGCATCGAATTCGGCCACGCAGCCCCCTCTGCCTTGATTGCGCACGCAATTATCGCGGTCATACTAAAGTAATCATACCGCGCCAGTGGGTATTCTGCGCGGAATTTTACAAACCGGGTCTAACTTATCGAGCAATGGGAACAACGCCGCAGCGCGGCTTCTGTTTTCGCGGCGCCGTACGCCGCTTCCCGCTTCCGCGTCGCTGCACGCCGCATTCCGCGAAGCGTCTCGCCCGAAAACGGCCAAAACGCGTTGGATCCTGCATCTCGCCAGCCCATGCAACAAGAAACAGCGATACGTTTGGATTTTAATCCGACTCTCCGCTATAGCCTTGCATGATAGGTTTACGTTTTCCCAGGTCACGTGCTTTCTCCTGATGGTCGGCACCACACGCAAGACATTAAAATCCAAACGTATGCAATTTTCTCTGCCGACAGAGCCGCGGAACGCTAGGTTTCCAAGTCCCAAACGCCCACAAGCCCCCTGCGCGGGCATTCTTACTTGACCTGGAGTGTACTCCATGGTGTTGTATGGGAGCAACAAGACGAGAACACACTACACAAGGAGCGATCATGCAGTATCGCACACTGCCGCACGGCGGCGAAAGCATCAGCGTTGTGGGCATGGGGGCCGGCAGCCTGCACAATTCCAGCGAATCTGAAGTCGAACGCATCGTGGATGAGGCCATCGACGCCGGCATCAACTTGTTCGACTTCATCCCCAGTAAGGCCGAGCCGCTTGAGCCTATGGCGCGCGCCATCGCCCGACACCGCGCTGACGTGCACATGCAAATCCACATAGGCGCATGTTACAGCACCGGCAGCTACGGCTGGACAACTTCGGCGCCGAAGGCCATCCGCGAGTTCGAGCAACGCCTAGCGCTGCTGAGCACCGATTACGCTGACTTCGGGTTTATCCATTGCATCGATGAAGACGCCGACCTCGACCGCGTAATGAACGGCGGCATTTGGGATTACGCGCAAAAGCGCAAAGCCGACGGCACCATTCGCCACCTGGCGTTTTCCACGCACAGCACGCATATTGCACGCCGCCTGCTAGCAACGGGCGCGTTCGACTTGGCCATGTTCAGCATCAACCCCATGTACGACTACACAAACGAGTCGAGCTACGGCAAAGGCGAAACGTCTGACCGCGCTCAGCTGTACCGGCAGTTCGAGCAAGCCGGCGTAGGCGTTTCGGTCATGAAGGCGTTTGCCGGCGGCCAGCTGCTCAATGCCGCGGAAAGCCCGTTCGGCATTGCGCTTACCCAGCACCAGTGCATGCAGTATGCGCTAGACCGCCCCGGCGTGCTGTCGGTGCTGCCCGGCATCCGCAGCGAAAGCGACCTGCGCACCGCGCTGGCATTTTTGGACGCCGCGCCCGAAGCGCGCGACTACAGCGTGCTTGGCAGCGTGACGCCAAAGTCCACCAACCCCGCCTGCGTGTACTGCAACCACTGCCAGCCCTGCCCCGCCGGCTTGGAAATCGGGCTGATCAACAAGTACTACGACCTCACCCGCCAAGGCGACGAAATGGCCCGCGACCACTATCGCAACCTGCAGGCGCACGCCAGCGATTGCACCAGCTGCGGTCACTGTGACAAACGCTGCCCCTTCAGCGTAAGCCAATCAGCCCGCATGCAAGAAATAGCCGCCTACTTCGACGAATAGCACAGGATAAAACAGATGCGGGGCAACCCGATTCGTCGCCGCACCGTACTCTCGACGCCATACCCAATCCCACATCCGTACATAAAAAAGCGCTCGCAAAGCAACAAGCTTCGCGAGCGCTTTCATTTCGCCAGCTCAACGCATTACGCAAGCCCCAGCCACACACTCACTTTCGGCGCATACCCCATCACGAAGATGATGATGATCATGGCGGGGATGCCGTACTTCAGCCACAGGCGCGTCCAGCGCGGGAACTTCACGCCCTCGCCGGCATCGGCCTCGGCCAAAAACTTCTCCCAGCCCCAGCCTTTGCGCGTGGTGCAGAACAGTACGAACAGCAAGCTGCCCAACGGCAACATGTTGTTGGACACGATGAAGTCCTCGATGGATTGGATGTCACCGATGGCCGGGATGGTCGCGCCCGACAGCACGTTGAAACCCAGCGCGCACGGCAGCGAAAGCACCAGCACCAGCACGCCGTTGACCAGCACGGCACGCTTGCGCGACATGTTCCATTCGTCCATAGTCCAGCTGATCAGGTTCTCGAACACCGCGATGACCGTGGACAGCGACGCGAACGCCATGAACACGAAGAACAGGCAGCCCCACACGTTGCCCAGCGGCATCTGCCCGAACACCACCGGCAACGTCACGAACACCAGCGATGGCCCCTGATCAGGCGAAACGCCGTACGCAAAGCATGCGGGGAAGATGATAAGGCCCGCTAGGATGGCAACCACCGTGTTCAGCGCCGTCACCGACACGGCCTCGCCCGTCAGGCTGCGCTCGCGGCCGATGCGCGAGCCGAAGATCTCCATGGCGGCAATGCCCAGCGACAGGCTGAAAAACGCCTGGCCCATGGCAGCGTACACGGCCTCACCGAACGTGGACCATCCGTCGGTGAACAGGCGGCCGAAATCGGGCACCAGATAAAACGCGATGCCCTCAGCTGCACCCGGCAGCGTGACCGCACGAATGCACAGCGCAATCATCACCACGAACAGCGCAGCCATCATCACCTTCGTGATGCGCTCGACGCCTTTCTGAAGCCCCAGGCTGCACACCAAAAAGCCCAGAACAACAGCCACAACCATCCAGCCGATCAGCGCCACCGGGTCAGCCAACATGCCGTTGAACGCTTGGCCGGCGAACGTCGCGTCCGCGCCGTTGAACATGCCCGACGCCATCTGCGGCACATACGAAATCATCCAACCGCACACCGTGGTGTAGAACATCATCAAGATCATGCAGCCGATGTAGCCCCACCAGCTGAACCAATGCCACTTGCCGCTAGGTTGCAGCTTGTCAAACGCTTGCGCCGCCGAACGTTGGCTGGCGCGGCCCACGGCAAACTCCATCACCATAACGGGCAAGCCTAAAATCACCAGGAAAATAAGGTACAGCAGCACAAACGCTGCGCCGCCGTACTCGCCGGTGATGTATGGGAAACGCCACACGTTGCCCAATCCAATGGCGCACCCGGCGCTAATCAAAATAAAGCCCAGGCGAGACGCGAAATGCTCGCGCGGAGCCGCCGCCCCCGAAGCTGCCTGAGGTTTGCTCTCGGCCATTTCCATTCCCTTTCTTGCAATAAGCCCGCGACGCACGCGAAACCCAAACCTCAACGAATCAAATGCCAACGTCAGTTGCCATAACAAAACATCGCGTCTGCAAAGCAGACGCAAGATGGGATTGTACCACTATCGAAATGCCCCAAACCCCAAGCCGCCTTACCCTTCCCCATCGCCGCTACGCTTCCGGCGCAATGAGTCCCCGTGCCGATGCAAGTTTTGGCACTAGTGAGAACTGCCGCTTTCGCCCGTATTCAGAAAACAGAGTTAGCGAGAAACGAAAGGGTCATCGCGCTTCTCACTAGCCTTGTTTTCTGCAACCAAGCACCCTCCGCATGCCCGCCGTCACACGCGGGGTTTCTCACTCCCCTCAAACTTTGCATCGAGCCGGGCATTCCATTCTCACTCCTGCCAAAAACAGCAACGCGCAACGTCGCCGCACGCGCAAACGCTTACCTTATAATGATGCAGAATCTAACCAGCCCGAAGAAAGACGCTCGTGAGCATCAACAAACCCGCCGGCGCCGCCGCGCCTAACCATAACAACCAAAAGAAAATCGCGCTTATCAATGACCTTACCGGTTTCGGCCGCTGCTCGGTTGCAGTGCAGCTGCCCGTCATCTCG
>DJEE01000018.1:5269-9652 GCA_002431805.1 Eggerthellaceae bacterium UBA5906
CAATGCTGCGTGCTGCCCACGTCCGTGCTGTCAAACCACACCGGCTTCGAAAGCTACAGCTTCCAGGATTTCACACCCTATATGCGCAGCCACATTGCCGAGTGGCGCAAGCTCAACCTGCGGTTTCGCGGAATCTGCACGGGGTTTCTGGGATCGGCCGAGCAAATTGCCATCGTCAGCGACTTTATCGACGAATTCGGCGCCAGCCCCAACTGCTGCGTGATGGTAGACCCCGTCATGGGCGACGAGGGCCGCCCCTACGGCACCTACACGCCCGAGATGTGCCACCGCATGGCCGAGCTCACGTGCAAAGCTGACATCATCACGCCGAACCTCACCGAGGCGTGCATCCTGGCCGACGTTCCCTACAACGCCGCCATGACCTGCGAAGAAGCAGGGAAGCTTGCAAAACACCTTGCCGCGTGCGGCCCGGCGCGCGTCATTATCACCGGTCTTGAGCACGGCAACCGCGTAGCAAACGTGTGCTACGAACGCGATGGCGAGCCGTTTACCGTGGAAACCGAGCGCCTTGGCGGGCAACGTTCCGGTACTGGCGACGTTTTCTCCGCCATCCTCATAACCGACGCCGTCAACGGCGTGCCGCTGGCGGAATCAGTGGCGAAGGCATCGCGATTCGTAGGTGCCTGCGTACAGCGCGCCATCGAGCTAGACCTCCCGCACACCGACGGCCTGCCTATCGAAGAAGAGCTCTGCAACCTACAGCAGTAAAGCCGGCTGAACCAGATTGCTCCAGCCCACGAGCCCCGCTACGCAACCGAGCCGCTTAACCCATCGCCAACGAAACGTTCGAACCAAGCTCTTGCGCGGCGGGGCGCTTGCGCGGCGGGGCGCTTGCGCGAACGTGGGGACGGAGGGGTGTTCACGTATGCACTTACATTTAGGACTGCGGACAAAAAGTTGGACCTGATTTGGTCCGGTTAGGAGTCCGCGATGACCAGAGACGAGCAGATCGCCGAGGCCAAGAGGCTGCACGCGGCGGGGCTCAGCATACGCCGGATAGAGAGGGCGCTCGGCGGACCTGGTAGAATGACCGTGTGGCGCTGGGTCAACGGCGCGCGCGACGGATCCGGCGCCCGCGCGCCGCGCTCGAGCAAAGGAAGGTTCATGAAGATCCCCGAAGTCGAAGGAGACGGGCCGATCTACCCCGACATCGACCCCGGCGACAAGGATGAATCTACCCCGATTCCATTGACTACCTTTACGCCGCCTTCGGACGGCCTTCGTCATCCGGCCAATTGGCCTCTTCGAACTCGGCCGGGCTCAGGTCGCCCAGCGCCGAGTGGATCCTCGCGCGGTTGTATATGACCTCGATGTACTCGAAAAGGTCCAGCGCGGCCTCGTCGCGCGTGGCGTACACCTGCGCGTGTACGCACTCGGACTTCACGATGCCCATGAGCGACTCCATCGCCGCGTTGTCCCACGGCGAGGATATAGAGCCCATGGACGGGCGCACGCCGTGCTCGCGCATGGTCTTGGACAGCAGCAGCGACACGTACTGGGCTCCGTGATCCGAGTGATGCACGCATCCCTTGGGATTGTTTCGCCTGGCCAGGGCCATCTTCAGCGCCTCGTCGGCGAGCTCCGCCGTGATGTTGGGGCCCATGGCCCATCCCACTATCCGCCGCGACCATATGCCCGTCACCAGCGCCAGATACAGCCAGCCCTGCCGGGTCTTCACGTAGGTGATGTCGGCGAACCACGCCATGTTGGGGCCGTCGGCGCTGAACTTGCGCTTGACCAAGTCCTTCGACGAGTCCCTCCTGGCGGCGCGCTTCTCGCCGGACGGCCGTTTGGCGCACGCGCGCGTGACGCCGCGCCACCCGCGCTCGCGCATTATGCGCGCCACGCGCTTGCGCGACGTTCGCACGCCCATGCGGCGCAGCTTCAGGAAGACCTTCGGCGCGCCGTAAACCTCGCGGACATCGGCTCTGACCTGGGAGATCAGCCCTGCAAGCTCCTCGTCGCGCCGCGCGTGCGCGCTCGGCGGGCGCCTCTTCCAGGCATAATACCCCTGGCGGGTGACCTTGAGCGCCGAGCACATCTCGGACACCGGCCAGCTCCCCTCGTTGAAGAAAATGAACTCGAACTTAGCCTTCTCCTCCGAGCGGCCTACAGCTGCCTGCTGGCGAAGAAGGCGCTCGCTTTTAAAAGTATCTCGTTCTCGCGCTTGAGCCGCTCGTTCTCCCTTTTGAGCCTGCGCAGGTCCTCGGCCATCTGGAACGGGTTGCCGCCTTCGCCGCACTCGGCCGCGTCGGCCTTCTTGACCCAGTCCGACAGGCTGCCCGCGTCGCAGCCCAGCCCGCGCGCCACCTCGGCGTACGTGGTCCCTGATTTCCTGTACAGCTCCACGGCCTTCTGCTTGAACTCGGCCGTGTACCTAGGCGATGGTCCTCCCATGTCCTGCCTCCAATCCTCCGTCCCCGACATCATCGGAAACGGAAATCGATGTGTCAACGGGAATGGGGCAGATTCACAGGAGCGCGCTCCCCAACTTCCTGTGGCTCACGGACATCACCGAGTTCAGGCTGCCCGGGGGCGAGAAGGCCTACCTGTCGGCGATCAGGGACTGCTTCGACTCGTCGATAGTGTCCTGGAGGATAGGCCGCCGCCCCGACGCCGCGCTGGCCAACGGGACCCTGGAGGACGCCTGCTCGCGCCTCGAGCGAGGCGAGCGCCCGGTGGTCCACTCCGACAGGGGCGGGCACTACCGCTGGCCCGGCTGGCTGGGCATATGCGAGAGGCACTCCCTCGTCCGCTCCATGTCGGCCAAGGGCTGCAGCCCCGACAACGCCGCCATGGAGGGCTTCTTCGGCCTGCTGAAGAAGGAGTTCTTCCATGGCCGGGACTGGAGGGGCGTGGGGGTCGAGGCCTTTATGGGGATGCTCGACGACTGGATCGACGGGTACAACCGGCGCAGGAGGAGCGCGGCGCTCGGGGGCGCGACGCCGCTCGAGTTCCGAAGGACGCTGGGAAGGGCCGCCTGAAGGCACGGAAAAATGTCCGCAGTCCCTTTCCTAGAGATAAGCCGTGAACACTCCCTCCGTCCCCACGTTCGCGGTCACCTTTCCTGCTTGCAACCGCCCGCCATCGAAGCACCCCAGCCCCGCCCCCGCACCCCTCTTCACGTTCCGTTCACCGCAACACCGTACAATCAATCGCAAACACAAGACGAGAGAAGGCAACCACTATGCCGAAAACGAAAGCCGAAACCATCGTGTATCCCGTGCACAACGGGCTGTACGTGAACCTGACGAACCGCTGCAGCTGCGCGTGCACGTTCTGCATCCGCCAAACCGCCGATGGAGTGGGAAGCGACGGCGAAGGCGGCGAGAACAACCTGTGGCTTGACCACGAGCCCACCTTCGAGGAAGTTATGGCCGCATTCGATGCCCAGGACATGAGCCGCTACGAAGAGGTCGTCTTCTGCGGCTACGGCGAGCCAACCTGCGCGTTCGACATGCTCAAGCGCGTAGCCGCCGAGGTGAAGCGCCGTTACCACCTGCCCGTGCGCGTGAACACCAACGGCCAAGGCAGCCTTATCAACGAACGCGACATTGCACCGGAGTTTGCAGGTATCGTGGACACCGTCTCCATCAGCCTGAACACGCCTAACGCGCAGGAATACGCCGCCATCGTGCGCAGCCAGTTCGGCAACGAGGCATTCCAAGGCATGCTCGATTTCGCCCGCGAAGTGCGCAATTACGTGCCGCACGTGGTTATGACCACCGTAGACACTACCATCAGCCACGAAGACGAGGCAGCCTGCCAGCGCATCTGCGACGAGCTCGGCGTGCGCTACCGCATCCGCGCCTGGGTAAATTCGTAGCACTTGCGCCAGTTGCTGCCAAAATTTGCGGTTATGTGCTCATAGACCTAGCGCGCGTATCTGCAGAGCCTCAAAACAGCCTCTTTTAAACCTTTTATGGCTTCAAAATGCATTTCTCAAGCCCAAATGGAGCAACGGGAATAGAGTCGAGCGCACATTACCGCAAATTTTGGCAGCAACTTCTTCAAACCGCGCAAGTTTGACCACTTTAGCGCAAGTAGCGCAGCAAAACGCTGCGCTACAATAAGGTAAACGGCGTTCATAACGCGCCGCATACGCCCCTAACCGCAAAGGAGCCCACCCATGATTGTTACTTCTGCAGACGTTGTACCTGGTCAGGACATCAAAATCTTAGGCCTGGTACGTGGCAACATCGTAACGTCGCGCCACCTTGGCCGCGACATGATGGCCGGCATGAAAGAGCTAGTGGGCGGCGAAATCAAGTCGTACACGGAAATGACCGATCAGGCCCGCACCGTGGCTGAAGACCGCATGATCGCCGAAGCAGAGCGCCTTGGCGCCGATGCCGTGGTTGC
>DJEE01000018.1:9735-17762 GCA_002431805.1 Eggerthellaceae bacterium UBA5906
CCGCCGTAAAGTTTGCGTAGCCGCCACACCACAACACGGCAAAGGCAAACGCAAGCACTAACCGTCGAGCACCCATGCCGCCCGCCTTCGCGCGGGCGGTTCACGTTTGACCTGCAGATATCCCCGCTGTGTCACAAGCACTTCGCACCCGCGCCTCTAGATGCACGCCCCCGAAAGGATTCCCATGACCACGCCCCCATTCATTACGCACCTGCGCAAGAAAATAGGCAACGACCCGCTGTGGCTTACCGGCATCACCGCCTATGTGGAAGATAGCGAAGGCCGCGTGCTGCTGGGACGGCGGGCAGACACAGGGCAATGGGCGCTTGTGTACGGCATCGTCGAGCCTGTCGAAGAGCCAGCCGACACCTGCGTACGCGAGGTATTGGAGGAAACCGGCGTTGACGTTGTGCCAACGTGCCTGGTCAGCGTGAAATCGTCACCATACATGGTCACGTACGCCAACGGCGATCAGTGCCAGTACATGGACCTGCTGTTCGCGTGCAAGGTACGCGAAGGGGGCAACGCCCAACCCCGCGTCGCCGACGATGAAAGCTTGGAGGTCGGCTGGTTCGCGCCCAATGCGCTACCCGAACCGCTAGCAACGTCCACCCAATCGCGCCTTGAGCTGGTGCGCACGTTCAAGCAAAACGCCGCCTGCGGCAACCCCACCTGCCTGTTCGACTGCACCCTCGCATAGACAAGCCCAAGCACTCAAATGCGCAGCGCGACCAAATTCCTTTGCCGCGCGCGAATAGCCCCATGCCCCATGCGCAAACAAGACAAACACCCTTCCGTGCACGGTTTTGCAAGCAAACGGCCCCGTTTTCACCGCAGGGGCATCTTCCGTGCACGGTTTTTCGCGCAGTTTCCTCAGACATCCGCATAAAACACCAGGTCAGTTTTGCTCGCGCGACGATATCGCCTGCAAAACCGTGCACGGAAAACATCCGCCCGCTCGTCCCCGCTTTCTGCAGAATTCCTCGAAATCGGGCGGTGCCAGGCGCAAGGGCGGCGGGCGGCTTTACCATCGTTTTACCTTCTCTTTACAATTCGAAGGCCAGATGGGAGTTTTTTATGCACAATCGCACCGCCTCGCACGCGTCTGCTATCGCAGGCGGCATACTGCTTGCGCTGTTTGCCCTGCTCACCGTATCGCTCGTGTTCGTTGACCGCCAACCCATTGCCGGAGACGGCAGCTTGGTGGGCCTGGCAACCTTCAACTTGAACGCCCGCGCGCTGCTAGGTGAAAGCGACCTGATGGAAAAGGTGTCGAACCTTTTGCTGGTAGTACCCGCCGCCAGCGCACTCATATTTGCAGGCATCGGGGCGCGGCAACTCATACAAACCCGAAGCCGGGCAGGCGTCGAGCGCGACCTGTGGTGGCTGTTGGCGCTCTACGGTGCCATGCTGGTGCTGTACGTGCTGTTCAACTGCATATCGCCAAACAACCGTCCCATCCTTGAGGACGGCGTTTGCGAGCCATCGTTCCCCTCGTCGCACACGCTGCTGGCCGTTACCATGTGCGGTGCCGCCATGATGCAAGCAATACAGCGAATGCGCGCGGGCGGCTTGCGCACCGCCGCGCTTGCCATCTGCGGCGTTGCCATGGTGGGCATTGTTGCGGCGCGCGCCATGGCCGGCGTGCACTGGGCAACCGACATCCTCGGCGGCATCCTGCTAGGAGCCGCGCTGGTGGCGTTTTACCACGCCATCGCCTTTGCCGCCAGCAACAACAAAGCCGCACGCGGCAAGCACGCCAGGTACTAAGCGCACCCTATTCCCAGCCCTTCCACACGTCGGGCTGGTAGCCTACGGTGGCTTTGCGGCCGTTGCGCACCACCGGCTCGCACAGCACCTGCTGGTTTTCCAGCACTTTCTCGAACTTCTGATCCGCAGCCAAATATTGCAGCAACGCCACCGTGTCGGCATCCTTCGCGTTGGGGTTGATCAACTTGTCTAGGCCGCCAACCGCGTTGGCAACCGACTGAAGCTCGCCTTTGCTCATCCCCTTTTCCTTCAAGTCAATGAACTGGAAAGCGATGCGGCGCTCCTTGAAATAACGCTGTGCCTTTTTCGTATCGAAGCTTTTCTTCGTGCCGAAAATCTGAATGTTCATCCCAGCATCCTTTCAGGTTGCTATCGTTGCTTGCTCAACTCATACGCCTGCGCAATGGCCTGCCGCAAAGCGGGTGCATCCGCCGCGCTAAAGCGGTACTGCACGGTTTGCGGTTCATCCGGCGCATCCGCACGCCCCTGCTCAACGCGTACAAAAACGCATTCCACCTGGGCATATCCTTGCAGAAGCACCGCATACGCATAGCACGTTGCCTGCAGCAGGTGCTTTTCGTGCAACTGTTCGGGCGTCTCGGCAGGACTGCCGCCGGTTTTGTAATCCACCACCAGCGCCGCGCCCGTCGGGCTGTCAACCGTGCCTGGCGTCCCACTTTCCGCCAGCACGTCTATCTCGCCTTCCATATACGCCGGCTGCGCCGCCGTGCCAAGTTGCAAGAAAAACGGCACTTCGGCCCGCACGCACGAGCATGCTGCCACACGCGCGGCCACATCGCTGGCAAACCAGCGGCCAAGCGCCGCATTAAGACGCTCGCACTGCGCAGCGGAAAGCGCACACGACCTCTCCAGCGCCTGCTGCCGCGCCGCGCTGGGGCGCTCAAGCGCGCACCCGGGCTGCCAATTCAGCACCGCCACCTGCGCCAACCGGTGAAACGCCGTGCCCAAATCAGTTGCCGCATCCGCATCAGCAGCGCTGATGCGCGCAGCCGCAGCTTCGTCAGCGCCGCCTTCAACCACGAGCCCCGCAAACGCATCATGTTCCTGAGCAATAGAAGAATAGCTGAACACACCCGCACGCACAGGCGCATATGGCTTGCCGCGCTGCGGCGTATACGGCGGCACCACCGGAACGTCAACACATGCCACTGCAGTGCCCTCACCAGCGGGAATGCCCGCTACCTCAGCTGCTGTCGCATTGCATGCCGCGCCCCCGTTGCCAGCCGTGCCATCCCCCGCCGGCGTTTTCTCGCGCCCAAGCAACGCATCAACATCGGCCGGCGACACCTGCACGCACTCAACACGCGCAGGGCGCTGGCCGCCGAAGTCGAACACGCTCACACCCGGCTCGAACACGTTTCCCACGCCCACAAACGCCGACTGCACGTCGCCCCAGCAGCCCTTCGAAAGCCCCGTGGCGTCGGCCTTCGACGCCTTGCCGCGCATGGAAATCACCAGGGCTTCCTTCGCGCGCGTAAGCGCCACGTACAGAAGACGCCGCGCCTCGGCCGCCTCGCCGCGTTCCTCGTGCAGCTTGATGGCCGCCCGGCGGTCGGCGGGCGTGGCGGCACGGGTTACCATTTCGGCCAGCTCGTCCTCGTCAAACTCGGAAAACGGCTGGTACGCCCCGCTTTTTGCTACCAGCGACGACGTCTTCTCACGCAAATGGTCAATCCCGCGCCCGCCATCAAGCGACACGTAGGTGTGCCCCGCCACCGAACAGCACGCCAGCGCCTGTGAATGCGCGCTGTCGTTGCGCAGCTCCGCCACGGCCACGATGGGAAACTCCAAGCCCTTGCTCGCATGAACGGTCATGATTCGAACGAAATCGCCACCGGCGGCGGAAAGCGCACCCGGCGCCTCTTTCGCCAGGTCAACGCGCAGCGCCAGCTCACCCGCCACGCCTGCCGGTCCTAACGCGCTGCCCGCTTCGATGTCGCGCGCCATGCGGATGGCCTTGTACACGTTGCCCGCGCGTGCCAGGCCCTCGGGGCCAGCCGCCTCAAGCCGCGCAAGCCACCCCGAATCGGTCACGATGCCCTGCATGATGTCCGCCAGCGGCACCGTGCCAACCTGCTCAGAGGCGCGCTGCATAAGCTTCGCGCACGCAACCAGCGCCGGCGACACTTCGCGCCCCGCCGCAACCTTGCGCTCGACACTGCGGAACCCCTGGTCAAACGCACGGCGCCGCGATATGCCGCGCTCATCATCAAAGCCCGTCGACAGCTCCAGCAAATCATCGGCCGAAAGCGCGAACAGCTCGCTTGACAGCACCTCGAACAGCGCCGACGTCCATTTCGGGTTCGCAACCGCCTGCGCCAGGCGCACCATCAGCGACACTTCAGGCGCCCGGTTGAAAATGGAGCCCCCGGCAACCACGCACGGCAGGCCCTCGGCGCGCAGCGCGTCGGCATACACGTTCGCACGGCTCATGCTACCTAACAGCACCACCATGTCGCCGGGCGCATGCCCCGCTTCACGCAGCTCGGAAAACGCGCGCGCCACCCGCCGCGCCGCAATGTCAACGGCATCGGCCGCAGGCACGCCGCGCGAAGGCGTTACCGTCACCTGCACCTGCACGCGCGGTCCGTCGGACAAAAACGGGCGCTTGACCTGCGTCTCATCGCGCCCCGGCGCAAGCGACATGAAGCCGGCGCCGAACACCTGCGGCTGCTCGAACACGCGGTCGCACAACGCCAGCACATCGCCATGGCTGCGAAAATTATCGGGCAGCTCGATAACGCCTTCGGGGTTGCGCGTGGCAACGTCAGCCAAATGCCGGCGATACACCGACACGTCGGCGCCGCGGAACCGATAGATGCTCTGCTGCGCATCGCCCACCGTGCACATGCGCGAAAACCCCTCGCCTGCCATGCGCTTGATCATGTCAACCTGCAGCTGATCAGTGTCCTGGAACTCGTCCACCATTACCAGCTTGAAGCGGTCCGCATACGCAGCCGCAATGGCAGGATGATTGCGAAACGCGCGCGCGGCGAACGCCAGCAAGTCGTTGTTGTCCAAAAGCCCCGCCTCGTGCTTGCGGCGGGTAAACGCACGTTCCACCAGCTTTGCAACGGCAATCAGCGTGTCAAGCTGCTTTGCCGTCGCCCCGCAACGCGCCTGCACCGCGCACGCAAAGTACTGTTCAGCCAGCTCAGCGGCTTGTTCACCGTAGGGCGTGTTCTTGCCGAAGTTACGCCCCGGCAACGGAAACGCGTTCATAGCCTCAAGTGCGCGCTCATACGTCAGCTCATCGTTGCCGGCAATTAGTGCCTGCGCGCCTTCAAGCGCCTCGGCCGTAGCCGCAAGGAACTTGTCACGCGTAGAGCCCGGCTTCACACCCTCGGCCAGCGCCGCCGCCGTTTGCGCTACGTCCACAAGCTGTGACAGCAGCTTTACCGGCCCCGCCGCCGCAGGCGGCAACACCAGCGACGCCATGCCGTCGGGGTGCGCCGCGGCAGCCTGAACCAGCTGACGTACCATGCCCTCAACCGACGCAGTGTTCAAACCGGCCCCGCGCACATCGAACTGCGCAAATAGCGCATCAAGGCGCTGCGTATCAATGCCATCGGCAACGCGCACCAAATCATCGCGCCCGCCAAGCACCTCTTCCAGCGATTCGTCCAAAAGCGTTTTCACGCGCGCCTCATCGGCCACGGTAAACGTCGGGTCAATGCCCAGCTCAAGCGCATGCGCCCGCAAAATGCGCGCGCACATACCATGAATGGTGGACACCCATGCGTTGTCAACCTTCAGCGCTTGTTCCGTCATGCCCCCAGCACGCAGGGCGCCTTTCACGCGCGACTTAATCTCACCCGCGGCCTTTGACGTGAACGTGATGGCCAGCACCTGGTCGATGTCGTCCAAAAAGCCGCTTTCCAACGCATGCACGATGCGCCGCGTGAGCGTATAGGTTTTGCCGCTGCCCGCACCGGCGCTCACCGCCAGCGGCGCATCAAGCGTGTTCACGCATTTCGCCTGGCCAGAAGTCAACGCCATGGCTATCCCCTCCTTTCCGAGCATGAAGAAACCGGGCACCACTTGCACGCCTCAGGCGTTTCGGGCGCAGGGCGAATATCCCCCGCAAGCATGCGCTCAAGCGCCGCGGCCACCGCTTCCTCCGTTTCGTCGAGCACTGCGGAAAACGGCCGGTCGGCGCACATGCAATCCTTATGCCGCATGTTCGGCAGATGCGCGTTCTCCAACACGCGCCCGTCATATGCGCCCGTAACCATGTTGCGACGCCCATAGCACACGTACAGCGCGCCAACCGGTTCCAATCCCAGCGTGCGGCGCACCACCTGCGCGTAAATAAGCGCCTGTACCTTGCCCAAATGCCCTTCTTCGCGCACGCGCAGCGCATACGAGGCGGACAGCGACCCCTTGTAGTCGATAACCACGCAACGCCCCTCGTTGTCCACATCAATGCGATCGGCCGTGCCCAGCAGCTTCTGCCCCGCGTAGTCAACGGCGCCGCCGCCTGCCACGTCGTACTCCAAATATGCCGGCGCGAACGTGGGCAACAACTGCGCTTCGTAATCCAGATAGCTCATAAGCTTGCGCTCAAGCTCGGCCATCTCGCGCCGCTCCATTTCCGTTGTGGGAATCAAACGGTTCTCCGACGTGCGCAAACGCGGCTGCAGCGCCTTATGGCGTGCCAAGATATCGGCCATAAGCGCCCGGGCCTGCCCCAACGTTTCGGGCGTCACCTTCGCCGCGCCCACCTCTTCAGGAAAATGCTTATAGAAGCTGAACAGCACGTTGTGCGCGAAATCGCCCATCTCAAGCGGGCCGAAGCCCTCGTCTAAATCGTCCAAGCGTAACCGACGCTGCGCGAACCATTTGTACGGGCACTCCAAGTAGCTTTCAATCTGCGACGGCGACAAGCAGGCCTCGTGCAGCACCTGTCCGCCCTGCAGCACGCGCGGCAGCACCACCAACTGGCGCGCCTCAGGCGACACCTCCCCCGTGCGCGGCGCAGCCACACGCGCCGCAATCTCCGGGCCGCCTGCGCGAAGCGCCTGGTTTTCCCATAGCGCATCTTCGCCGCGAACCAACATGCCCCGCTGCAGCTCGGTCGGCAGCGCATACACGTTATCGATGTCACCCGTTGCCGAAAGGTCGCCGCGATAGCAGTCGATAAACTCCTCCAGCACCACGCAGGGGTACGTAGGCTCCGCGGCAGCGTCGTTCAAGCACCGCTGCAGTATCAGCTGCTCAGCAGGCACGCGTTCCAACGCGTAGAATTCCCGGCGCATACGAGCCAGCGCAGAATCAGCCGGCGCCACGCCCAACCGCGCAAGCAACACGCTTGCCGGCGTTTCCGGGTCTGCCGCAGGATACGCCGCGCTCGTAAGGTCAGCTGCCACCAGCGTGTCGCATGCCTGCGAACCAAGCGTTGCAGCCGTTGTCTGATCGGTGACAAGCACATCGGGAACACCGCATTCGCGCACATCCACGCCGCGCGGAGCCACCAAGCGCGAAACGTCAACGCGAACGCGTTCAAGCTGGTCAAACACCGCATCAGCACCCAGCCCGGCAAGCTTGGCCGCCTGCGCCACGCCGGCAAACGCATGCAGCGCCGCAAGCTGCTCGACACGCCACGCCTCCGAGCGGTTCGTCATGCGCTGCACCGCAGTTTCAAGCTCAGCGAGTGCGCTTTCGTCCAGCGCGTCAGTCAACCGCTCAAGCAAGCCGAACAGGGCGCTTTCGCCGCGCAACCGCTCACGTACCGCCGCGCAGCGCACCGTGCGGTCACCCCGCACGTCGGCGTCCAGCTTGAACGCCGCCTTTTTCGAAAGCCCCGAGAATGCCGACAATGCCCAATCGGCCAGGTCAGCGTGATTCCAGCGTTCAACATCGCACGGCGCTATATCGCCATAGCCTTCGATATGCGAAGTGTTGTCAGCCGCATCCCCATCGGCAAGGAACCGTCGAAGGGCACACGCCGCGCGGCCGAAATCGGTGTCCGCGAAACGCTTGCGCGCGCGCAGCGCCACCACAAACCCCTCGTCGGAAAGCACCGGGGCCATGCGCGCATACAGCGCCACCGGGTCCTTCGCGCTCACCACCACCGACGCCGCACGCAACGCACAGGCGGTTGCAGGAGCCGCGCCACCAGACGCAGAAGCAAGCCCGGCATCGCAAGGCGCACCAGCGGCTGCGACGTGGGCGTCCGCCACGCGCACGTCCACACGTTCGCGCACGATGTCCGCCAGCAGCGCCGGCCACGCATA
>DJEE01000018.1:17816-18680 GCA_002431805.1 Eggerthellaceae bacterium UBA5906
TGCCCCGAGGGAAACGCAAACCGCACACGCACGCCCTGCGGCGCGCGCGTTGGCCCTTGTGCGCCGCCGGCTGCATGCACCTGCACGCTCATCCACGGGCACGCCGCAAAAAACGCCTTTTCACCAGCGGAAAGCGGCGCTGCATCCTCAAGCAGCACCCGCACGGGACGCGCAGGCAGCGCATCTGGCAGCAGGTTTAACGCTTGCCCCAGCTCAACCAGCCCCAGCTGCTCAAGCCGCGCATAATAGCGCGCCACCGCCTGCAGCACCGGCACCTCAGCCGCGTCCACATGCGCAAGCGCTCCGGTGCCCGCAGCCCCACCTGCAGCTGCAGCGCGCACAGCCGCCTCGAACTCAGGCAGGCCCGCAGCCGCAACCACGCACGACGCCGCAACCCGGTCAAGCCCGCGCGCGCCAGCGTTCGTCGCATCGTCCCCACCAGCGCACGCCGCGACCGCACCGGCCGCAGCGCCCTCGCACGCGCACGCCGCGACCGCATCGTCGCCATCGCCATCGCTCGCCGCGCCCGCATCGGCCGCAGCGCCCTCGCACGCGCTGCACTCGCACACGGCCCGCAGCAACATCTCGCGCTGCACGCGCCCCACCAGCGCGCGCCCGTCGCCGTACAGCTCCCACAAGCTGCCAATCCAGGCGGCAAACGAACTAACCGTCACGCCTAAAAGCGCGTTACCCCTGTTCGCAGCCTGTTTCTTGTACGCCATCGCCTGCGCAAGGTCAGGCAACAGCACCACATCGTATGCATTCAAAGTATCCATACTCGCCATTTTACCGCACCCCCGCACGCAACATCCGCCATCAACGGTTCCATTCCAACATGCAGCTAAAATGACGGTTTTTCGGCAA
>DJEE01000018.1:18718-18860 GCA_002431805.1 Eggerthellaceae bacterium UBA5906
GTTTTTCGGCAAATCTGTAAGTAATTGGAATCAATCGCCAATCTATTTCATCATGTTATAAGGAATTTACACCTCCACAAGATCCCTGACCTGGGAAAATTAAGCACATCAAAACGCGTTTCATTCAATGCCCGAATCTCAT
>DJEE01000176.1 GCA_002431805.1 Eggerthellaceae bacterium UBA5906
GAACACCTCGCGCACGTCCTCGGGTGACACAAAGTCGCGTTCGCGGATAAGCGCGCACGCGCGGGCCATGCGCGTCAGCGCGATGACGCCGCGGGGGCTGACGCCCAGTTCCACCAGGTCGGCGGTGCGGGTTGCCTCGCACAGGCGCACGATGTAGTCAAGCACGCTGTCGGCAACCTGCACGTTGCCCAGGAAGTTCTGGATTTCCAGCAGGTTGTCGCGGCTGATTTTTGCCTTGATGTCGTCAAGCGGGTTGGCGTAGCGCTTGGCCTTCAGGATGTTCACCTGGTCGGCGGTTGAGGGGTAGCCAAGCGACAGGCGCACCATGAAGCGGTCGATCTGGCTGTCGGGCAGCGGCTGCGTGCCGGCTGAGCCTACGGGGTTTTCCGTGGCAATGCAAATAAACGGCTTGGGCACGGGGTGGCTTACGCCGTCCACCGTAACGGCCAGCTCTTCCATAACCTCAAGCAGGGCCGATTGCGTTTTGGCGCTGGTGCGGTTGATCTCGTCACCTAGCAGCAGGTTGCAGTTCACGGCGCCCCAGTTGAACTGGAACTCGCCGGTTTGACGGTTGAGCATGGTAAAGCCCGTGATGTCCGACGGCATAGTGTCGGGGGTGAACTGCACGCGCTTGTAGTCAAGGTCCAGGCACTTCGACAGCGCCAGAGCCAGCGTGGTTTTGCCCGTGCCGGGCACGTCTTCCAGCAGGATGTGACCGCCGGCGTAAATGGCCATAAGGGCCTGCTCGACCACCTCTTGCTTGCCGATAAGCGCTTTGTTCACTTCGGCAACGATGGCCTTGGATTGTTCGACGATCACTTAGTTACCTCCTAGGTAGGCGGATTCCGCGGTTGCGGCGGCAAGCTGGACTTTCAGCTCGTCCATTTCAATAGGTTTGCCAGTGTGGCCGTTCATGCCAGCCTCGCGCGAGGCGCGCGCGTCTTCCACATAGTTGTTGGCCGACAGTGCAATGATGGGCACCGTTTTGGCATCGGCCTTGTCCAGCGCGCGGATGCGGCGCGTGGCCTCCCAGCCGTTGAACGTGGGCATTTGGATGTCCATGAGGATGGCGTCGTATTCGCCCACGGCCGAGTTGGCGAACATGTCCACCACCACCGGGCCGTCGTTAGCGTGGTCCACGGTAACGCCCAGCGCGCCTAGCAGCTCGATGGCAATTTCGGCGTTGAAGTCGTTGTCCTCGGCCATAAGGAAGTGCTTGCCCTCGAAGCTGTACTGCGTGGCCATGTCTTCCTTGCTGTGGAACGTTTCCAGGGTTTCGCCCTGTTGTGCCAGCTCATCGGCTTGTTCTTGCGTGGCCAGGCCAAAGGGGATGTACACGGTGAAGTCTGTGCCGCGCCCCGGTTCGGTGTCCACCACAATCTCGCCGTTCATAAGCTCCACCAGCGCGCCGGTGATGGCCATGCCCAAGCCCGTGCCGCCGTAGCGTCGCGCGATGGTGCGGTCCTCCTGCTCGAAAGGCTTGAAAATGCGGCTGACGAATTTCGGGTCCATGCCCTTGCCCGTGTCGCGCACGCGGATCATGTAGTTCACTTCGTTCTCGCGGCGGTACATTTCGCGGAACGTGACGGTGACCTGGCCGCCTTCGTCGGTGAACTTCAGCGCGTTGGAGATGAAGTTCACGATGATTTGGTTCAGGCGCATGCGGTCGCCAATAAGGAACACGCTGTGGCAGTCTTGCGTTTCCACGTGGTAGGTAAGGCCTTTGTCGCGCGCCTGGGCCTCGAACATGGCCACCAGCCCGGCGGCCACCACGCGCACGTCGAAGGGGCGCTGCTCCAGCTCTACGTGGCCGCTGTTCAGGCGGCTCATGTCCAGCACGTCGTTAACCAGGGATAACAGGTAATCCGACAGCTTTGTGGCGCGTGCCAGGTCGTCGAGCAGCAGCTCTTGCTTTTCGTGGTGTTCTTGCGCGAGCGCAATCATGCCCTTGATGCCGTTGAGCGGCGTGCGAATCTCGTGGCTCATCTGGCTCATGAAGTCCGTGCGCTCCTGCGCGTTTTTCACGGCGCGTGATTCCTGCGTGCGGATGGCCTCGATGGTTGCGTGCTCTTCGGTGACGTCCGTGACGGTGACCAGGGTATATGTGTTGCCTTCAACGGAGGTGAACGTTGCGCGCAGGTGCTTGACGGCCGCGGCGTTGGTGGGCATGCGGTAGTCGGCGTCGATGGTAAGCGGCGCTCGGCGGTCCCATTCGCCCACAATGCGCCTGATGCGCGCGCGATCCTCGTCGGGCACGAAGCGCAGCAGCGTTTCCACATCGTCTACCAGGCGCTCGGGTTCCACGCCGAACACGTGCTGAAAGCTGGGTTCGATGTGCAGGGGGTACAAATCGCTGGCGCGAAGAAGGAAGCTGGTGTTGGGATTGACTTGCGCGCACGCGGCCTCAAACAGCTGGGCGCTGCCGTTTTCGTTGCGCTTGCTATGTGAGCCGAACAGTCCCATAGTAGTTCCTTCCCAATCTGTATAATTGTCCCACAACACTGGACATAATCAAAGCAAAATGCCCATCTATTCGCCGCAATGCCTCCCGCCATCGGAAATCGGCCCGCCAGCAGGCGCGTCGCGGCCCCGACCGCCCACCTCGGCCGTCGGGCCCAGCGCAGCATCCCCGGCGGCCCAGCCCGGGCATCGAGGGCGGCGCGGCATCCCCGACCGCCCACCTCGGCCGTCGGGCCCAGCGCAGCATCCCCGGCGGCCCGGCGCGGCAACCCCCAGCTGCCCAACGGGCAACCTATTTCGAGCACCGAACCCAGCAGCCTAGTTTGGTCGTCCAGCTCAGCCGCCCAAATCGCGCTGCAGGGTCCGTCGGTGAGGCGCAAATGTCACAAACTCGCTCGTGTTTGTGTTTTGCTGGGATAGGGCGTAGTAGCAGCATATTCTATAAGCTGTTGACCTGGGGAAACGCAAAGCTCTCTTTGCTTGCTACTCAGGCAAGTGGAATTAAAACGCAAACACAAGCG
>DJEE01000125.1:0-407 GCA_002431805.1 Eggerthellaceae bacterium UBA5906
TTGGCCACGCTCGCGCATAAGAAAAGCACGCAGCAAGTGGTTGTCGGCTTTGCGGCCGAAACCAACGACGTTATTGCAAACGCGCAAAAGAAACTGGCGAAGAAGGGGGCCGACGTCATCGTTGCCAACCGCGTGGGCGAAGGTCTTGCGTTCGGCACTGACGATAACACTATCTTCTTCGTTGATCCGGAAGAGGTTGAAGAGCTGCCTACCATGTCGAAGGACCGCTTGGCGGATGCTATTCTCGACCGTGCGCTTGAGTACTTGCAGTAATCGGGCATGCCGCGCGCGGCACTCAGGCTTCGAGGGTGGGCGCTTTGCCCGCTTCTCAAAACTTTTTGAAATTACCTCTTGCGCGGATTTCTAGTTTTGGTATTATAAACGAGCTGCTTCGAACGGCAGCAAAT
>DJEE01000125.1:474-2661 GCA_002431805.1 Eggerthellaceae bacterium UBA5906
GTGGCGCAGTTTGGTAGCGCACTTGACTGGGGGTCAAGGGGTCGCAGGTTCAAATCCTGTCAACCCGACCAGCTTACACAAGCTGGCCAGAAGGAGTCTTCTGGCCAGCTTTTTTTATCGTATCGCAAAAATTGGTTGGGTGTATCCTGCGCTAATCGATTATCTATTCGCAATGGTTTGCAGCCGTAAAGAGCGTTTGAAAACCAGCAACTGCACGCGTTTGCCGACAAGGAGCGCGGTTTGCGCTGCCACATCTGATACACTAGGAGTGTTACGCGCAAAAGAGAGGTTGTCATGCGAAAACGCGTTGCTTTCCTGGTGGTTGTCATGCTGCTTGCCCTGGCGGTTTCCGCTTGCGGCTGCGCTGCCACGCGCGCAAACGACGCAGAAGACGCAAACAACCTTATGCCTATCGTGGTTGGCGCCGATATGTACCCGCCGTATGTATCAAATGACGAAAACGGCAATCCGGTTGGCATCGATGTTGATGTTGCCCGCGAAGCGTTTCATCGCATTGGTTACGAACCGACGTTTCAGTACATCGTGTGGGAAAAGAAGGGCTCGTTGCTTGCCGATGACTCTATTGACTGCGTGATGAGCTGCTTTTCCATGACAGGCCGCGAAGATCAATACCGTTGGGCAGGCCCGTATATGAAAAGTCGCCAGGTTATAGCCGTTGATCCCGCCAGCTCTATCTACCGCCTTTCCGACCTTGAAGGCAAGGTGTTGGCCCTACAGTCTTCCACGAAGCCCGAAGAGATTATCCTGAACGGTACGAACCCTAATATGCCGCAGCTTTCTCACATCTACAGCTTCTCCGACCGCTCCTATTTGGTGCCTGCGCTGTCGAAAGGGTATGTAGATGCCATAGCCGCACATGAAACGTCCGTGCTGCAGTACGAGAAGGATTACGGCGTTGAGCTGCGTATTTTGGATAAGTCGCTGCAAGATGTAGGCCTTGGTGTGGCATTCGACAAAAACGACGAACGCGGCATCGACAGTGCGCTGCAGGGCGCACTTGATGACATGCGCGCTGACGGCACCATGGAACGTATCCTCTCGAACTACTTCGATGATACAAGCTCGTTTCTGAACGTGGAGAGCCTGTATGAGTAACCGCAGTACCCTCCCAACAACGTTTGTGCTGGTAGCGCTTGCCTTAGCGGTTGTTGTCGGCGTTGTCACGAATGCCCTAAGCTATCGGTCGCTGTTTGCACAAATCACTGAGCGCTCGCAAAACGTGGTTGACTTCGTGAAGTCACAAAGCACGGCGTATGACTCGTTCAACAGCGCGTCTACCACGAAAAGCTTGATGCGCTCCATTGAAAATGCCGGTCAGCTTGCGCGCGATGTGCACCAAGACGGCGGGGCCGTTGATGCGGCAAGCTTGGAGCGCTACGCAGGCGAGCTCAGCCTCACCGGCGCGTTCGTGCTTACGCCCGAGGGTGCCCCGGTGGGGTCGTACTCAAGCGACGACGTTTCGTTCGAGGACATCCGCGCCACCGTTACCGACACCTCTTCGCTTTCGGTGGTGGCGCATCCGGTGGAAACGTATACCGCGCGCGTTCAGCTTTCCGATGGCTCGTATGTTGATGTGGCGTGCGCTGCACGCCTTGACGAGCCAGGTTTGGTGGTGGCCGTATATCACACCAAGCTTGCGTTCGCCAATCGCTATGCGCTCACACTGCAAAGCTTGCTTGCGGGGTACAACCCAACGGTCAACGGGGCTATCGTCATCGAAAACGACGGGGATATCCTTGCGGCAAATATGGTGGACGCGCATGCAAACGTCAGCGAAAGCATCAGCCAAACTGATCGCGCTGTGGTTGCCGCCATCAAAGAGCAATGCGAGCTGGGTCAAACGCAGCTGGTGAAGGTTGGCTCTGAAAGCTATATCGCATCGTTTGACAAGGCGCGTGACAACTACGTGTTCACCTACAGTAGCGCAAGCGGCAACATGGGCACCGTTGCGGGAAACGTGGCGCTTGCGCTTGCGCTGTATGCCGTTGTCGTTGCGGTGTTCGTGCTTATTCGCCGACAATCTCAGCATGCTCATTTGCAGGAGATGGTGGAAAAGGAGCATGAGTACGGCGAGAAACTGGCCGAATCTGCACAAGCTGCCGAAAGCGCAAACCGCGCAAAAACCGAGTTCTTGCAGCGCATGAGCCACGATATTCGCACGCCGCT
>DJEE01000125.1:2724-2895 GCA_002431805.1 Eggerthellaceae bacterium UBA5906
ATCAACGGCATCCGCGGCATGGTTGAAGTGGGCAACGCCTTTGACGGGGATATTGAGAAGCAGCGCGAGTGCCGCAGGAAAATTTGGAATGCGTCGGGCATATTGCTGGAGCTTGTTGACGAAGTGCTTGACATGAGCAAGCTGGAAAACAGCGAAATCGAGCTTGATGTG
>DJEE01000124.1:0-4105 GCA_002431805.1 Eggerthellaceae bacterium UBA5906
GACATCGCGCGCGACGGCATGCAAACCGGTCTTGACGTGCAGGCGTACGTTGACATGGCCGCGGCGTTCGGGCATCCCGTTATCGCCAGCGGCGGCGTGGCAAGCGTGGCCGACATTAAGCGCTTAGCCCCGGTGGCGGAAAGCATTGAAGGCGTCATCACAGGCCGCGCCATCTACGAAGGCACCCTTGACGTGGCCGAAGGCGTAGCTCTTTGCGCCGACCTGTCGGCCAGCGCATAAGCTCGACGCTGTGAAGGCGCCACGCGTCACACCTCGCGGTGAAACCAAAAACTTGCGTACCGAAGTGCGCGGCGTTTTCGCTTTCCCTGCGATGTGGGACGCGCGGTGTCTTCGCGCTGACTTTTCCATGTCCCTGAGCTACTGAGGAGCAAAGTAATGCTAGCTAAACGCGTGATTCCTTGTATGGACGTGAAAGACGGCCGTGTGGTCAAAGGCGTCAACTTCGTGAACCTGCGCGATGCGGGCGACCCCATTGAACTGGCGCAGCGCTACGACGAGCAACGTGCCGACGAGGTGATCTTCCTTGACATCACCGCAACCAGCGACAAGCGCGAAACTACGGTTGACCTGGCAAGTCGTGCCAGCGCGCAGCTGCATCTGCCGTACTGCGTCGGCGGCGGTTTTCGCAGCGTGGCAGATATCCGCCGCATGATAGCCGCCGGAGCCGACAAAGTTTCCGTGAACAGCGCGGCGGTGGACAACCCGCAGCTTATAACCGATGCGGCCGCGGCGTTCGGCACGCAGGCCATCCTGTGCGCTATCGACGCGAAGCAGCGCCCGGGCAATCCCAACAAATGGGAGGTGTACGTGCACGGCGGGCGCACGGCCACCGGTATCGATGCGGTGGAGTGGGCGACCGAAGCGGCGCGGCGCGGCGCGGGCGAGATCCTGCTTACCAGCATGGACCGCGACGGCAGCAAAGACGGCTTCGATTGCGCGCTTACCCGCGCGGTGGCGCGCGCGGTGAATATCCCCGTTATAGCCAGCGGCGGTGTAGGCAAGCTCGAGCATTTCGCCGAGGGCATCATCGAAGGCGAGGCCGATGCCGTGCTAGCCGCCAGCGTATTTCATTTCGGCGAATTCACCGTGCGCCAAGTCAAGGAATACATGGCCAGCCAAGGCATCCCTGTGCGTCTGTAGGAGACACCATGCAAGCAGAACTTCCCGAACTGAAATATAACGCTGACGGTCTTATCCCGTGCATCGTGCAAGATGCCAGCACGCGCGAGGTGCTTATGATGGCATGGATGAACGCCGAAAGCCTAGCGCTTACGCTTGAATGCGGCGAGACGGTATTCTGGAGCCGCAGTCGCCAAGAGCTGTGGCGCAAGGGCGCCACCAGCGGAAACACGCAGAAGATCACCGAGCTGCGCTACGATTGCGACGCCGATACGCTGCTTGCCCTCGTGCACCCAGCAGGCCCCGCCTGCCACACCGGCGCCACCACCTGCTTCTTCCGCACGCTTAAAACGTTTGGCTAGCAGGTGCTGCAAACGGTTCGATATGGCGAGGTTTCTGCCAAAAATTGCGCTGGTGTGCGCTGACGTGGCAGCCTTCGCGAATGATTCGAATAGCGTATGTAACAACCGGCGGAAAATATGGCGCAAACGATTATTCGAGCAAGGCGCCCCCCTTTGCAAATCATCGCTGGCAGGCTTTGATGCGCACACTAGCGCAATTTTTGGCAGCGGCTGCGGAAAACCCTTCTCAAACGCACTCGCCTCGGCATCCTTCTTGTAAAGCCTCATCGATTTTGGCGCGTGTTCTTCGCGTAGTTATCTGGCGTTTTGCGCTTGCGCACGCCGTGTGCCTGCGTTATTCTGCCCGTAGTTCTTTTCCTCGGAAGAAAACCCTTCACATCATCCGTTCCCATGAATCCCTTGCGCTCTATCTATGCGCTTAGTGGGTAACGACCCGAATCTACAAGGAGGAATAAGGGTGAAGTTCTTTCTGGACACGGCAGATCTAGCCGAAATCGAAGAAGCCGCTAGCTGGGGCGCGCTGGCAGGCGTCACCACCAACCCGTCGCTGTACGCGAAAATCGGCGGCAAGCTGGACGATTTCCACAAGCACATGAAACGCATCTGCGACATCGTCGGCCCCGACTGCCCGGTGTCGGCTGAGTCCGTCGCCATGACGCGCGACGAGATCGTGGCCGACGGCCGCAAGCTGGCCGAGATCGCTCCGAACATCGTGGTGAAGGTCCCCACCATGGTTGAGGGCCTGGCCGCCACCCACACGCTGGCCGCCGAGGGCATCCCCGTGAACATGACGCTGTGTTTCAGCGTGCCGCAGGCGCTGCTTGCCGCTCGCGCCGGCGCGCGCTACATCAGCCCGTTCATCGGCCGTTTCGACGACATCTCCGAAGATGGCCTGGAGCAGGTGGGCAACATCGTCACCGCCATCCACAACTACGACTTCACCGACACCACGGTAAACGGTGAGGAAGTCGAGATCATCGCCGCGTCCGTGCGCAGCGCCAACCACGTCACGCAGTGCGCGCTCATGGGTGCCGACATCGCTACGGTGCCGTTTGCTGTGCTGAAGAAGATGGTGCAGCACCCGCTTACCGACCGCGGCCTTGACGCGTTCATGAAAGACTGGGAGAAGGTAGCTAACGCATGAGCGAAGACCAGAAAGTAGCAGAGGCCCCGGCCGCCGAGGCTTTTGCTGCCGAGGCTTCGGTTGCACCTGCCGCCCCGGCGAAGCGCCGCCCGGGCCGTCCGCGCAAGCGTTCCGTTTCTGAGGCTGATGCGGCAGAAAAGCCTGCTCAGAAAGATAAAGCTGCTGAAAAGCCGGCTGAGAGCAAGGCCGAGGCTGCCGCGGAGACGCCGAAGGCGCCGGCGCGTCGCCGCCCGGGCCGTCCGCGCAAAAAAGCCGAAACCGCCACGGCGGAAAAGGCGCCTAAGACCGAAAAGGCCGAAGCTGCCGCAAAGCAAAAAGCCGCCGAAAAGCCTGCGGATGCGGAAGCTCCGGCTGCTGAAGAGACTCCCAAAACGCCGGCGCGTCGCCGCCCGGGCCGTCCGCGCAAGAAAATCGAAGTGGCTCCGGTGGCCGCCGAAGCGCCGGCGCCCGAAAGCAAGCCTGAAGCCGACAGGCAACCTGAACAGGCCGCTCAGCCCAAGGCAGAAGCCGCAGCCGCCGAGGCGCTTGCCGCACCTGCCGAGCAGACGGAAAGCGCCGAGCCTGCGCAAGACATGGCCCCGGGCCGTGCGAACCGTGCAGCTCGCACGCCGCGCAAATCGGTGCGCGCAAGCGGTTCGGCGCGCGAAGAGCGCGCCGAGCAGCACGAAGGTCGCAACAGCAACGGCAAGGGCGAAGGCCGTAACAACCACGAAGGCCGCGAGGGTCGCGACAACCGTCACAACAACGACCGCAACGACCGCAAGAATCGCGACAAGAACAACCGTCACGACCGCCATCAGCGCAACAACCGCGAAATCGTGCCGAGCGTCACGAAGGACGACTTGGCAAAGCTTAAAGTTGCCGAGCTGCGCGCAAAAGCGGCCGAGCTTGAGGTTGACGTTGCGGGCCTGAAGAAGGCCGAGCTGGTAGATGCCGTGTACGACGCCACCATGAAAGCTGAGGGCTTCTTAGAGGTCGAGGGCATTCTGGACATTCTGCAAGATGGCTACGGCTTTTTGCGCACGAACGGTTATTTGCCCAGCGAGCACGATTGCTACGTGGGCCTTTCCACCATTCGCCGCAACGGTTTGCGCAAAGGCGACAAAATCACGGGCACTACGCGTCCGGCGCGTCCGAACGAAAAATACGCCGCCGTGCAAAAGGTGCTCACCATCAACGGCGTAGCGGCTGAAGAAGTGGGCAAGCGCGTGCGCTTCGGCGACCTTACTCCGGTGTACCCCGACGAGTGCCTGACCATGGAACACGGCAAGTCCACCATCACGGCGCGCGTCATTGACCTGGTAAGCCCCATCGGCAAAGGCCAGCGCGGTCTTATCGTAAGCCCCCCGAAGGCTGGCAAAACCACCATCTTGAAGGACATCGCTGCAGCCATCAGCGCTAACAACCCGGAAGTGCACCTTATGTGCCTGCTGGTGGACGAGCGCCCCGAGGAAGTTAC
>DJEE01000124.1:4142-4366 GCA_002431805.1 Eggerthellaceae bacterium UBA5906
GAGGAAGTTACCGACATGCAGCGTTCCATCAAAGGCGAGGTCATTTCCTCCACGTTCGACATGCCCACCGAAAACCACATCCAGGTTTCCGAACTGGTCATCGAACGCGCGAAGCGCCTGGTGGAAAACGGCAAAGACGTGGTGGTGCTGCTTGACAGCCTCACGCGCTTGGCACGTGCTTACAACCTGGCGCAACCTGCTTCCGGACGCATTCTGTCCGGCGG
>DJEE01000139.1 GCA_002431805.1 Eggerthellaceae bacterium UBA5906
AAGTTCGGCGTGGTCCATCGCCCGGCTGCGTGCATGCAGTGCCGCCTATGCGAGAGCATTTGCCCCGCGCACGCCATTCACGTAAGCGGGAGCGTGCCGACGGCGCAGTTCATGGGCAAGCAGGCGGTGGTGTTCCCCATGCAAAAGCCCGAGTGGACACCGAACACCCCCACGTCTATGTTCGACAAAATCCACGCCGCCATCGGTCAAGACGTGCATATGAGCTCGTTTTAACAAGCCTGGAGCCTAGCCCGAGCACGTAAAGGGCGCGCTCGCAAGCTGGGGCGTGCGAGCGCGCAAGTTCGTTACAAAAGAAGGCGAAGGAACACGCATGATTACGTACACACTGCCAGATTTCACGGTTGGCCTGGGGCTTAACCTGCATTTCGCACGTTTGTTTGTTGAACGCCCCACATGGATGCAGCCTAACGTGCGCATCGCCAGCGTGTACGGATGCTTCCCGGGCTGCACGCTCAACGGCGGTAGGTCGTACCTGCGGGCGCAAACTTCGCCAGTCGATATCGAGCGCACGTTCGCCATTCTGGAGGAATATGGCCTGGTGCCGCGCTTGACGTTTACGAACATGCTTGCCACGCCGGCCGACCTTGACAGCCCGTATGCGCGCTGTATCTTGCAATCCGCTGCGCGCCACGGCGGCGAGGTCATTGTATACTCCGACAAGGTGGGGCGTGAAATTCGCCGCCGCTACGGCATGCCGCTGGTGCTGTCCACCACGCGCGCACTCGAAGACGCGCAAGCGGTAAACAACGCCATGCAAAGCTACGATTGGGTGGTGCTCAACTATAACCATCACAAAGACTCGGCGTTTTTGCGCGCGCTTGACCAGCCGAAACGTGCAGAGGTTATGGTCAACGAATTTTGCGTGCGCAACTGTCCGCATCGCCAAGAACACTACCTGCTCAACAGCCAAGACCAGCGCGCTGGCCAGCAGCATCCCTTCGAATGCGTGGCCAAACGCGCCGACTTCTTCGCCCACGAACCAGGACATCCCATCACGTTCACTACCGAGGAAGTGCGCCAGCTGAACAGGGAATATGGCATCGAGTACTTCAAAATCGTCGGACGCGGCGTACCGTTCGCCACGCAGCTTGAAGCGCTTACCTACTATCTTGTGCGCCCCGAATACCGCAAAACGGTTAAACAGCAGGTCATAAGCTTGCTGCGCTAGCTAGCTGGCAAACCCGCGCAGCATTTCGATTTCTGCGGCGTAGCCGGGCAGCTCGTTGGGGGTTTCCAGGATAAACGGCAGGTTGCGCAGCGCGGGGTGGTTGACGATGCGCTCAAACGCCTCGGGGCCGATGTAGCCTTCCCCGATGCGCTCGTGGCGGTCTTTATGCGAGCCAAGCGGGTTTTTCGAGTCGTTGATGTGCACCGCGCGCAGCCGCTTGATGCCCAGCACGCGGTCGAATTCGTCAAGCACGCCGTCTAAATCGTGCACAATGTCGTAGCCCGCATCGTGCACGTGGCATGTGTCCAGGCACACGCCCATATGGTCGGCAAGTTCAACGCGGCTGATGATGGCCGCCAGCTCCTCGAACGTCCGGCCCACCTCCGTGCCTTTGCCCGCCATAGTCTCAAGCAGCACGCAGGTGGTTTGCTCAGGGCGCAACACCTCGTTGATCAGGCCCGCTATCAGCTCGATGCCCGCCTCGGCCCCTTGTTTCACGTGGCTTCCGGGGTGGAAATTGTAGTAGCTGTGCGGCACGGCTTCCATGCGCACCAGGTCGTCGGCCATGCACTGGCGGGCGAACTCGCGCGCGTGCGGCTTGTCCGAACAGGGGTTGAGCGTGTAGGGCGCATGCGCCACCAGCGTGCCGAAGTCGTGTTGCGCCATCAACTCGCGCAAGGCCGCCGCATCCGCCGGGTCAATAGCCTTCGCTTTCCCGCCGCGCGGGTTGCGCGTGAAAAATGCGAACGTGTTCGCGCCAATGGCCAGCGCCGTTTGCCCCATGGCGGCAAACCCCTTCGACGTGGACAGATGGCACCCGATGGTCAACATGGCAAATCCTTTCGCTTCGTTTCGCTTGTCTTAATCCTATCGCAAGGCCGCCGCGCCCAACCAAGGCACAGGCCGTTCGCGAAGAAATAGCGCATGTGCTTGACAGGGCTTCCAGCACTGCTTAATATGCGAACCATTCTCAAATTGAAGGAAGGCAAGCATGCGCGGACAATACAAAACGGCACAGCGGCAAGCAGTTGTCGACTGCTTGCGCGCGGCGCACGGCCACATGACCGCCGCCGCCGTGCATGCCGCGCTTTCCGACGCGGGCCGCAAGGTTTCCGCCGCCACGGTGTATCGCCAGCTTGAAAAGCTCGTCGAAGAAGGCGTAGCTGTGAAATCCGTGCCCGCCGGCGAGAAAAGCGCCTGCTTCGAGCTGCTCGATCACGGCGCATGCACACCTGAGCGTTGCTACCACATGAAGTGCACCAGCTGCGGCAAGCTCATCCACCTGGATTGCGACGAGGTAGACCGGCTGTGCGCGCACATGCTTAACCATCACGGTTTTGCCGTCGACATGACCACAACCGTGCTGTTCGGCACCTGCAAGGAATGCGCCGCCGTCAACGCAAGCAAATCCGCCCAAGAAGCGGGGAAGCGCAATGCCTAGCCGCGCACATGGCGCGTCAGCTGCGCAAAAAACCGCCGCTACGCTACCCGCATCAATCCGCAAACGCATTGCAGCCGTAGCCCTGGCGCTGGTTTTGCTTGCCCCTTCGCTGTTCATTGTTGCCGAGGCGCATCATGACTGCGCAGGCGACGGATGCGAAGTGTGCCACGTGCTGGCCATCGCCGTGTCCATCGCACACGAGTCCGCCGACGTTCCAGCCGCCACGACCACCGCGGCGCTAGCGCTATTCTTCGCGCTGCTTGCCGTGGCCGCCCCTGTTCGCCCAAACGCAACAACGCTGGTGGGTCTGAAGGTAAGGTTGGACTGCTAAGGTGCCTGCATAGAAAACGGCAATGAAAACCGCCTGGTACACAGGCATGCTATGCAGGAGATAACAACATATGATGAAGCTGAACAAGCTGTTCGCAACCGCATTTGCGGCTGCTGTTGCGGTGCTGTGCGTTGTGGGCCTTACAGCGTGCTCCAACGCGGGCACCAGCACGTC
Source organism: Eggerthellaceae bacterium UBA5906 (assembly GCA_002431805.1). Lineage (GTDB taxonomy): Bacteria > Actinomycetota > Coriobacteriia > Coriobacteriales > Eggerthellaceae > Senegalimassilia. The sequence continues at coordinate 3,136 of DJEE01000139.1, forward strand.
CACATCCGAAAGCCAACCCGCAAACGAATCGCAAAAAGTCCAGGTCGTGGCAAGTTTTTACCCAATGGCCGACTTCGCGCAGAAAATCGGAGGCGACCATGTCGAGGTTGAGAACCTCTGCCCTGCCGGAACCGAACCCCACGAATGGGAACCGTCGCCGACCGACATCACGGCAATCGAAAACGCCGACGTATTCGTGTACAACGGCGCCGACATGGAAGGTTGGGTGGACGACACCCTGGCTTCCGCAAACCTCAAGGGCAGCGTCGTCTGCGCGTCCGACGGCATTGAGCTGCGCGTCGCCAACCACGACCACGATGCCGCCGAAGCCGACTCCCACGAACACGCCGGCGAGCATGACCCGCATGTGTGGCTTCCGCCCGAAAACGCGAAGAAGGAAGCCGAGAATATCAAAGACGCCCTGGTAAAGGCCGACCCGGCCAACGCTTCGGACTACGAGGCAAACTACGAGAAGTGGGCAAGCGAGTTCGATGCGCTTGATAAGGAATTCTCCACCCAGCTTTCGCAAACCGCCGGCAAAACCATCGTGGTGTCCCACGAGGCGTTTGGATACCTGTGCGACGCATACGGCCTTGTGCAGGAGCCCATCACGGGCATGGACGCAGAAGGCGAGCCCGATGCGAAAACCATGGCTGAGATTGTGCAGTTCGTGCACGACAACAACGTGAAGGTCATCTTCTCGGAGGACCTGGTCAGCCCCAAGGTTGCCCAGCAAATAGCCGATGAGACCGGCGCGGCGTGCGAGGTGCTCAACCCCATTGAGGGCCTTGAGCAGGAAGACCTTGACGCAGGCGAGGACTACTTCTCGGTTATGCGCAGCAACCTTGACGAGCTTGTTCGCGCGCTGAACCAGCAGTAGGTAAGGCACATCATGGGCGGAAATCAAATGGCTACGCGTGCGAGTGCTAACCGAGCCGCGCAGGAGATTCGGGGCGGACGGCTTGCAAACGCGGCGCAGGATCCTGCGGCGCACGCGTGCGATCCCGCAATCCATCTTCACCACGTGGGGTTTTCCTACGGCGCATCACCGGTGCTCACCGATGTCAGCCTAACGGTAGGAACCGGCGAGGCTTGCATGGTGGTCGGCGAAAACGGGGCAGGAAAGTCAACGCTGCTGAAATTGATGCTTGGCGCGCTCACGCCGACGGCTGGCACCGTCAAGCTGTTCGGCACCCCCGTGGCGGCGTTTTCCGATTGGCGGCGCATCGGGTACGTGCCGCAGCGCATCGCGGGGACGTACGAACGCTTCCCGGCCACGGTTGCCGAGGTGGTCAAAGCAAACCGCTATGCGGTCCATAAGGGATTTCCGCCCAGGTCGTCGGGCGATAAAGAAGCGGTCGAAAACGCGCTTGCGCAGGTGGGCGTGCAAAACCTTGAACGCCGGCTTATCGGCGAGTTGTCCGGCGGGCAAGTGCAGCGCGTGTTCTTGGCCCGTGCGCTCGTGAACGACCCCGACTTGCTGGTGCTAGACGAGCCCACCAGCGGCATGGATGCCGAATCGGTTGAGACATTCGTTGCGCTGCTGCAGGGCATCGTTGCCTCAAGAAGGCGCTCGGTGCTGCTGGTGACGCACGACACACGCCGGCTCAGCACGCTCGGCGCACGCGTGGTCCGCATCGAGGCGGGCCGGCTTTACGAGTGCGGCGCGACGCCGTTGGCCAGCGAAAGGCAAGCGGAGCAAACCAGCTTCGCAAACGCCACCAGCGCAAACAGGGAGGCATAAATGCTGCAAATGCTTACCGACATGTTCTCGCACGCGTTCATGGCGCGCGCGTTTGCCGCCGGCATCGTGCTGGGC
>DJEE01000024.1:0-2882 GCA_002431805.1 Eggerthellaceae bacterium UBA5906
CATGAGTCAAAACAGCCCGGCATTTTTTTGACTCTTGGGGGGTGCTAGCCGCGTTGTTCGAGCATGCGCATGACCAGTGCGGCGCTGTTGCGGGCGGCCTGTGCCTCGAAGGTGGGGTAGTCTATGGACGCCGAACCGTCGGCCTTGTCGGAGATGGCGCGCACAATGGCGCAGCGAACGCCATTTGCCCAGGCCACCTGCGCGATGGCCGCACCTTCCATTTCGCAGCATTTCGCCCCGAACGTCTCCACGATGCGCTGCTTTTCGAAATCGTCGCGCACGAAGCGGTCGCCGGAAGCAACGCGTCCGGTGTGCACGGTGGCGCCGATGGACTTCGCCGCCGCGGCAACCGCCTTCGACAGCGCGGGGCTGCACGGAAATGCTAGGGTGTCTAAGCCCGGCACCTGACCGGCTTCGTAGCCCAAGTTGCGCACATCCATGATGTGGTTGACCGCATCGGTTGCCACCACAATGTCGCCGATGTTGATGGACGCATCGAGCGAACCGGCAATGCCGGTGTTCAGCAGCGCACCCACGCCGAAGCGGTTCACCAGCACCTGCGCGCACGTGGCGGCGTTCACCATGCCCACACCGCACTGCACCAGCACCACGGTGGTGGTGCCGATGGCGCCCACGTTGAATTCCATGCCGGCGATGCGCGTGACGTGCGTTTGCCCGGCTTTTTGCATTTCCTCGCGCAGCAGGGCGATTTCCACGTCCATGGCGCCGATAACGCCGATGGTGTTGAAGTTCGAAGTCATAGAATAGCTTTCTGGTTGGGGAGTGTACAGGTTGGTTGCGTGCCGAAACCTGCGCTCGTAAACGTTAGCGTGAACAGGGGGACGGAGGGAGCGCTCACGTTAACGTTATGGGAAACGTGAGGTTTATCGTGAACGCCCGCTCCGTCCCCCTGTTCACGTATGCGGTGCCCGCTTCGCAAGAGCTAGCGAGCCAAAACCTTGCGGAGCCAGGCAGCTTGCTAGTCAAGCAGGGCGGGGTAGCGGGTGTGGGCCTCGTCGAGCACGTCAAGGGTGTTGGCCAGGTAGCGGCGTGCCCACCACTTGGCTTGTGGCAGGTCGTTGTCGTGGTAGTTGCCGCACTCCTTGGGCTTGGCACCCGGGATTTCGCCTTCGAAGGCGCGGATGAACTCGAACATGCGGCGCACCAGGTCGGCTACGTCGACGGACTCCAGCTCGCCGAACGCTACCAGGTAAAAGCCCGTGCGGCAGCCCATGGGGCCGAAGTAGATGACGCGGGAAGCCCACTCGGCATCGTTGCGCAAAAACGTGGCGCCCAAATGCTCGATGGCGTGCACGGCGGCCGTGTCCATAACCGGCTCGCGGTTCGGCGCGGTCATGCGCAGATCGAACGTGGTGGTCACGCAGCCGGTGGCAGCGTCGGCGTCGCGGCGCGACACGTACACGCCCGGCTCAAGCACGCGGTGGTCAACGGAAAAGCTTGCAATGCGTTCCATGTTTGCTCCTTATATGGTCGGCGGCGCCAGGCCGCTGGGGTTTGACTGCGCCCATTGTACCGCTCGCGGCTGCAGGCGATTGACGCCGGGCTATGCGAACGAGAAAATCTCCGTGCGCAGGTGCATCCACCGCGTGGGGAATGTGGGGCGTTTACCGGCTTGCTGCGGTGCGGGCTTGCGCGGCGCGGTAGCATGAAGGCATCACGATGCGATTGACCTTAAGGGAGGTTTCCATGGAAGCGAATCAGAAGCGCTATTTGGAATTGCTGGCACGATCTTTCCCTACGCAGGAAACGGCGGCGGCCGAGATCATCAACCTCAGCGCTATCCTGAACCTTCCGAAAGGCACCGAGTTTTTCTGCTCGGACATTCATGGTGAATCCGAGGCGTTCAGCCACATTTTGCGCAACGGGTCGGGGTCTATCCGCCTGAAGGTGGACGAGGCGTTCGGCGATTCGCTTTCCGCGACCGAGAAGCGCGAGCTGTGCACGCTCATTTACTATCCGCGCGAAAAGGCGAAGCTCATTCTGAAAAACGTAAGCGACGAGCGCGCGTGGTATGCCACGGTGGTGCCGCGCTTGGTGGCCGTGTGCAAGCGTGCCGCGCGCAAGTACACCGCCAGCCGCGTGCGCAAGGCGCTGCCTGCTGAGTTTGCCTACATTATTGAAGAGCTGATGAACGAGGACAATCACGGTGTTGACAAGGAAGCCTACTACGCGGGCATCATCGACGCTGCCGTGCGCACGGGGCGCGGTGTTGCGCTTATCGAGGCGTTAGCGCAGATGATCCAGCGCCTTGCCATCAGCCAGCTGCACATCATCGGCGACATTTACGACCGCGGTCCGCACCCCGATGTGATTGTGGAAACGCTGCAGGCGCAGCATAACGTGGATATCCAGTGGGGCAATCACGATATCGTGTGGATGGGCGCGGCGCTTGGGCAGCGCGGCTGCATCGCGCACGTGGTGCGCAACTGCGCGCGCTATGGCAACCTGTCCATTTTGGAGGACGCGTACGGTATCAACATCTTGCCGCTGGCAAGCTTCGCGCTTGACGCCTACCGCGACGACCCGTGCGTGGGCTTTGCGCTGAAGGGCAACCCCGACCTGCCGCCGTCCGAGCTGGACATGAACGTGAAAATCCAGAAGGCCATGGCCATCATCCAGTTCAAGGTAGAGGCGGCGCTGATCGACGAGTACCCCGAGTTCGGGCTGGAAAGCCGCAAGCTGCTTGACAAGATCGACTACGAGCGCGGCACCGTGGTGGTGGACGGCATTGAGTACCCGTTGACTGACCGTGTGTTCCCCACGGTTGACCCGGACGACCCCTTCGCGCTCACGCCGGCCGAGGAAGAGGTGATGTGCCGCCTTGAGGCCGCGTTCGCCGGCTGCGAGAAGCTGCAGCGCCA
>DJEE01000024.1:3010-3719 GCA_002431805.1 Eggerthellaceae bacterium UBA5906
AGCTTAAAGGAAGTCAACGTGTTCGGTCAGGCATACGCAGGCCGCGCGCTGTACGACGTGATGGAGCGCTACGTGCGCGCCGCGTATTTCAGCCACGATGCCGCCGAACGTCGCCGTGGGCGCGACCTTCTGTGGTACCTGTGGCTTGGCGAGGGCAGCCCGCTGTTCGCAAAAAGCAAGATGGCAACTTTCGAGCTGTACCTTATTGCCAACAAGGCCGCGCGCAAGGAAGTGAAAAACCCGTTCTACACGCTTATCGACGACGAGCAGGTGATTGCAGGCATTTTCCGCGACTTTGGCATGGACCCCGAAACGTCGCACATCGTGTGCGGGCATGTGCCGGTGAAGGTGAAAGACGGTGAAGACCCCGTGAAGTGCGGTGGGCGCGTGTTCATGATCGATGGCGGGTTCTCGAAGGCGTATCAGCCCACCACGGGCATTGCGGGGTATACGCTGATCAACAACTCGTACGGGTTCATTTTGGCGGCGCACGAGCCGCTGAAGTCGGCGGCTGCGGCGGTGGCCGAGGAGCTCGACATCCATTCAAGCCGCACGGTGGTGGAGCGCGTGACGCGCCGTACGCTGGTGGCCGATACCGACGACGGCGCTGAAATCCGTCGCCGTGTGGAGGATTTGGAGTGCCTGCTAGAGGCGTATCGCGACGGCGAGATTGCCGAAGGCGGTCGATAGGCACCTGCCGTGCGGACGT
>DJEE01000024.1:3769-4296 GCA_002431805.1 Eggerthellaceae bacterium UBA5906
GCCGTGCGGACGTTCGTGGCGGATGCGTGGTGCGGTGGCTTGTAAGGCTTGGTGCGTGGGCGCCGTGTGCGGGCTATGGGCCCACGTGCGCACCAGGGAGCGAAATTCGGCACGGATTGCCTAGTTCCGGAATGTTCACCAAAGCTTCTGGCGTTGTTTCGGCGTTTTTCGGGCGAAAAGCAGGCGTTTCGGGACCGAATGAGGCTTTTGAACGGTTTTGCATTCCGGAACTAGGCGTTTTGTGCCACGAATCCAAAGTTGGTGCGCGTTTATCGCTCGTGGCGGATGCGTGGTGTTCGGTGGCTTGTGGGGCTTGAGGCGTAGCATTTCGGATGGCAAATGTAGTATTGTTAAGCGTACGTCAAAAAATTGACGCGGCTCTTACAGAGTATGGGGAACTGAATGGCGCTTACATTTGCTGATTTCTTGGCTCAGGCAATGGCTCAGCCTATCTTGTTCGTTATTTTGGTGCTTATCATCGGCGTTACCGCGGTGTCCGGCGCAACCGACGCGCCGAACGCCATCGC
>DJEE01000129.1:0-15717 GCA_002431805.1 Eggerthellaceae bacterium UBA5906
ATCAAGTACAACAAGCCCGGCGGCAGCGTGCACTGCTCGGCCAAGCAGATTGACCTGGCCGGCGATAAAGTAACGTACCGCTTCGTTATCAGCGACACGGGTATCGGCATGACGCCGGAGTTCCTTGAGCACATCTTCGAGCCGTTCGTACAGGCAAACGACGACGCGCGCAGCAACTACCAAGGCACCGGCATGGGCATGCCCATCGTAAAAGGCCTGGTAGAGAAGATGGGCGGCACCATCGGCGTGGAAAGCATGCTTGGCGAAGGCACCACGTTCGTGCTTGAGCTGCCGTTTTTGATCAACCGCTTCCCCGACACCGTCGAGCAGGCAAGCCCCGCACCCGAGGATTGCGACATCTCAGGCATGAACGTCCTGCTTGCCGAGGACAACGAGCTGAACACCGAGATTGCCTTAGCGCTGCTGGAAAACGCAGGTGCCCAGGTCACGTGCGCGCCAAACGGCAAAGAAGCGCTCGAGCTGTTCCGCGCCAAGCCCGCCGGCACGTTCGACGCCATTCTCATGGACATCATGATGCCGAAAATGAACGGCTACGATGCCGCCCGCGCCATCCGCCTGTGCGACAAGCCCGACGCCACCGAAATCCCCATCATCGCCATGACGGCCAACGCGTTCGCCGAGGATGTGGAGCAGGCCAAAGCGGCCGGCATGAACGACCACCTGTCCAAGCCCATCGAAATTGACGTGCTCAAGTGCACGCTCGCGAGATTCCGCAACCGCTAGGGGGGCGACATCGGCAGAACGCGGCGGACGCGACAGGGATCGGGGACGCCGTCCCGCATGAGTCAATGGCTCCGTAGCGCAAAGCCAAGGCGCCCACGCGCTGGAGGGAGAAGTGCGCGATGGGCGCCCGGCAAAAGTTCATGAGTCAAAACCTTGCGAAAGCATTGACTCATTGGGACAGCGGACGCCTGCCCGGGGATGCCTCCGGTTACAGCAGGTAATTGAACGCAGCAATGCCGTTGAGGTACATCACCACGCGCAGCGCAGCGGCGGCAACGAAGCCCGCGACGACGATGACCGGGGCTAACGCCTTCCAGTTGCCCTTCTGCTTGCCCAGCACGGCGGCCGCGATGGCAACCACCACAGCCACGATGGCGATAACCGCAGGCACCAGGGAATCTCCGGCAAACGGGCCGGTCACCGCAGTGCTGGCGGTGTACAGCGCTGCATTCGGCTCCGTTGGGTCGAAGTTGTAGCTGTCCAGGAAGTACAGCGAGCCACCGGCAAACGACATAGACGCCAGGTAAACAAGCTCAAGCACGCCGCCGGCAATCGAGCCGATGATGCCCTGCATCGTCACATCGGCACCGTCGCCCACCGCAGCGCCGATGAACGCCACAGTAGCCGGGCCCATGACCGCAGCACCGCCCACGATGGACAGGATCTGCAGGATGCTATCCCACGCAGGACGGGCTGCCATGTTGTAGGAATGGCCCGCAACCAGGCACAATGCCACGGCCAAAACCACGGCGACCACACCGCACCATGCCGGGACCTTGCCATCGTTGCGACGCAGCATGGCGAAGTAGACAACCATCCACACCACCAGCACCACAATGGCGATCAGCTCTTGGGTGATTCCGGACGTGGGATTGCCGAAGCCGTTGAAGATATGCAGCGGCTGGGCCAGGTGGAACGTTACCGCGATGCCGCCCACGGCCAATAGCACAACCGAGACAATCAGCGCCGGCAGCTGCAGCTTCGCGCCCTCGCCTTTGACAGCAAGGATGGCCTGCGATCCGAAAACGCCTGCCGACCAGGCAAGAAACGTCGTGAACAGGATAAGGGGCACTTGGATTTCCATGACTTACTCCTCCTTCCCTTCACCGCTGCGCCACTTGCGATCGCGCAAGATGTAGCACACCGACGGGTCGTTGCCCAGGTTCGGCAAGTGGTGGATATCGTCTTCGGTGTAGGGCTTCACGCATTCTTTCAGCGTGATGCGCGAATCGATAGTGCGCTGGTAGGAGTTGTCGCCTTCCGTGATGTTCACGACCCACGGCGCCTCGAACGAATCGATGCCCTTGTCCAGGTCACCGAAGAAGCGAGCGCGGGCACCGCAAGACTGCACGCACTGGGGCAGCTGGCCTTCGGCGGTCTTCTGCTGGCACAGCGTGCACTTCTCCACGACGCCTTCGTCCTCGTTGAGGTAGCGCACGCCGTAGGGGCAGGCCATGACGCAGAACTGGCAGCCGATGCACTTTTCCTTGTCGATCTGGATGGTGCCGTCGGCGGCTTGATGGCTGGCACCCGTGGGGCACACCTTCACGCACTCGGGGTTTTTGCAATGCTGGCACTGCAGCGTGAGGAAGTACATCTCGACGTCGGGCCACTGGCCAGACCCACCCTCTTTGAGGTTGGGGCCAACGCGCAGGGTTTTGTTCCAGAAGTTGCCGGGAAGCACGCCATTTGCCAGCTTGCACGCGGCGCTGCAGGCAAGGCAGCCCACGCAGCGGTTCAAATCGGTGACGATCGCATAACGTGTCATGGCTTTACGCCTCCTTCCTGATCTCGTAATTCGGCAGCCAATCCCTCAGGCGCGGATCGGATGCGCTGTGGATGATCTCGTTGCCCTTGTGGTCGCACGGCACAGGGTTGCCGAACGGGGAGTTCTCGGCCGTGGCCTTGTACACCTTCACCGGGTAGCCGCGCAGGTAGCTGGAACCGGTGACCGGGTCCTGGAAGCCCACGCCCGTGGTGACCAGGCAGTTGATGCCGGACAGGTCGAAACCGCGATCGGCCTGGTCAAGCTCGGGATACCACCACTGATGCTCGGCGTGGATGATGCCCTTCTGAATGCCGTAGTACAGATCGACCGTCTGGCGAACCTTGCCCTGGTCGTTTTCAATCCATACCCAATCGCCTTGCTCGACACCCAGCTCGGCGGCGTCTTCGGGGTTGATCTCGCAGCGCGGCACGGGCCACTGCTCGCGGCACCACGGCAGCTGACGATGCTCGGAGTGGAAGTACACCGGAATGCGGCGGCCGGTGATGCACGTGAAGGGATACTTCTCGTTCATTTCCGGGGCCAGCTTCGGCGACAGCGGCGGCTCGTTGTAGAACGGCAGCGGGCTGTAGGGGTTGCCTTCCACGTCCTTCGCGTCTGCCATGAACGTCTCGCAGATCAGCGAGTACAGCTCCACCTTGCGGGTAGGCGTGCGCCAGCCGGGGATGAACAGCTCGCTGATGGGGTTCTCACCGAAGCACTTCAGCGGCATCATGCCCGTCTCGTAACGACGGTACGTGCCCCATGCGTCGGGGGCCACGATCTTGCAGTCCTGCCAGCCGTTCTTCTCGAAGTCGTCGCGGTACTCGGCCCACGTTTGACCGGAATCCTTGATGATCAGGTCCAGGTTCTCCTCGGCGGTGGGATGCGGGTTGTCCGCGGTGCCCCAGTCGACGCCCATGTAGTCGTAAATCATCATGGCCGTCTCGAGGTCAGCCTGCACGTCGGCCGGCGGCTCGACGGCGCGCACGGTCGCGCCGCGGGCGCCGTGGGCACCCTGCGACAGGCGCGGACAGTTCGTCTCGATCCAGTGCTCGGCGGGCAGCAGGATGTCGGCCATGCCGGCAGTCGGGGTCTTCCACAGGTCCTCGCATACGAAGAAGTCCAGGTTCAAGAACGCCTTCCACTTCTGCAAGGAGTTCGACATGCACATGAAGTCGCCCGTGCAGCTCCAGCCGAACTTGACCGGGTACGGGTCGCCCGTCTCGATGGTCTTCCACAGCGATGCGTCGTCGGCCCACTCCTGCCACCAGGACAGCATGGGGAAGTCGTCGATGCCGCACACTTTGTCGGTCTGCGAAACAGGCAGGTACTTCTCGGACAAGCCAGGTGCCATGGAACCGGGGCCGGCCTTCTGCACGTAGTCGGCCTGCGTGCCGCCGCGCGGGCCGCCGGGGATGTCGTAGTTACCGGTGATAGACCACAGCATCTCGATGGCACGGCATGTGCCCATGGCGTTGCAATAGTGCTCGATGGCCAGCTGGGCGTTGATGCCGCCGTTGCCGTAACCGGTTTCAGGGTCCAGACGCGTCGCGTAGGTCAGCGCCGCCTTCTCGATGGTTTCCGCGTCCACGCCGGTGATTTCGGACACGTACTCGGGCGTGAATTTGTCCAGGTAGTCCATGAACTTCTGCCACACGGGAACGGCCGTGACTTCCTTGCCGTCTTTCAGCGTGACCTTGAACTCGCCGTAGAGCGCCGGGTCCTTTTCCGGGTCGAACTCGGTGGGGTCGAGCACCCAGCCTTGGCTGACGCCGGGCACCAGGTGCTTCTGCTGGGCTTCCTTGCCCTTCGTGGGAGCCTTCCAGCCCTCGCCGCCTTCGCCTTCCCAAAAGCCGGTGAGCGAATCGAAGTACGTCATCTTGTTGTTCAGGTTGTCCCACACCATGTAGCGGTCGACCGAACCGTCTTCCTTGATGTCGGATTCCTTGAGCAGGCGGGTTTTGATGGTCCAGTCCTCGCTCATGAAGCGCTTGCGCTTGCCGCCTTCGGTGGGCTGCATGTCCTCCACGTACAGGAACGGAGCGTTCATCCAACGCTTGACGAACAAGTCGTCTTGCAGGTCGTGGTCCAGGATGACCTTGATCCAGCCCAGAGCCATGGCGTCGTCGGTGCCGGGGCGCAGGTTCACCCAGATGTCGGCTTCCTTGCCCAGGTTCGTCATGCGCGGGTCGACCAGGATATGATGCTCGGCCTTCTCATGCACGTCGACGATGGTGCGGCACGAGTCGTCGTAGTTCGACATCTCGACGGCCGTTGCCCATTGCGTGTACACCAGCGGGCGCGCAACGGTTTCATTCCAGAAGTCCTGGAACAGGCTGGTGATGCCGCCGCACCAGTGGCGCGGGCCCTTGCACACCTGCCACGGAATGGCCATGTTCGGGCTGCCGGTCAGCTGCGCCAAGGCGCCGTAGGCGAACATGCCCCAGATGCGGCTGGTGCCGGACATGCCGAATACGGTTTCCACGCCGTATTTGTCCATGCACTCGTTCATCTTGTTGGAGATGGTGGTCATGGCCTCTTCCCACGTGATGCGCTCCCAACCGGGATCGTCCTCGCCGCGGGGGTTCGTGCGCTTCATGGGGTGATACAGGCGATCGGGATGATACGCCGCCTGCAGGGACGACTGGCTCTTGTTGCAGCAGTGGCCCATGGACTGGAACGCCGATTCGTCACCCTCGATGCGCGTTGCCACACCGTCCTCGACCGTGACCCAAACGCCGCACTCCATCTTGCCGCAGCCACGGCAGCAGCTGCGGACATGCTTGATGTCCGACCCGGCCTTAGCCGAGGTGGCGGTGCTGGTTTCCGCCAGTGCCGTGGCGCTCATACCCGAGCCCACTGCCGCCGCAGCCCCAACCGCAGCCGACAGCTTCACGAAGCTTCTGCGCGAAAGGTTCATGCTTTCCCTCCTCTTTCTTGTTTCCTTGCTTACTCCTTCAAGCGAAAGCGCTCGTCACGCGCCTTCCCCTTGCCACATACGCTACAGGCTGCATGGCGGGTCGGTCGTTTCGCTCTTTTGCGCGCTCCGAATGTTGCGGCCGTTTGATTCCGTTTTGGAATCAAATTTCGAATATGGACTTGAGAAGCAGCAGCTAACCCCGCGCCCAGCAAAGCGCAGCGCACGTGCACGCGGTATAATCTGAAATATAGTTTCCCGACGTCAGTTGATGTTTTGGGAAACGAAGGGGATAACAGCCCGCTTAACGGTGACGCACTTGGCGGCGCTCACGAAAAGCAAGAAGCGGGGCAAGGGGGAGAAGGTTCACATGCGCATCTCGTATATCGACGAGTTTTTAGAGCTATACAAATGCGTCAACTTCAACGAGGCGGCGCGCAACTTGTTCATCAGCCAATCCACGCTTTCCAAGCACATCAAAGCGCTTGAGGAAGACTTGGGCGTGAAGCTGTTCAACCGCGACAAGTACTACTCCGAGCTCACCATTCAGGGCAACGAGTTCTACAACTACGCCGTGCAGATATCAAAGGCATACAAGGCCGCGCAGGACCAGTTCGCCAACGAAGCGGTGGCGAAGGGCCGCTTTTTGGTGGGCGGGCTTATGGATAGCGCACGCGAGGTGGATTGGCTCAACCGCGCCACGCGCACCATGCGCAAGACCCATCCGCAGTTCAGCCCCATGTTCATTCCGTCCGGCGTCAATTCGCCCATGGGCGAGCTTATCAGCGGCAACCTTGACGCGCTGGTGTTCGCGCACGAGGAATACGGTAAGTCCAACGATGCGTCAAGCCTCATCGAGGCCATCCCCCTCAAGCGCGTGCCGCTCATGGCGCTGGTAAGCAAGGAAAGCCCTTTGGCAACGCTGCCCCACGTGAAGGCGGAGGATCTCAAGCGCAAAACGTTCATCCACATGATGGGGCCGCGCATGCAGTCGGGGTGGAAAAACGTGGAAGGATTCCTTACCGGCTTGCATATCGAATACGACACGCGTCTGGTGCCCATCATGTCCATGTACGACTACCCCAGCGTTGAACTGGCGGAAAACGAAGTGCTGCTCATCCCCCGCTGCGAGCTTGCGCCCGGCGAGCATTCCGAAGACGCGCTGTCGGAAGACACCGTGACACTGCCCATTGCCGAGCAAACCGCCTACACGCCGCTGCACCTGATTTACCGCAAAGACGCCGCGCCCAGCTACATCGAAGAGTTCGCAGATGTGCTCAAGCGCACGCCCCTGTTCGCGGCCGCCTGCCCGAATTTCGCCTGTTTGTAAGGGAGGAAACGATAGCGCACCCCGCCGACAAGCAGGGTGTCGCCACCTTAAGCTGACGCTAGAACGCGCGACGCCTTTTCGATAGCGGCCCTTCGAATGAATTCCGATTTACGCACGCCTTCCGCTTCCGCTGCACGGGCGATAAGCTCCGCAGCGCTTGCGGGGCACTTAAACGACAGGTTGGCGTTCGGCTCGTCGGAAAGCGGGGGCCGGCCAACGCGCAAAGCGGTCACGTGTCCGGGCCATGATTCATCTTCCCATTGCTTAGCACGACGATCTATTTCGTCGTCGGAAAGCACGTAGCCATTCGCCAATTCATAGTCCGTCATCAACGATACCTCCTCGTGCTTCTATCGACCTCCGCGATCGTTCTCCTTGATAGCGGCGTGTTCGCATGGTATATGAGAACGCCGTCGTTTGTCAGCGTGCCAACCATCTCAAGTTCGCGGCCAGAGGCGTCGCGCCCGATCCAAAGGTATTCGGGAAAGTTCTCCGAATCCGACCGTATGCCCTCGTAATAGCGATGCTTCCATGCATACGTGATGTCTTCCATGCAAAGTTGCGGATGCCGCTTCACGATTCTCGGGTGAATCACTACCTTCATGATACACCTTTTTCTACTACAAAATTACGAAGCGCAATGCATCCGACGGCAATCATCCAATAGGGCACCCTGGTACGTGCATCCATAGCTTTCATCCTCTCAACCAGATTTTCGCAATGCCGCCCCATAAAGGCACATGGCTCGCACTCGTTTCGACAAGGTTCTGCTCATGTTGCGAAAACGACTCCGTGGTTTCGAGGATCTTGCGAATGAAAAAAGGCGTTCCGGAGACAAACGCCGACCACGACATCCTGCTGCAAGCGACATACGGCAGGAAGCATTCGCACTGGCTCATATATCGCGTTCATTATAGTTGACACGAACTGTTGTTCTATATTCTGTTGCTTTGCTGTTACGAAACCAGGTGCAGCGAACAAAAAGGCCGCGGTTCGCTGCCGAACCGCGGCCTTTCACTTTGCCTTTGCAGCTGCACGCTTTTCTACAACGTCACCACACGCGAGGTGCCGTCGGCGAACAGCACGTGGGCGGCGGCGGTATCCAACGCGCCGGGGTTGCCCTCTTCAAGCGGAATGCGCATGAGCGCCACGCTTTGCGCCGTGATGCCGGAGTTGAACCAGGCACGGGCTCGCTTGAGCACGGCCGGCGTACCTTCGACAGCGGCGCAGTCAGGCGTCAACGCCACCTCGATAAGGGCCTTGCCTTCGAACTCGAACTGCATGGATTCGAACGGCACCTCAAGCCCGCCGTTTTTGCGGCGCATGATATTGAAAGCCACCATGGTGTTGGAGATCTTCGTGATGATGTTGCCAAGCCAGCGATCCATCATAGAATCCCACAGCTCGCAAGCGGCAGGATTGTCCAGCTCCCAATACGGCTTGTGCAAGCGGATAGCCACACGCATGCTGCAATGCGGCGGAACGGCCTGAAGCGACGCGGCAAGCAAGGCAGCCTGGTCGACGACGCCTTCTTCATCGGTTGCCTTCGCCACGCACGCAGCCTGGGTTTGCTCGTCGATTTCCTCCTCATGATAGCTTGCGCGCACAGGCGCAATGTAGAGGTACGAGCGCTTCAACGCCTGGGTAAGGTCGGAATTCGGATCAAGGCGCGAATCTATGTGTGCCGTCAAAATGGCAGATGGCCTCACGGACATGTTCATATCCTCTCTTGTCAAACTGCGCCTTGCAAACCCGCTATCGATTGTGCCGCGCGCCCACCTGCGCGTCAACCGGCGTGCTGTTCGCGTTTTGGATTCAACTGATTACAAAGAGCATCGATGATTCCTAACCGGAATCGAGTTCGCGTTGACCGAATCGAGCCGCCTCCCATACTCGAAAAGCGTAGGAGCGCCGCCCAAACCCACATCGGCAACCTCGCGCCGTCTGCGCACATCCAGGGGGGGATTCGCGCACAAGCACAGCGCAGACGCTTTACGACGAAAGAGGGGAACATGTCCCAAATACCGAACAACCCGGACCTTGACTCGTTGTACGACGAGTTCAACCTTGAGCAAACCATCGACAGCAAATTCAGCACCGAAGGCATCGACACCGAAAACGGCTCGTGGGTTCCCGACACGCCCACGCAAACGGCGAAACTGCCGGCGAAAAAGACCGTGCCGGACACGCGCAGCGCCGAGCAGCGCATCGACGACCTCTTCGAGAAGATGGGGCCGCAGCACCGCCTGCTTTTGGGCGTTATGGGCGCCTGCGAAGAGCGCAAGCCGTTCGAAGAGGTTGAGAAAACCGTGACCGACCTGCAGCAATTCAACGCATCGGTGTATTCGCCCGCAAACTTCTGCGGCATGCTGGAAGCCGCCGGCGCCCTGGCGCACGTCACCGAGGACGGCACGCCCTACGACGAGTTCGTGAACGAACCCGAGCTGATGACCATCGGCGACCAGGAATTCCTCAAACCCCGCCCTGCCCCGAAAAGCTTCTGGGAGACCACGCCGGCAGGCGCGGCGCGGGTGGACGCCTACGACCCGCATGCGCAGCTGGCCGCCATCTACGGCGAATTCCCGCAAACGCTGCCTATCTTCAAACGCGTGCTCGCCTTCTTGGCAAACGAGCCCGACGGCGCGTCGCTTGCCAGGATTTCCGCCATCGTGGACGGCGATCCGCTGGTGCAAAAGCCCCGCTTCTACGCCGGGCACTTCCTTGAGCGCCTGGAGCGCGCCGACGCCGTGGAATGGCGCGACGCCTGGTGCATCACCGACATCGGGCGCGAATCGCTTGAGCAGATGGCCGACGTGGTGGACCCGGGCCTGCCCGCAGCGCAGCAGTAGAGGAGAGCGAAATGAACGAACAGAACGCAACCGTCGCGGCGCAGGCCAGCGCCGCGGAAGACGCCGAAAACGTCAGCCTTACGGAAATGCACGACCTGTGCCGCGAATACGCCGATGCGTTCGGCCTGATGGCGCACCTGTGCAACAAGGAAGTCGACCAACCGCTGCTGGACAAGCTCATGGAGACGCTCTACCCGCTTTCCAGCGGCAACGAAAACGTCACCCGCTCGAGCCGCCTGATCGCCGGCTGGCTTTCCAAAACCTGGGAGGGTGCGCTTGACGAGCTGCGCGCCGACTACACGGCGACGTTCATCGGCCACGGATCGGACGGCCACAGCGCCGCTTATCCGTACGAGTCCACGTACACCAGCTCAAAACGCCTGCTCATGCAAGGGGCACGTACCGAAGTGCTGGCCATCTACCGCAGCCAGGGCTTAGACAAGCAAGACACCTGGCGCAACAGCGAGGACCACATTTCCGCAGAGCTTGAGTTCATGCAGCGCATGTTCGTGCGTGCGGCCAACGCCTTCAAAATGGGCGACACCGAACACGCCGAGTACTTCCTTACCGTGCTGCGCCGCTTTTTGATCGCCCACCCACTTTCATGGGTGCCCATGACGGCCGTCGACATGCGCGCCTTCGCAAAAACCGACTTCTATCGGGGGCTCAGCTTCATGCTGGTCGGCTATCTGCAGCTGGCGAAGCAGATGCTCGACGAGGTGCTGGACATTCACGAAGAGGAAGCGGGCGTTGACGCGGGCGCGTTCGCCGTGGACTTCGGTGCCGACCTGGACGCCGTGGGCACCGCCGGCGAAGGCAAGGAGTGATCCCTATGGCGAACGAGAACGTAGCCGCCCTGCTCATCCGCGGCGATGTCGCAAGCGGCAAAACGACCCTGCTGGCGAAGCGAGCGCGCGAGCTGGCTGCAAGCGGCGAAGAAGTGCTGGTGGTTGCGGCGTGCCCTGGCGGCCTGCGCCAGATGCGCGCGCAGCTGGCCGACCTTCCCGTCGGCGCACACGTGCGTTGCATAGGGGCCACGCAGCTGGCATCCGAGCTGCTGGCGCTGCCCGAGGTGCGTGAGCGCCTGGGCTACGCGGCCCGCCTCACCACGCCCGCCGAGGACGCCATGCTGTTCGAGGATATGAAAACGAGCGGCATCAAGCAGCGTCGTCTGCGCGAAATGACGGGCTTTTTCGAGCGCACGTACAGCGACCTGGGCGAACAGGCCGACGACTTCCCCTACGAGTGGGAAGAAACGGGCATGCTGAACTACCAGCAGGATTACCTGCGCGCCTACGGCGTGACCACGCTCGACCGGGCCGCCTGCACAGCTGCTCGTTACCTGGAAGCCGATGAGACGCTTGCCGCGCGTGTGGGATATGCGCACGTCCTGGTGGACGACTACGAGCGCCTGGGGCGCGCCATGCAGCGCTCATGCTGCATGCTGGCCACGAAATCCGTTGCCGCGGCATGCGGGACCGCGCCCGCAACGCCGGTGAGCTTTCGCTTCCCCAACGAAAACGGGGCGGACGAGTTTTTAGAGCTGTTCGAAAACGCCCAGGTCACGTGCTTGGAAGAAAGCCACGTAAGCAGCGGGGTATGCGAAGCCCTCAACGCCCTGCGTGCCGATGAGGGGATGGGCCTTGACGCGCTTGCGTGCGCAAAGGACGCCGCCGAGGGCACGGGTGAGCGCGTGTCGTTCGCAACGCCGGCCGCCGAGTTCGCGGGCATCGCGCGCATCTTGCAAAACGCGCACCGCGCCGGCGTCGCATGGAGCAGCATGGCGGTCAGCAGCGTAAGCGAGCTGTGGCTTGCCAACACGGCCGCAAACCTGCACCGCACGAGCATACCGCTTGCGTTTGCGCCCGGCGCCAACCCCCTTCCCGTGGGGTTCAAATCCGAGAAACGCAACGACGCCGCACGCCTTGCCAGCATGCTTGCGCTGGCCGCGAACCCCGACGACGGCATGGCGCTGCGCACCTGGTGCGGCTTTGGGTCGTACACGGCCAACAGCGCCTGCTTCATGCGTATCCACCGCGCAGCGCTTGATGGCTCCTGCAGCATACGGCGCATCATCGAGGGCATGCGCGCAGGCGACTACCCCGATATCGCCAAGCTCGGTGACGCCGCCAACGTCATGCGCGCGCTCGACGAGGCAGAATTCGCCCTTGAGCGCCTGAGGGGCTTACGCGGCAACGAGCTCTTGCAAGCCGCCGCGCAGTTGTCGCAGGTCAACGACGGCGCTCCGGCCGCATCGGTGGTGCGCCTGCTGGCCTGCTCGAATGCGGCGCACGGTCTGCAAGGCGACGAGGATGCCGCCGCGGTGCTGGCTCTTCTCAACGCCGCGCTGCTTGCCCCCGTCCCCTCCGCCGAAGACGGCGTGCGCGTCTGCTCGCCCGAAGCGCTTGTGGGCGAACGCTTCAGCGTGGTGGTGTTCTGCGGCGCAGTGAACGGCATCGTGCCGGTGGCGAAGTTCTTCGACCCCGCCCAGACGGAAGACGACAAACGCGACCGCATGCGGCGCAAAGACGACGCGCGTCTGTACGCAGCCTTTTCGCGGGCGAACGACGAGCTGTACGTCACCAGCTTCCAGGATATCGGCCTTGAACAGGCAGAACGTCTAGGACTTGAAGCCGACCGCATCCGCGCGGAGGGCGACGCGCGCATAGCGACCGTGTCGCCGAGCGTTTTGACCAGCGGCATTAACCAGCGCAGCGAATGAGGTGAGCGGCCATGATGAAGCCCATCTTGGGGCAGTGGGAGGCCATGGGCAGCACGCTTCTCGGTGTGCATCCCGAGCGCTGCATCTGCGTGCGCAACAAAAACGCGCACTGCATGCGCTGCGCCGACGTGTGCACCACCGGCGCCATCGCATTTAACGGCGAAGCGCTTTCGCTCGATCCCGAGCGCTGCATCGGCTGCGGCACATGCGCCACGGCCTGCCCTACCTGCGCGCTTGAAGCGGCCAATCCCACCGACCGCCAGCTTTCCGCCGCCTGCGCAGACAAGCTCAAGCGCGCAGGCGGCGCCACGTTGGAGCTGCGCTGTTCGAGCAACGTCGGCAACGCGGAAGGCGCAAACGCGGCCCCCGACGTCATGTGCATGGGGCGGCTTGAGGAATCGCTGCTGGTGGAACTGTCGCTGCGCGGCTGTGAAAAGCTGGTGCTGCACACCGGAAACTGCGAGACGTGCCCGCACCGCCGCGGCGGCGAGCTGGCGCGGCGCGTGGTCGCCTCCGCGAACGGGCTTTTGGCTGCGTTCGGGCGCACCATCGACGTTGCCGTGGACCCGCGTCGGGATTTCGCCCCCGACCAGGCGTGCAGCCAGTCGCTGCTTGCCACGCGCCGTCCCACGCCACCCGCAGCGCCCGCCCGCTTCGAGCACGTCGATGCCGCCGGCACGCTTTCGCACCACACGCCAAGCCGCCGCGCGCGCCTGTTCAAGCTTGTCGAGCTGCTGGGGCAACCGCAAACCGCCAGCATCGACACGCGCCTGTGGGGCGAAGCGGCCATCGACGTGGACGCGTGCAAGTCGTGCCGCATGTGCGCGGTGTTCTGCCCCACCGGTGCGCTGCGGAAAGTCGGCGTGATCGACGGGCGGCTCGGCGTGGAGCACCGTCCCGCGCTGTGCGTGCAGTGCCGCCTGTGCGAGAGCGTCTGCCCCGCGCACGCCATCACCGTGAGCAGCCGCGTTTCGCCGCACAAGTTCGAGGACGGCTACTTCGAGCGCATCGAGATGCGCCCGCTTGACTGGATTCCCAACCGGGCGGACTCCATCTGGCAGAAAACGGCCCAAGACATCGGGGGGAATTACACGGTGTTCTAGCCCTGGGGAGGGTGAAGAAACGCAACGCAAAGATTGCGAACGCCTACGACGAGAGAAGGATCATGGACACGCAACGATCGCAAAAACAGCTATGCGGCATGTCGCGGCGCACGTTCGCCCTGGGGGCGGGCGGCGTTGTCGCATGCATGGGGTTAGGTGCGGGCTTGAAGGTCACGCCCGCGAACGCCGTGGTGCGCCCTCCAGGCGGGCAGGACGAGGAGCGCTTCTTGGCAGGATGCACTCGCTGCGAAAAATGCGTCGAGGCCTGCCCCAACGACGCCATCAAACTGTGTCACCTTGAAGACGGCGTGATCAATCTGCGCACACCGCAGATGAACTTCTACAGCAACTACTGCGATTTTTGCCAGCAGGCAAACGGCGGGCACCCGCTGTGCGTGGCGGCGTGCCCCACCGAATCGCTGGTGCTTGACGCCGGCGCCGATGCGCAAAGCACCGTCATCGGAACGGCCGAGCTCATCACCAACTGGTGCCTTGCCTACTTGGGGATGGGTTGCCACAAGTGCTACGACGTATGCCCCTGGGACGCCATCGAACTTGATGAGCAGAACCGGCCGTACGTGGTCGAGGGCAAATGCAACGGGTGCGGCGCATGCGAGGCAGCGTGCGTTTCCATGACAAACGGGTCGCGCTCGGCGGCGACCGACGCCACATCGCGCGCCATCGTCGTCAAAGCCGCAACGAACTAGGAGGGGCGGACGTGAAATCGAATCGACTGAGAATCATCATCCCGCTGGCCGTGCTTGCCGTCATCGCCGTGGGGTTCGTGCTGAATTTCGGCACAGGAAGCCTCAGCGCCTTCGGCTGGACCGACGTGTCGCTCATCTGCCCGCTCGGGGCGCTTACCACCATGCTCGCTGAGCGCGCCTTGGTGCCGCGTGCGCTCATCGCACTTGCGGTGGTGCTCGTCATCATCTTGGTGACCGGACGTGCCTTCTGCGGCTGGATCTGCCCGGTGCCGCTGGTGCAACGCATCCCACGGCTGTTCAAGTCGAAGAAGGCTCTGGCCGAAGAGCAACAAGCCGACCCCAGCGCCATCCGCATCGGCTCGGCGCACCCGTGCACCAAGGCGCAGCACAAGGCATGCGGCACGTGCAACGGCTGCGCCGACGTGCGCGCGAAGGTGGACAGCCGGCACTTCGTGTTAGGCGGCGCCGTGCTTTCCGCGGCTGTTTTCGGCTTCCCGGTATTTTGCCTGGTGTGCCCTATCGGCCTGACGTTCGCCTTCGTGTTCATGGTCATCGCGCTGTTCGGCTCGGGCGACATCACGTGGGGCCTAGTGGCGGTACCGGCGGTGCTGGTGCTGGAGCTTCTGGTGTTTCGCAAATGGTGCTCGCACATCTGCCCGCTGTCGGCCCTGATGAGCCTGCTGGGCAAGGCGAAGTCGCCCGTGATGCGCGTAATCGTGGACGAGGGCAAATGCGTCGAAACGGAAGGCGGCTCGTGCGGACGCTGCGCAGCGGCGTGCCCCGAGCGTATCGACCCGCGCCATCCCGAGCTGGGAGCCGGCCTTAACGAGTGCATCAAATGCCGCGCGTGCGTTGACGCCTGCCCCGCCGGCGCCATACGCATACCGCTTTTGGCCGGCAAGAAAGACAGCGAAAGCAAGAAGACCGCCGATGTGGCGACCGATTCCGCAGCAACGAAGGAATAGCGAAGGAGGACCTGATGGCAAGGCCTGTTAACGGAAAACCCGCTTGGCTTATCGAGCGTTTGAAGGAGCGCCCCACCGACGGCGTTCCCGAATTCGTGGACACGTACCTGCACATGAAGTACGACGCGGACGACATTGCGCGCATCAAGGCCGGATACGAACGCAAGCGCACACCGGTACTGTGGGCGAACCCGGCGGTCTGCACGGCAGAAGAAGCGCAATCCGCGCTAGACGAGGTGGGCATCGCCTGTTCGCCGCACGCGTGGTGTCCGGGTGCGTTCACCGTAACGCAAGAGGAGCTCGCGCGCTTCTTCGAGTCCGAGCTTGCGGCGCAAGGCGGCATACGCGTAGTCGACGACCCCACGGCCTTGTTGGTCGCGGAGCTGACCGCGCAGGCCGCAAACGACCTCGCCGACGCACGCAAGGCGCAAGCCGAAGCACAAGCCGCCGCCGACGCCGAGCAGGCAGCAGCCGCAAATGCGCAAGAGGCCGTCGCCGACGGCGGCAACGACGTTGCTGCTGAGCATATCGCGACGGCGAGCGCCCAGGTCGGCACCAACGATAGCAAAGGGGCGGTCATGGCGGTTGAGCAGGCGCCGCAAGTAAAGCAAG
>DJEE01000129.1:15752-17605 GCA_002431805.1 Eggerthellaceae bacterium UBA5906
CCACCGCCGATGACCAGGGAAAACGAGCTGTCGACGAATTAGATGCAAGTGCGCTTGGAAACGCGGCCGACAGCAAGCAGCAAACAGCCATGTGCGCAGCAAACGTCGCAGACGCCGCAACCGGCAACACGTTCGTAGCCGAAAGCGGCGAATCCCAAGATGATGTCGCAGAGCCCTTCGCCCCTGTAAGCGTGGCGGAGCTGTGCGCCGGCGTCGGCACCATGACGCTACCGCTGAGCGCCACCACGCAAGACGCCGTCCGCATTCACGCCTGCGAGGTTTCGAGCGCGGAATACGAACGGCTTTGCGCAGCCCTTGAAACTGCCGGCGCGACCAATGTCGATGCGCAACGCTACGATTCGCGCCGATTCCGCAGCGACGAGCACGCATTCGACATCATCCTGCTCGACCCGCCCTGCACGCCGACCGGCACGCTGTACGCCCACGACCCCCGTCTGCACGCGCAGTTCCCCGAGGCGAAAATCCCCGAGTACATGGCGCTTGCGAAATCGTTGTTCCTGCTCAGCCTGAGCATGCTCAACGTCGGCGGTACCTTGGTGTACACCACCTCATCGGTGTTGCACCTGGAAAACGAGGAGGTTCTGCGCACCTGCCTGGCCCGCAGCGGATCGATGGGGACGTTCGAAGTAGAGCCCGTCGAACTGCCCGGCAACGTCGACCTGCCGCAACTTCCCACCAGCACGGAGGACGCCATCCTGACCTGCCCCAGCGAAACCTGCCCCGGCCGCTTCATCGCAAAGATCCGCCGCATCGCATAACCACCGGGCAAGGGGACGAGCATCTCGCAAGCCGGAAAGGACCAATCGAAGACGAGAACGATTGCGACCGCCTCGTCCTCAAACCTGGAGCGCTTAGTGGAAGAGCGCTTATGAATGAAGAGTTGCCAACTGTAAATCGATTCCTATAGCTGCGGGTTACAAGAGGAGCCTTTCGCTCAAAGACGGTTCAGGGGAGCGCGCCGCTCGCTTCAGGACGCAAGACGGCCCCTTCCGCTTGGAGGCTTTCCTGTTTGCAAGGGGTTTGGGGGAAGGAAGCCCCCAAGCGGAAGGGGCCGCTCGGGAGGGGTGTTCGGTTTTTTGGGGAGCCCGACGCCCGAGAGGCGGGCGTCGGGCCGGGGAAAGTTAGCGAGTCAGAACCTTACGGAGAGGTTGACTCGCGGGACGTCGACGGGCCGGCGAGGCTCAGTAGAACATGAAGACCGACAGGCCCATGTTGTAGAAGGCCACGCGCAGGCAGATGGCGCCGGCGAGGGCGGCGATTACCGCCACGGCGCCGAAGAGCTTCCAGGACTTCGCGTCGCCCTTGCGCTTGGCCAGCACGCAGGCAACCAGCGGCACCACGGCGCCGATCGCGACCGCGCCGAGCCACAGCAGCACGGCCTGGTCGCCGACGGTGGCGGCGGCGTCGGCCATCGCCTTGGTCGGGTGGGTCGGGTCGAAGTAGTAGCCCACCTGGCTGAACGACCCGCCGCAGACCTGCACGAACGCCGCGTAGGCGGCGGTGAGCACGGCGCCGATGGCCGAGCCGGCCACGGCCGGCAGCCCGCAGGCCGAGGCGTCCTCGCCCTTGGCGGCGAGCACCACGGCAACCGTCGCCGGGCCGAGCAGGCAGGCGGCGCCCACGATGCTCAAGACCTCGAGCACGCTGTCCCACGCCGGGCGCGCCGGCATCATGTAGCTGTGCGCGCACACCGCGGCGAGCACGACCGAGATGGCAATCGCTGCCCACGCCATGCCCTTGGGCAGCGTGCCGCCGTCGGCGGACTTGCGGGCGACGACGAAGTACGCCACGGCCACCGCGACGAACACAACGATCGCGATGAGCTCCTGCGT
>DJEE01000043.1:0-4209 GCA_002431805.1 Eggerthellaceae bacterium UBA5906
CCCGCGCCCTCCATGGGCCAGGTCAACGGCCGCGCCGCCGCACGCCGGTAAGCCGCGCGCATGAAGCGAAACTGGATTATATGCACCCTGGCTTTTCTGCTGGGCATCGGTGCGTTTGTGGCAACGAACAGCGCAGCGGCGCTGGCGTTTACCGTTGTTGCGTTTTTAGCGCCGGTGGCCAGCATGGCGTTCGGGCGCGCAACCGCCGCCCGCACCACCATTGCCATTGACTTTCAGCATGCCTGCACTGCAGGTCAGAAGCTGCCTATGCACATTGCCATCACACGCCCGGCGCTTTCTCGCAACCGCATTCGCATGGTGCTGCGCTTCCGCAACCTGCTTACCGGCACCGTGGAAGACCTGCCCGTTACGCTAGCGCCGGCATCGGGCAGAACCGAGCATTTCGAGCTGCCCCTGAACACCGAATACTGCGGGCGCATTGAGGTGTCGCTTGAGCAGGCGCGCGCCACCGACTCGCTCGGGTTTGCCGAAGTGCCCGTCGCAGGCGTTGCGCTTGAGTCATCCTACACGGTGTATCCCCAGATCAGCGACATTGTTGCACAAACCACGCGCGCAAACCGCCAAAGCATCTCCGGCACCACCTACGACTACCACCACAAGGGCCAAGACCGCACTGAAGTGTTCGACATGCGCGATTTCCAGGAAGGCGACTCGCTGAAATCCGTGCACTGGAAGCTGTCCGCGCGTTTCGGCGACTTGATGGTGCGCGAGCCGTCGCGCCCAACCGACTATGACATCACGCTGCTGTGCGACGCGCATGTGCAGGCAAGCGGCGCAGACGCCGCCGTGCTCAACGGCGTGCTTGCCGTTGCGGCTTCGGTAAGCCTTTCGCTTATACAGCAGGGGCTTGCCCACTCCGTGGCGCACTTCCAGGGCGAAACGCTGAAGTCGGAGTTCGTGGACAGCCGCACCAGCTTCAACACTATGATGGACATGCTGGTAAGCGCACCCGCGCACGCCAACCAAGCCTATGACATGGCCGCGTTCTACGAGTTCCGCCGCGCGCACAACGTCACCAGGATGGTGCTGGTCACCGACACGTTGGACGAAGACGCTGCCGCAAAACTTGGCAACATCACCGATTTAACCGTACTCCACGTAAGCGAAGGCACGCAGGCCGGCGTTGACGAATCGGGCGGCTACACCCTCACGCACATCCCCGCCGACACCGTTGGCGAACGCATTAAGAATTTGGAGCTGTAAACCATGGCCGCCAGCAACAACATCACAACGCTGCCGCGCGTGGTTTTGTCCGCGCAGGCCACGCACAACCACAAGCAGTCGGCGGACCACGCGCAAGCCATCGCCTCGGCGCTTGCAGCCATGCTGCTTGCATGCGGCGGGCCGATACTGCTTATGAACTGCATGACCACCACCACGTTCGCGGCCACCATTGTGGCGGCCGGCATCGTCAGCGGGCTTGCGGGCACGCTTAGCGTGGTTGGCCCCGTAAAGCGCTATACACCGTTTGCCGCGGCCGCGTGCGCTGCGCTCATGTTCGCGCTGCTGCTGGTAATCCCCGATGCCCGCGGCGGCCTGTTTGCGCTGTACAACGCTATAGCATCGCGCTTCGACGACGTGTTCGGAGCGTACGCGGGGCTGGTGCAGGGCTGCGGAACCACTGCCGCCTCGCCGGTGTTCGGCGTGCTGTTCGGCGTGTTGATCGGCCTTGCGGCCTGGGCCTTCACGCGCCTGCGCACCACGGGCGTCACGCTTGTTATGCTGGTGCTGGTAGGCGGTGGCGGCCTGCGCCTGTCCACGGGCTTCGGCGGGCTTGCCTGCTTCGTGGGCGTGGCGGGCTGGCTGACGCAGTGCCGCCTTATGCAGCTGCGCGGTTCCATGTGCTCCACTAAATCGCTGCTGGCAGACATCGGCTTCAATGTGTTTACCTGCTTTGTCACGTTTTTCCTGGCCGGTGCGCTGTATGCGCCCAGCGGTGCTGTGGCTGACGCTCACCAAGCGCTGTGGGACGGCATCAACCAGGTACGCTACGGCCAGCAAACCCTGCCCGAGGGCGACATGACGCAGGCCGCAGCCTTAAACGCCAGTTCGGACGCCGCGTTGAAAATCACTCCGAGCGGCACGTTTGCCGACGATATGCTGCTGCGCGGCTGGGTGGGCGCGAACTTTGAGGACGACGAAACCTGGCAAACGCTTGACCACACCGCTTACGAGGGGCAATGGGCCGGCGTGATGAGCTGGCTTTCCGACGAGGGCCTCACCCCCGCCATGCAGCGCGCGGCCTACGACGACGCCAGCGCGCAACGACGCAGCGACGAACTGCCCACCGCCACCGTTTCGGTGGACGCAAGCAACGCCTGGCGCGAATACGCGTACGTGCCCTACACCCTGCGCAGCATCTCGGGTGCCAACGTTAACCTCAACTTAGACGGACAGCTGCTTGCAAGCCCGTTTGGCCTGCGCACGTACCAGTTCACGGCCGACAGCGTTGCCACGGCCGACGTGCTTGACGACGCCAGCTGGCTTGAAACCTCGCAAGATTCCTACGCGCAAACGGAAAGCGTGTACGCCGCCTTCGCAAAAGACCACTACCTTGACGTAAGCGACGCCGAACGCAACGACATCGAACGCCTTATCTTCAACGACGCCACCTGGGACGCGCAGGCCGCTTCCTCGGAGTTTGCCGTGATCAGCCGCGTGCGAACCATGATGGAAACGCTGGCAAGCTACACCGAAACCCCGCGCACCTACACGGCGTCAAGCGCGAACTCGTTCACGTCGTGGCTGTTTGAGCAGGCGCGTGAAGGCAACTCCGCGTGCTTTGCCACCGCCGCCACGCTGGCGTTCCGCACGCAGGGCATCCCCGCGCGCTATGTGGAAGGCTACCGCGTAAGCGCCGGCGACTTGACGGGCGCGGCGCTTACCGACTCTTCGCTTACGCTTGACTCGGGCGATGCGCACGCGTGGTGCGAGATTTACCTGGACGGCCTGGGATGGACGTCCATTGAAGTGACGCCGGGGTTCTACACGCAGGCCATCGAGCCGGATTCCGTGATTGACGTGGGCGAAGCCTGGTCAAGCGGCGCGGGCGACCAAGTGCTGCAAACCGGTTCGGTTGCCGGCAAAACGGATGAGGACGAGCAGCCGGCCGATTCCGGACAAAGCGCCGCGGCAGCCCTTGCCGGCGCCGTGCGCAGTGTGCTGGTGTGGGTGGTTATCCTCGCGCTGGCTGTTGGGGCGGCGTTCGCGCAGCGCATCGTGCGCATCCGCCAGCGCAAGCAGCACTGCGCCGATGACAACCAAGAAGTATCGGTGCCCGCGCTGTACAACTACCTTGCTGCTGTTATGACCGCCGCCGGCATGGGGTTTGACGCCACAAAACCGCTTGAGAACCTTGGCGGGCTGATGAAGGCGTTCCCCAGCATAGACGCGCAGGAGTTCAGGCGCGTTATTGAGCTTCACCAGGCATATGCGTTCGGCGGGCACGCGCTGAAACCCAACGAGATGCGCACACTGCGACGCTTCACCGAACGCTTGCACGCTGCGCTGCCTGAATGCGCCGACGCGAAGGAGCGCCTGAAGCGCTATTTCGCGATGGCGCTGTAGCAACCATGTTCCGCCGCGCAAACGACGTTACGGCGCGGCGGGATGCACCATATTTTGCGCGAGCCTGGCAACGGGCAGCGCACCGCAGAGGGGAACGGAGGCGAGAGCGATGGCGACGCTCAACCCGAAACATATTGCAACCGCGGTTGTTTCCGTGGCTGTTGTTGCCGCGTTTTGCGTGGGAGCGTTTACGCTTGCCCAGGCCAACCCCTCGTTCGATCCGCAAAACTTCACCTCGGCTTACAGCAAAGGCTACGAAGACGCCACGCAGGGTTACCAGGCAAACCCCACCGAAACCGACGCCGACGCCAACCGCAACAAAGACGACGAGGCCGACGCCAGCAGCGCGGCAGACAGCCGCGACGCCTCGCAAGATGCCTTCACCAACACGCCCGCCAACACTGCCAGCGGCACCACCGCCTACAACGTTACCGGCGATGCCAGCCAAGGCAGCATCGGCATCGTAAGCGGCCAAGGCGGCAGCGGCACGGGCGCAAGCGGCGGAAACGCAAACGCCGGCGGCGCGGTGGTCGTCCCAACCGGCAACGGCACGGGCGGCACCGCCCAAGGCGGCGGCAATGGCGAGCAAACCGGCGGCGGGCAAAACCCTACGCCCGCGCC
>DJEE01000043.1:4257-5432 GCA_002431805.1 Eggerthellaceae bacterium UBA5906
CGCCCACACCCGACCAGCCTTCGCGCGAGCTTCTGCCAAACGACCCCGTGCCCGACAAGAAGGCCGACAACCTGGGCTTCGACCCCATCAACAACAGCAACAAAGACCTTGCCGATATCGACCTTGCCGCCCCATCCACCAGCGTCAACATCACCCCTTCGTTCGTGGACGAGAACATGCTGTACGTTGGTCAGAAGGTGGACGCCTGGATGGTGTTTTGCAGCCTAGAGGCGACGCTGTCCTATTGGCCCGAAGGTGAAGACTGGCCCACATCCATTGAATGGCGCTGCAACAAAGATCAGTTCGATACCTACCCGTACTTCAAAATCGTGGACTTCCCCCCCGGTTGTCCCCAGCGATCCGTTCGACATTGTGGTTGCCTGGCGCATTCAGCCCAACGCTGAGTGGAACTACGAAACCGTCACGTACACGCCCGTGGAGTCGCGCACGTACGTGGTAAGCACGGCGCTTGACGCCAGCGGCAACAATCAGGTGCTGTACACATACTCAAATAACGGCCAAACCATCAACCTGTTCAGCAGCGCGAACGCGCTTATGCGCTCCATCGGCGCGCTCGGGGACGACAACGCCACGCTTTCCAAGCTGCTAATAGGCTGGACCGAAGACGGCCAGCTTATCGATTACTTCTTCGAGCCCACGCCCGGGCGCCACGTGATTGCCCCCGGACGCTTTGTAGACGTGCCCGAGGGTTATACGGTGAAGCTGAAGAACTTTTGGATGAACAGCGATTTCAGCATCCCCGAGAACGACGGCGGGCAATACCCGTGCGCCCTGCAAACTATCACGGCGGTGGACGGCTCGGCGCGCGGCATGCTGTTCCCCGACCGCTATGGGCGCATTTCCATCAACCTGCAACCGGGCATTCAAGCGCTTGACATTGAAGCGCCCAACACCGTTTCCATGGATCGGTTGGAAATCCCCGAAACACTGTGGTATGTCAACACCACCAGCGGCCAGCTTGCGGTGCGACAAGGGTTTTCCGTTGCAGCCGACAACCCGAACTACGCCAACCTGAGCAACGGCATTCTTACCAGCAAAAACGGCAGCCAGTACCTGGGCATCCCCCTGAACTTCCAAACACTTGACGTGCCGGAAGGCATTGACGCCGTGAACTTCACCGCCGGCAACAACTTGAAGCGCGTAACGCTCAACGC
>DJEE01000043.1:5521-8710 GCA_002431805.1 Eggerthellaceae bacterium UBA5906
ACCATCGTGGTTGCCGACGAGGTGCTTGATGCGTTCGCCACCGCCAACCGAGCGGTGCTTGACGAGGCAAGCGGCAACACGGTGTCGCCGAAGTCCAACCCGCTCAAGCGCTACTTCTTCTCCAACGACACGCTTATCTCCGATGACGAAGCCGTGCACTTTGTGGACACGGGCATTGACATCGCACGCGTGGCGAAGGCCCACACGCTTACCGCCGGATGCTTGGACAACTGCCCGAACATCACCACGCTTATCCTGACCGACGATGCGCCTTACGTGCTTGAGGACGGCTGCCTTGCCGGCAGTGCCGTGAACACCATCGTGTGCTCCACCGACGAGCAGTGGAGCTACGTTGACAGCCGCCTTGCCGCCGCCGGAGCCGACCCCGACAGCATCCACACCACCAAGGCAACCACCAGCGATGAGGGCTATCGCTATTACAACGGCTACGACAGCTGGATGCTGCCCACCACCGTGGTGTTCGAAGTGCCTGACAGCATTGAAACGTTTAGCGGCGTGGGCACCGTGGGTGGCTACGGCATGACGTTCGGCAGCATTGCCGCGGGCACGTTCCAAAACCATCCGAACCTGGCCTGGGCCGACCTTGCCGACAGCGTGGGCACGGTGGGCGCGAACGCGTTTGCCGGGTGCCCGAAGCTGCAAGGCGTGTTCTTCAACAACCCGGGCAACATCACTGTAGGCGTTAACGCGTTCGCCGACTGCCCGAGCATGCGGTTTTTGGCGTCGAACGCCGCGAACGGCGATTTCGCATCCAATGAGCGCCCGAACAGCACCTGCGTCATGTACGCGCCCACCAACTGCACGGGCTACCACGATGCGTTCCTGAGTTTCACGCCGGATTCCAACGTTGCCGAATACGCCGTCGACGAACAAGCCGATGGCAGCTTGGTGCTGTACGGCGCAAACGATGACCAGGGCGAGTGGCTGCTGCTGGCCGCTGGTTCCAATATCAACGGCCGCATCGTGCTATCGCCCGACACCGTTGAGATTTACAGCAACGCGTTTATGAGCACGCAAGGCACGTTCACCATCAACTGGGAAGACTTAGACAAGCTGCAGTATGTTGATGATGCCGCATTCATGGATTGCTCAGTTGCCGGCGACGTGTTCGTGGGCACGTGGCGCGTAAACCAAGTGGTGCTTGGCAACAACGCGTTTGCCGACTGCCCGAACATCACGTCGTTTACCAGCGAATGCTCGAACTTCAACCTGGGCGAATATGCCGTGTTCGGCAACTGTACCAGCCTTGAGCGCGTCAAACTTGACGCCGCCGAGAATGGCAACGTGGTTATGCCCGGCGCGTTCGACGGTTGCTCCAACTTGCACACGCTTGAGCTGACAAACCTTTTGCCCATCAAGCTGGGCGTGTTCGCCGCCGACAAATGCTATCCGTTCCAGTTCAACCCCAGCCACACGTTTGAGCAGGAAGAGCAAACGCTGCACATTGTGGTGCCTGAATACGTGCAAGATACATACCTATCGAAGTGGCTGTACCCCATGGTGGGTGCCGAGAATTACGACGCCTACTACAAGTACTGCCGCAAGCAGCTGGTGGCGGAAACCGACCTGGTGCCCACTGACGTGCAGGTTAAGCAGCGCATGTCCGAGGGGCTGCTGGTTGCAGAAAACCACCTGCGCACCATGATGGGCATGCCGTTGGTGGACCACTCGTCGTTCATTTCCGTGGAAGAGCACAACGGATATGTGTTTGAGCTGGTTGACGGCGTGGAAACGCTTACCAGCGCACCCGAAGATGCAACGGTGATTGATTTCAGCAAGGTGGTGCCCGAGTCGTTTGACCAGGTGGCTATTGGCCAAGGCGCGTTCGCCACGTGCAAAAACCTTGCGCGCGTGGTGGTAACCGACCGCGTGTGCGCCATCAACAGCGGCGCGTTTGCGGGATGCGACAACGTTGTGGTGCAGCTACCGCAAACGGTATGCACGCGGCTGGCGGGCGGGACCGCAGAGGCACCGTTCACGTTTGGGGCCCCGGTACAGCTTCAGGCACCAGCAAGCGCCGCGAACGATTACCTGACGGAATGGCCGCGCCAGTGCGTGGGGGTGTTCGATGACTACTCCATGAGCGAGTACTTAAGCAACACGCTGTTTGGTGGCTGGAACGTGTGGATGCACGAGCTTCCCACAACCGACGAGTTCAACGAAGCGGCAAACGCCCCGTTTGTTGTGCAGGAGAACTACCTGCGCGGGCTGATGGGGCTTGACGCTATCAGCGGCACCAGCGAGCTGACGTACTACCACGATGCCAGCGAATGGCTGGATGAGTGGCTGCCATGGCTTGCACCGCTGCCCGATATCGAAGATCCCTGGGATATGGTTGACGAGCCGGCCGAAGAGGAAAATGCAGCCGACCAGGAAGGCCACTCCGGCAACGCGAGCGAAGAGCTGCTCAGCAGTGGCGCAGACGGCATACCCGACAAAGAAGCGCCAGATGCCATCGCCACGGCCAGCGAACCCGCAGCGGACGAAAACGCCAGCAAAACCCGTGATTTTGCCGCGGAATATCAAACCGAAGCCCTTTCCGAATCGAACGAGCGCGCATACAATGAAAGCGTGTGTGCTTAGGCGCACGCAGCAAACGAACCATCCGGCTACCAACAGCCCATAAACGTACCCGTTGCGGAGGCTTCATGCGCCCCTCTTCTAAACATATCGCAGCCGCAGCCGCGTCTATCGCGGTTGTTGCCGCATTTGGAATTGGCGCGTTCGCGTTGGCGCAAGGCGATGCCACGTTCGATCCGCAGAATTTCACGTCGGCATACAGCAAGGGCTCGAGCAACGCCGAAAAGGGCTACCAGGCCAACCCCATCGATTCCGATGCCGAAGCTAACCGCAGCAAAGACGATGCGGACAGCAAGGACAAAAGCGCCGAAACCGAGCGCCCCACGCAAGACGTGCTAACCAACCGCCCGCTTGAAGCAGCCAGCGGCACCACCGCCTACAACGTTACCGGCAACGCGCAGCTCGGCAGCGTGAGCGTAGCGGGCAGCAACGGCGAATCTGCCGGCAGCGGCGCGGGCGCGGGCAGCAATTCCGCTGGTGGTGCCGTTGTGGTGAGGCCCGAGGGCAACAACGGCGGCGGCCAGAACAACG
The DNA here is from genome assembly GCA_002431805.1 of Eggerthellaceae bacterium UBA5906. Classification (GTDB taxonomy): domain Bacteria; phylum Actinomycetota; class Coriobacteriia; order Coriobacteriales; family Eggerthellaceae; genus Senegalimassilia. The sequence continues at coordinate 8,654 of DJEE01000043.1, forward strand.
GCGCGAGCAACAACGGGCAAAGCGAAAACGGCAACGGAGGGAACCCCTCTGGCGGCG
>DJEE01000112.1:0-172 GCA_002431805.1 Eggerthellaceae bacterium UBA5906
GACGGCCGCTTCTCCGGCGCCTCTAAGGGCCCCTGCGTCGGCCACATCAGCCCTGAGGCTGCCTCGGGTGGCCCCATCGCCCTTATCGAAGACGGCGACCAGATCACCGTCGACATCGAAGGCGGCGCCATCACGCTGCACGTCAGCGACGATGAGCTTGCCGCCCGCCGCG
>DJEE01000112.1:209-3369 GCA_002431805.1 Eggerthellaceae bacterium UBA5906
CGCGTTCGTCCCGCCGGCGCCGAAGCACAACCATGGCGTGCTTGCCAAGTACGCCAAGCTGGTTTCCTCCGCAGACAAGGGAGCGTATGTGTCATGAGCGAATCTAAAAGCGACAAGCACACCTCAACCGCAGGTCAGGCACGCGGCCTTGGCAGCAAAACCGCCAAGCAGGGCACCGAGATGATCGGCGCGCAGGCTGTTGTGGCAAGCCTTGAGGCCGAAGGCGTTAGCACCGTGTTCGGTTACCCCGGCGGCCAGGCCATCAAGATCTACGACGCGCTCTACGACAGCACGCAGCTGCACCACATCCTCGCCCGCCACGAACAGGGCGCGGTGCACGAGGCCGACGGCTATGCGCGCGCCACGGGCAACGTCGGCGTGGTTATCGTCACGTCCGGCCCCGGCGCCACCAACACGGTAACCGGCATCGCCACAGCCTACATGGACAGCGTGCCGCTTGTGGTTATCACCGGTCAGGTTCCGCGCGGCGTCATCGGCACGGACAGCTTCCAGGAATCCGATATCGTGGGCATCACCATGCCCGTGGTCAAGCACTCCTTCATGCTGCAGTCCACCGACGAACTCACCACAACGTTTCGCGAGGCGTTCCACATCGCCGCTTCCGGCCGTCCCGGTCCGGTGCTTATCGACATCCCGTCGGACATCCTGTCGGAGAAGATGATCTTCAACTATCCCGACAAGGTGAACCTGCCGTCGTATCGCCCCACGTATCGCGGCAACGCCAAGCAAATCCGCGCGGCCGTACAGCGCATCGAGCGCGCCGAGCGCCCGGTGCTCTACGTTGGCGGTGGTGTCATCAGCTCCGGTGCCACCGATGAGTTGGTGGAACTTGCGAACGCGTTGCAGCTGCCTGTGGTCACCACGCTCATGGGCAAAGGCGCGTTCCCCGCGTCTAGCCCGCTGAACTTCGGCCCGGTCGGCATGCACGGTTCTAAGTACGCGAACCTTGCCATGACCGACTCCGACCTCATCATCGCCTGCGGTGCGCGCTTCTCCGACCGCGTCACTGGCAAGCTTTCCGAGTTCGCGCCGCATGCCGATGTTATCCACATCGACATCGATCCGGCCGAAATCGGCAAGATCCGCGAGGTACAAATCCCCATCGTCGGCGACCTGAAGGGTGTGCTGGCCGGCATCAACGAAGCGGTGAAGAAGTCCGGTGCCAAACCGGTCACCGGTCCGTGGCTTGAGCAAATCTCCGAGTGGCGCCGTCGCTTCCCGTTCTACCACTCCGACATCGTGGAGGAGCCCGGCCACATCGTTCCGGAAACGGTCATGCAGAAGCTTTCGCACAAGCTTGACCCGCAGCACTCCATCGTGGTCACCGAAGTGGGCCAGCACCAAATGTGGGCTGCCCAGTTCATCGATCGCGAAAAGCCGCGCACGTTCTTATCATCCGGCGGCCTTGGCACCATGGGCTTTGGTTTCCCGGCTGCCATCGGCGCTGCCATCGGCTGCCCCGGCGACCAGGTTGTGTGCGTAGCGGGCGACGGTTCGTTCCAGATGAACAGCCAGGAAATGGCAACGGCGGCCATCAACAACGTGCCGGTGAAGGTGCTTATTCTCGACAACCGCGCGCTTGGCATGGTGCACCAGTGGCAGAAGCTGTTCTACCACGAGCGCTACAGCTTCACCGAGCTGTCCGCCAACCCCGACTTCTGCAAGCTGGCCGACGCCTACAGCTGGAAGTCGCGCCGCATCGAGCTGCCCGAAGAGCTTGACGCCGCCCTCGACGAGATGCTCGCGTGCGACGGCCCCTTCCTGCTTGACGTGGCTATCCCCGACGACCAAAACGTGTTCCCCATGGTTGCCCCGGGTTCTGCCATGAGCGATGTCATGGGCGCCATCGATGTGGCCGTCGGCGCGGTGCGCACCGACATGCCTGGCCAGGCTGCTCCTGCTCCGGCGCCACAAAAAAGCCCCTGCGCCACCATCGATGCGCAGTTTGGCGGCCGCTGGGAAAACGACCCCGAAGACAAAGGTCCGCGCGAGGGCGAAGCGCCCGCCGCTGAAGCTGAGGAGGGACAAGCGCGATGAAGCACATCCTGTCCGTATTGGTTGAGAACAAGCCCGGCGTGCTTTCGCGCGTCACCGGCATGGTCTCCCGCCGCGGTTTCAACATCGATTCGCTGTCGGTAGGTCCCACCGAAGATCCCACCATGTCGCGCATCACCATCATTGTTAAGGCCGACGAGCTTGCTTACGAGCAGCTCACCAAGCAGCTGAACAAGCTCATCAGCGTGTTCAAGATCACCGACCTCACCGATGTGGCCGCCATCGAGCGCGAGCTGGTGCTGTTCAAGGTCAACGCCGCGCCCGACCGACGCAACGAAATCATCGAGATCGCCAACGTATTCCGCGCAAAAATCGTGGACGTGGGCCGCTCGAGCCTCACCATCGAGGCAACGGGCGACGAGGCGAAGCTCAAGGGCATGGAGGACCTCTTCCGCGCCTACGGCATCAAGGAAATCACGCGCACGGGCAAAATCGCCATGTCGCGTGCCTCGAAAGACGCGTAAACCAACCCCGGCGTTCGCTAAACGCCGGGCGTGCTTAGTATCGTGAAACCCTCGCTACTTCCGCATGAAAGGGGAGGCAAGCAAGATGAATGTTCGACAATCGCTCTGGCAGCGCCGCTTGCGCTGCTGGTCAACTCCCTGAGTTCAAAGTGCCAAGCTGCTTCAGTTCATGAACTTTTCGCGTCCCGCTTAGCGGGGCAGGGCGTTCAAGAAACAGTTAGCTTACGTTTCACGTTATACTCTCATGTACATCAGCCAAGAAGAAAGGACATCACCACCATGGCTGTTACGATCTATTATGAAAACGACGTCGATCCCAAGGTCATCCAGGGCAAGAAGGTTGCCATCATCGGTTACGGCTCTCAGGGCCATGCCCATGCGCTGAACCTCATGGATTCCGGCGTTGACGTGCGCGTTGGTCTGCGCGAGGGCTCCAAGAGCTGGGCTAAGGCCGAAGAAGCTGGCCTGAAGGTCATGCTCGAGGACGAAGCTGCTGAAGAAGCCGACGTCATCATGATTCTCATCCCCGATGAGCTGCAGCCTGAGGTGTACGAGAAGCACATCGCCCCGCATCTGCATGCCGGCGACACCCTGGCTTTCGCTCACGGCTTCAACATCCA
>DJEE01000063.1:0-3145 GCA_002431805.1 Eggerthellaceae bacterium UBA5906
CCGGCTCGATCTCGTTCTTCTCGCCGTTGCGGCTGGCCGCGCCAGGGTTGGTGATAATGGCACCGCAGCGCGTGATGACGGCGGGATCCTCGACAAAGCAGCTGTCGGGATACTGCTCAAGCGCGGGCAACACGGTAACGTCGACGCCGCACTTCTCCAACGCGTGCTCGTAGTCGTAATGTTCCTCGATGGCGCGCTCGTAGATAGGTTTGCCCAGTTCAGGGGCGCTCGTAATGCCATCGCACAGCGACTTGCCGGGGCGGCGGATAATCACGTGGTTGAACTTCGTCATGTCTCCTCCTTGAAGAACATGGTTGTTGGCGCGCATAGCAGCTGCGTGGCGCGCCGCGTTCTTGGGTATCGGTAGCTGCTTCGATGGGCAATTATAGCCCGGAAGTGCGCATCGCGGGCGGAAAAGAGCGTGTTGCAGCTGGCGGACATTGCCGCGCGCTGGGCAGGTTGGGTAGCGCCAGGGCTGGAGCGCCGCCGCGTGAGGTGGACTTTGGCCTGCGGGTCGGGCGGGCGCGTGCGACCGCAAGCGGGGGCGCGGCGCTTTGCGCGCGATGCGCTGGCTAACGGGCGATGCGCCCGCGATTGCCTTTGCGGGTTGAAGCGGGTTTGCCGGCGGGGTCACTGACGGAACTGCTGGTTGGCTCACTGGCGGAATCGTTGACCTTCTCGTCTGTTTGACCTGCGGGTTTGTTAAGCTCCGGGGCGGATTTCCCCGTGCTTTCGCCTGCGCCTTCGTCGCCGAGTTGCGCCACTGCGATGGACCCGAAGATCAGCACGAAACCTGCTGCCATTTTTACCGTGAGCTGTTCTCCGAAAAACGCCACACTGAACACGGCGCAAAACACGCTTTCAAGCGAACAGAGTAGCCCGGCTTCCGCGGGTGAAACGTGGGCTTGCGCAAGGTTTTGCGCAACGGCGCCGAACGCCGCCGACAGCATGCAAATGTAGAGCATCGAGCCGGCAAACGCGGGCGTGGCTACCTGCTCAACACTGGGCATAGGCTGCGTGATCAGGGCTAACGCCAGCGCCAAGATGCCGCTGGTGAACTGTTGGATTGTGGTAACGGTAAGCACGTCGTTGTCGCGCATGACCAGGCCGATGACCACGATTTCCGCGCCGTACAAAAACGCCGACACGATGCTGATGCCGTCGCCAAGCCCGATGGAGAGCCCATCGGTAAGCGAGACTAATCCGATGCCGACTGTGCATGCTGCCGCTGCAAGCAGGATTTTGCGCGAGGGGCGGCGGCGCGCAACTACCCACCAAATAAACGGGACGGTTAGGCAGTAGCAGGCGCTCAAAAACGCGTTTTTCGACGGTGTGGTCAGGCCAAGGCCCAAAAATTGCGTCCAAAATCCCAGGAACGAAAACAGCCCGATAACGCATCCTGCAATAAGCACACGCTTGCCGAAATGGCGTTTGATGTGGGGAAACAAGATAATCAACAACACGATGCCCGCGCCAAGAAAGCGGATGGCCGTAAACCATGTGGCGCCAACGGTTTGAATGGCTCCTTTGCCGATAACGAAGCCAAGCCCCCAAATGGCGGCTGCAACTACAAGGATAAGACGGTAAGCGCCTATCGGCAGTTCTTTACGTGCGATATTCATAGCATGTCAGTATAACGGCAACCTACGCACTTCGCGATGCATACGGGCGCTTTGCGCTACAAAGGGGCGGGCGCTTGGCGAGTGCGCCATTGCAACCGTTGCCAAGTGCGTAGGTTGCGCGCGCCTGCGCGGGTAACTTCGCCGCCGAACGTAAGCGACCTGGGATTTTGTGGGCGGTGCGGCACGCATACTTGCGATAGCCGTTTCAACCTACGCACTTGGCGGGTCATAGGGTATCCTATGGGGGCTGGCAAGAATCATCGGGAGGGGAACATGAACTATCGCGTGCTGGGCAAGACGGGGTTGAACGTAAGCGAGATAGGCTTTGGCGCCGAGTGGATGCCGGGCGATAACGCCCAGGTTACACGCGAGGTGACGCGTGCGGCTGCCAAGGCGGGCGTGAACATTGTGGATTGCTGGATGGCCGACCCCGCGGTGCGTCGGGCGCTAGGCGATGCGGTGTGCGAGCAGCGCGACCACTGGATTGTGCAGGGGCATTTCGGCTCAACGTGGCAAGGCGGCCAGTACGTGCGCACGCGCGATATGGCACAGGTGGTGCCGGCATGGGAGCAACTGCTTGCGTGCTTTGGTGGGCACATCGAGCTGGGACTTATCCACTACGTCGACTCGACCGACGAGTTCGCAAGCATTATGTCCGGTCCGTTCATCGAGTATGTGCGTGCCGAGAAAATCGCAGGTCATATCGATCATATCGGCTTGTCAACGCACAACCCTGACGTGGCGTTGGCAGCGTGCGAGTACGATGACATCGCCATGATCATGTTCTCGCTGAACCCGGCGTTCGACATGCTGCCGCCCTCTGAGGACATCAACGTCATGTTCGCCGAGCATTATAGCGACGATCTGTCGAACATCGACCCGCGCCGTCAGGAGCTGCACCACATGTGCGAGCAGAAAAACGTGGGCCTTACCGTGATGAAGCCGTTTGCCGGCGGACGTTTGCTTGATGCGGAAAAGTCGCCGTTTGGCGTGGCCATGACGCCGGTGCAGTGCATTGACTATTGCTTGTCGCGCCCGGCGGTGGCGTCGGTGCTGGCGGGGTATCGAACAGTGGCCGAGCTGCAAGGCTGCGTGGCGTACGAGACGGCTAACGATTGGGAGCGCAATTGCGGTCGCGTGCTGTCGCATGCGCCGCAGCACTCGTACTTTGGGCAGTGCATTTATTGCGGGCATTGCCAGCCGTGCGCGGTGGGCATCAACATTGCCGAGGTAAACAAATTCTACGACCTGGCGCGGGCGCACGACACGGTGCCGGAGTCGGTAGCGGGCCATTACGCGGCGCTGTCGGCCCATGCGGGCGATTGCTTGGATTGTGGCTGCTGCGAGCGCAATTGCCCGTTTGGCGTGCGCATTGCCTGCCGCATGGAATACGCCGCGGAACTGTTCGGCTATTAAGCTGCGAACAGGGAAAACGAAAAGCGTACCCGGGGATGTACCGGGTACGCTTTTTCGCGTTGGTGCGGGTGTGAACACGGTGCTGTGAACAGGGGGACGTAGCAGGT
>DJEE01000063.1:3220-8583 GCA_002431805.1 Eggerthellaceae bacterium UBA5906
CTGCTACGTCCCCCTGTTCACGAATACGGTGCCGTTTTTCCGTTGGGTGCTTAATGCGTATGCTTCGAACGAAACAACGAAGGCGGGTGCGCTCGAATGTCGAGGGTATCCATCTTCGCGGTGATGCGGTTGCTTTTGCATGAAGGCGCCGCCTGCTTGTGCGCGGGGAGCAAGCGAGCGGCGCGTTTTCGCCGCTATTGCTCGCGCACGAGCTTTTGGTAGCCGGTGCCCCAGGTTGCCATGCTTTCGATGATGGGGCGCATGGTTTCGCCCAGGTCGCTGAGCGCGTATTCAGTGCGCGGCGGCACTTCTGGGAACACGGTGCGCGTGATTAGGCCGTCTTTTTTCAAGGCGCGCAGGTTGTCGGTGAGCACCTTCTCGCTGATGCCGGGGATGGCGCGGCGCAGTTCGCTGAAACGAAACGGCTTATCCATAAGCTGTTGGATGACGAAAATCTTCCATTTGTTGCCGATGAGCATGAGCGTGGTGGCAACGGGGCACGGGGGAAGTTCGTCTTTTGTGAGCATGAGTTTTCCTTTCGCGCAGGTCAAAGCTACCTTATAAAAAGGTGGGTACCTAATAGATTAGTGGCTTCTTCCCCACATGCGGCTTCTTCTTGAAAATGCATTATAGACGCCCGCCGAGGAGGCGTCACGAACAAGAAGGAGACGAAGATGAGCAATCTTGACAACGTCGTATCTGGCGGCTGCGGCACCGCCGATCCCGCGCCGGCTTGCGGAACCGCGTGCGGCAGCGCCGACCCGAAGCCCGCGCCGGCTTGCGGTTCTGCTGATCCCGCGTCCGCGTGCGGCAGCGCGGATCCGGCCGCAGCGCCGGCTTGTAGTTCCGCCGACCCGGCTCCGGCTTGCGGCAGCACCGACCCCGCGCCCGCGTGTGGCACGAAGGACCCCGAATAGCGTAAAGGGTCCCGCGGCGCGGATGCGCTCGTGCGGGCTAAGGTTAAGGTCCAACCGCCTTGTTTTGGCCCGCGCGCGCGCCGCGCCCGATCAGCCGGATTTGCTTGCACATGGCATGTGCGCGGGCGGATGCAGCTGATCGGTGCCGCTGGCGCAGGACCTGGAGCGCTGTTTGGCGCTTCTGGGCCGCTGCGTTTGGCGGTCGCATTCGATTCCGTTTTCACCAATCTTCTAGCGAAAGGCCAGCTCATGAACTTGCAAATCTGTCTTGAAAAGCTCAAGCTTATCGGCACGCTCGATTTCGCGAACGTGGCTGAGGACGGATCGCCCCAGGTGCGCTGCATCAGTGCGCTGCACTACGAGCCCGATGCTGTGTACTTCCTTACGTCTCGTGGCAAGCCGTTTGCGCGCGATTTGGCGCGCGACGGGCGCGTGCAGGCGGTAGGGCGCACGCGCTTCAACGAGATGCTGCGCCTGTCGGGGCGCGCGGTGGAGGTGCCGGGTGTCGAAGGCGTGCGCATCCGCGACCTCATCTATGCCGAGCAGCCCTATCTTGCCAACGTCTACCCTGGTCAAACGCGTGACATCAACGTGATTTTCCAGATTGAGGACGCTTCCATCGAGTACTTCAACTTAGGCGTGCATCCCATCTTCCGCGAAACGTACCGCTTGGATGGCGGCCAGGCCGCAGCGCGCGGTTACCGCATCACCGATGCGTGCATCGGCTGCGGAACGTGCCAGGGCGTGTGCCCGCAGGGCGTCATCGAGGCTGGCGAGGTTGGTGAGCCGTTCCGCATTCACGCGGAGAACTGCCTGCATTGCGGCGCGTGCTTCGAGGCGTGCCCAGTCGAGGCGATCGAGTGCGTGGGCGAATAGGGGGGCGAAGGAATGAACATGGACAGCCAGCGCGTAACCCGAGACTGTAACGCACAACAACCGGTTACAAACGGTGACCGAGTTGACCAATTAGCCGGGCGAACCGTGAGCGACGCGCATGCCGCGGCCGCTGTCCGCGGTGCCGCAACGGCCCGAGACGTCGCCGGCGGCGCTTCGGATGCGCACCCCGCGCGGCCGATGCGGCCGCGAAAGCCCACGTTCGCCTTCCAGTGGCACATCACCGACGAATGCGATCAACGCTGCAAGCACTGTTACCTGTTCAGCGAGGATGCGCGCATGGGTGCAAGTCCATGAGCTGGGATGATATGCTGCACGTGTTGGACAGCTGCTATGACCTGTGCGAGCGGATGGGCCGCCAGCCCTACTTCTACATCACCGCCGGCGACCCAATTCTGCATCGCGACTTTTGGCGTCTGGCCGAGGAACTGCATGCGCGCGGCGCCCTGTGGTGCATCATGGGCAATCCCTTTCATTTGACCGATGAGGTGTGCCGTCGTATGCGCAAGCTGGGCTGCCGCAAGTATCAGCTCAGCCTGGACGGCTCGAACGCCGCCACGCACGACCTGTTCCGCAAGCCCGGCAGCTTCGACGAGACGCTGCGCGCGGCCGAATGCATCAAGCGTTCCGGCATGTGGCTGGCACTTATGTCAACCGTTAGCAGCATGAACGCCGCCGAGCTGCCCGACATGATCGGCCTTGCGGCGCGCATCGGCGCCGACGTGTTCGCGTTCGGACGCTACTGCCCCACGAAGGGCCAACGCCTGGATGAGTTCCATATGGAGCCGCTGGAGTATCGCGTGCTGCTGGTGGCGTGCCAGGAGCGCATAGATGCCCTGCAGCAGGCGGGGTGCAAAACCACGTTCCAGAAGAAGGACCACCTGTGGACGCTGATTGATTGGGAACAGGGGCGCTTCCGCATTCCCGAGGGCGCCCGGTGCGGCAAGGTTTACGACGGCTGCCATTGCGGTATCGCGCACATGACCGTGCTGCCCACCGGCGACGTGTACGCGTGCCGTCGCATGGAAAGCAAAATCGGCAACGTGGGCGAGCAGGGCATGTACGACCTGTTCATGGGGCAGAACATGGAAGCTCATCGCGAGTTTGCCAAGTTCGAGAAGTGCAGCCGTTGCGAACTGGCCGGCTGGTGCCGTGGCTGCCCGGCGGTGGCGGCGGGCTACACGGGCAACATGTACGCTCCCGATCCGCAGTGCTGGAAGGAAGTTGACTAGCACTTCATGGATTTGCTGACGCAGCGTTTCGCGGACGGTTTGCGTTTGATTTCGAAAGGGGTTCGAGATGATGTTGGGTTGTGGCCGTGCGGCCGAGAAACAAGATGCGGCAAGCGATGTGAAGCGCCTTGCTGAGACGCTGAGCGGCGCCGATGCCGTGTTCGTGGGTGTGGGTGCGGGGCTTTCCACGGCGGCGGGCTTCACGTATTCCGGGCCGCGGTTCGAACAGCATTTCGCCGATTTTCGGCAGCGTTATGGGTTTACCGACATGTACTCGGGCGGGTTCTACCCATACGCCACGCCCGAGGAGCGCTGGGCGTTTTGGAGCAGCTACGTTATGGTGAACCGTTACGACCTGGGACCGAACCCGCTGTACATCAAGCTGCGCGAATTGCTTGAAGGTCGCGATTATTTCGTGCTGACCACCAACGTTGACCACCAGTTCCAACTGGCGGGGTTCGACAAGCGTCGCCTGTTCTACACGCAAGGCGATTACGGACTGTTCCAATGCAGTAAGCCGTGCTGTGCCGAGACGTTCGACAACGAGCAGGCCATCCGCGCCATGTACGAGCAGCAGCGCAACTTGCGCATTCCCAGCGAGTTGATTCCGCGCTGCCGGCATTGCGGTGCCGAGATGTCCATGAATCTGCGCGCCGACAACACGTTTGTGCAGGACGAGGGCTGGTATGCCGCCGCCGCGCGGTACCGCGATTTCGTGCGCCGCCACGAGGGCATGCGCGTGCTGTACTTGGAGCTTGGCGTAGGGTTTAACACGCCGGTGATCATCAAATACCCGTTTTGGCAGGCCACGTTGGCAAACTCGCAAGCAACGTACGCGTGCGTGAACATGGGCGAGGCGCTTGTGCCGCGCGATATCGAAAGGCAATCCATCTGCATCAACGCCGACCTTGCCGAGGTGATTGACGAACTTTCGCACGCTGCGAATTCCTAGCGGTACGTTATGGTATGTCAAGTGCGTAGGTTGTGGCGGGCAGCGCTGATAGCTGGTGGCTCAGCCAGGTGATATGACAGTAATCGGCGCCCTTGCAGCGCCGATTGCGTTTTCAACCTACGCACTTCGCATATGTTTTGCTGGGCGGGTGATGCCAGCAGTGCGGGGATGGTTCGCGCTGAGGCCTTCGGGTATCAGCGCGGGGCCGGTACCCCCTGAGCTCCTGTGCGGGGGCGTACTTTCCGTGTTTCGGTTGCGTGCGGGCTTTCGCCAGGCCTTTTTGCCCGGTATACTAATTTAGTTACGCACGAAACAAACCATGCCGGTTTGGCTGCGCCGCCGCGCGTTTGCGCGCCGGGCGGTTGGCCGGTTTGCGGAAAGGAACTTCATGCCAACGCTGGCAGAATCTATCGCGTCGCGACGCACGTTCGCGATCATCTCGCACCCTGACGCGGGAAAAACCACGCTGACTGAAAAGCTGCTGCTGTATTCGGGCAGCATTCAAACGGCCGGCTCGGTGAAGGGCAAGGCCTCGGCTAAGCATGCCGTGTCCGACTGGATGGACATCGAAAAGGAGCGCGGCATTTCCGTCACGTCCTCGGTGTTACAGTTCGAGCATGACGGCTGCTGCGTCAATATCCTTGACACCCCCGGCCACCAGGACTTTTCCGAAGATACGTACCGCACGCTTATGGCAGCCGACGCCGCTGTCATGGTCATCGACGCCGCAAAAGGCGTTGAGGCGCAAACGAAAAAGCTGTTCAAGGTCTGCACGCTGCGCCACATCCCCATCTTCACGTTTGTGAACAAGATGGACCGCGAAAGCCGTGACCCGTTCGAACTTATGGAAGAGATTGAAACGGTGCTAGGTATCGGCACCTACCCGATGAACTGGCCCATCGGCAATGGACGCACGTTCCGCGGCGTGTTCGACCGCCAGACGCGCAACGTCATCGCCTTCGACGGCGAAGGGCGCGGCAACTCCACGAAAAAGGTTGCCGAGATCGAGGCGCAGCTAGGCGATGCGGAGCTTGACGAGCTTATCGGCGAGGAAAACCATCGCAACTTGGTGGACGACATCGAGCTGTTAGACGGCGCGGCCGACGAGTTCGACTTAGACGCCGTGCAGGCGGGCAAGCTATCGCCGGTGTTCTTCGGATCGGCGCTTACCAACTTCGGCGTGGAGCCGTTCCTGAAGGAGTTTTTGCACCTGGCGCCGGCGCCGCGCCCCTACGCCGACACGCTTTCAGGCGAGCTGGTGGACCCGCAGCGCAAGGAATTCTCGGGCTTCGTGTTCAAAATCCAGGCGAACATGGACAAGAACCACCGCGACCGCATCGCGTTCGTGCGCATCTGCTCGGGCAAGTT
>DJEE01000070.1:0-2393 GCA_002431805.1 Eggerthellaceae bacterium UBA5906
CCCATTATCGGCGGGCTTGATCAGCTCGGGTTCTTAAACGGAACGGCTGACATGCTTGCCGAGGCAGATGCGGTGCCCGAGGATACGGCATATCCCACCATCATCAACTTCATCTTCCAAATGGCGTTCTGCATGATTACCACGGCAATCATCACTGGCTCTCTTGCGGGCCGCATGAAGTTCGGCGCGGTGTGCGCGTTTGTTGCCGTGTGGACTATCGTGGTGTACCCGCCGCTAGCGCATATGGTGTGGGGTGGCGACGGCAGCCTGATTGGCGACACCATCGGTGCGCTTGACTTCGCAGGCGGCGACGTCGTGCACATCTCTTCCGGCTTGACGGGCTTGGTGCTGTGCCTGCTTTTGGGCAAACGCAAGGGCTTTGGCATGATGAGCTACCGTCCGCATAACGTGCCGTTCGTGGCACTGGGCGCTACGCTTCTGTGGTTCGGTTGGTTCGGTTTCAACGCTGGCTCCGAGTTCCTGGCTGACGGCGTTGCGGGCTTGGCGCTTATCAATACAGTGGTTGCTTCTGGTGCCGCGCTGGTTTCTTGGCTGGTTGTGGAGCGCGTGAAGGTTGGCAAGCCCACGCTGGTCGGCGCAGCAACGGGCCTGGTTGCGGGCTTGGTTGTTATCACCCCGGCTGCCGGCTTCGTTGAGCCGTGGGCGGCCTTGATCATGGGCTTGATTGTATCCCCCATCTGCTACTTCGCCATCTCGTTCTGCAAGGCAAAGATCGGCTACGACGATGCGCTTGACGCGTTTGGTTGCCATGCGGTCGGCGGCGTGGTCGGCGGCATCCTCACCGGCATCTTCTGCGTCCCCGAGCTGTCCTGGACCGATTTCGGCGGCCTTGTTTACACGGGCGACGTAAGCCTGCTGTGCAGCCAGATTGCCGGCATTGCCATCACCATCGTGTTCGTCGGCGTGCTTGACCTCATCATCGCCCTTATCGTGAAGGCGTGCTTCAAGGGCAGCCTGCGCGTCAGCGAGGAAGAGGAAGCTTTAGGCCTTGACATTGCGGCTCACGGCGAATCCGCTTACCCTGCATACATTGGCCTGGACTAACGCAAGCGTGCTCGTGAAAGGAGTGAACCCATGAAGAAGATAACCGCCATCGTGCGTCCTGAAAAATTGGAGCCGCTCAAAGAGGCGCTGTTTGCGGCAAAGGTTTCCGGCATGACCATCTCGCAAGTGCAGGGCTGCGGAAGCCAGCACGGCTGGAAGGAGTATTACCGTGGCACCGAAGTGCTGCTGAACATGGTGCCGAAAGTGAAGTTCGAGATTATCTGCGACGACGGGGAGGTAGACGCGCTTATAGACGTGATTACCGCCACGGCTCGCACTGGCAACGTAGGCGACGGCAAGATATTCGTGTTCCCGGTTGACGAGGTGGTGCGCATTCGCACAGGCGAGCGTGGAGACGCCGCGGTTTAAGTCAAAGGGTACCGAGCCAAAAGATGCCGGGCTGTTTTGACTCATGAACGTTCCGGATTGAGAGAAGGCTTGCTCCGCGAAAGGGGCAAGCCTTCTTTTCGCGTGGGGCTTTTTGACATATCGTGGAGTGACTGTGATAGAGTTGCCGATGCGTTACTACTGATATACAATCCTATTAAGCAGTCATTGCAAGGAATCGAGGTGCATCATGGGGCAGCTGCAACAGGAAAACACACAGGGCCAGAAGGCAACGCGCAACACCAAGCAGCGCGCACAGGTGCTCGAAGCGGTGCGCTCGTTGCACAACCATCCCACGTCGGCGGAAATCTACGAAGTGGTGCATCGCGACCACCCCAATGTGTCGCGTGCCACGGTGTATCGAAATCTAGGGGTGCTTTCGGAACGCGGGGAAGTGTTGCGCATCCCCGTGCCTAATGCGGCCGACCGTTACGATTTCCGTTGCGATAACCACTTCCACGCGAAGTGCACGTGCTGCGGCGGCGTGTTCGACATCGAAACGCAAGGCGTTGACCCCCTTGCGCGCATCGTGAACGATTACGGTTTTCAGGTAACCGGCTTCGACTTGGCGTTTTCCGGCATCTGCCCTGCATGCCAAGCCGCGCAAGCGTAGAAATCGTGCAGGGTAGCAGGGCGGCCGAAAATCACGCAGGCTGTTCGGGTGGCTCGTGGTATACTCAATTGGCTTATGGGAAGGTCCTATAAGCATTGGTAATGTAGGCCCCCGAGACATGTTTGTTGCACTGCTAAAAGGGAACACCCCCTGCAAGCGAACATGGTTAATGTAGCAATCATTCATGACGAAGGGTCCCCGGCAAAGTATGGAAGGGGTCCGTTTTGACCGACATTAAGAACACGTCTGTCATCGACTTCGAGGACATCTCCGACGATCAGATGAACCAAATGATCGACGGAACGCTGACCGAGTTCGACGAGGGCGA
>DJEE01000070.1:2468-3020 GCA_002431805.1 Eggerthellaceae bacterium UBA5906
AAGATCGAGCATGACGAGGTGCTTGTGGACATCGGATTTAAGTCCGAGGGCGTTGTGCCTGTCCGTGAGCTGTCCATCCGCAAGGATGCCGATCCGTCCGAGATCGTCAGCCTGGGCGACGAAATCGAGGCACTGGTTCTGCAGAAAGAGGACAAGGACGGCCGTCTGATCCTCTCCAAGAAGCGTGCCGAGTACGAGCGTGCTTGGATCAGCGTTGAGGAGAAGTTCAAGGCTGGCGAGACCGTCACTGGCGAGGTTATCGAGGTTGTCAAGGGCGGCCTGATCCTGGACATCGGTCTGCGCGGCTTCCTGCCCGCTTCCTTGGTCGACCTTCGTCGTGTCAAGGACCTGGACATGTACCTGCACACCGAGATCGAGGCTCGCGTCATCGAGATGGATCGCAACCGCAACAACGTTGTTCTGTCTCGCCGCGTGCTGCTTGAGGAAGGCCGCAAGAACGAGCGTGCCGAAATCCTCTCCAAGCTGTCTAAGGGCATGCGCCTCAAGGGCACCGTTTCCTCCATCGTCGACTTCGGCGCATTCGTCGATCTC
>DJEE01000038.1 GCA_002431805.1 Eggerthellaceae bacterium UBA5906
GACAACACGCGCAACATCGTGGGCACCACCGCCGATGCCGGCGGCGACGTGGAGGCGGTGCTCGCCGACTGCGACGTGGTGCTCGACCGCACCTACCACACCAAGGCGTTCAACCAGGCCATGATGGAAACGTTCCGCACGTTCACCGAGCTCGACCCGTATGGCCGCCTGCATGTGATTTCATCCACGCAAATCGTGTTCCACGTGCGCCGCATTCTCTCGCATGCGTTGGGCATCCCGAAAGGTCGCATTCGCGTGGAGAAACCGCGCATTGGCGGCGGGTTCGGCGCGAAGCAAACCGCGGTAAGCGAAATGTATCCGGCGTTCGTCACCATGAAGACGGGCCGCCCCGCGATGTGCGTGTTCACGCGCGAAGAATCGCAGACGTGTGGCTCGCCGCGCCACGAGATGCAGGTGCGGGTACGCTTGGGCGCCAACCGCGATGGGCGCATTCGCGCGCTGGACGTTACCACGCTGTCGAACTCGGGCGCGTACGGCGAGCACGGCTGGGCCACGGTGGGTCTTACCGGACACAAGTCCATCCCGCTGTACACCGGATCGCTCGAGGCGTTCAAATTCGACGCTGAAGTGGTGTATACGAACATGCAGCCTTCGGGCGCGTACCGCGGGTTCGGCGCCACGCAGGGGCAGTTCGCCATGGAAAGCGCGGTGAACGAGCTGGCCGAGACGCTGGGGGTCGACCCGGTGGCGCTGCGCGAGCGCAACATGCTGCGCGAGGGCATGGTGATGCCCGCGTATTTCAACGAGGTGGCGAACGCGTGCGCGCTCGACCGCTGCATGGAGCACTGCCGCGACATGTTCGATTGGGAGGCCAAATACCCCGTGCGCGACATGGGCAACGGCAAGGTGCGCGCCGCAGGTGTGGCCATGTCCATGCAAGGGTCGGGCATTTCGGGCATCGATGTGGGGTCGGTCACCGTCAAGCTGAACGATGACGGCACATATATGCTGCTCATCGGCGCGGCTGACATGGGCACGGGCTGCGACACCATTCTGGCGCAGATGGTCGCCGAGCATATGGATTGCTCGGTCGACGACGTGTCGGTGTTCGGCGCCGATACCGACGCCTCGCCGTACGACTCGGGTTCGTACGCGTCTTCCACCACCTACGTCACCGGCATGGCCGTGGAAAAGGCATGCGGGCAGCTGAAAGGGCGCCTGTGCGAAATCGCCGCCGAGGCGCTGGGTTGCGATGCGGGCGAGCTTGCCTTCGAGGACGGCCGCGTGGTGCGCGAGGCCACGGGCGAGGAAATGTCGCTGGTCGACGTGGCGACGAAAAGCCAGGTGAGCAATTGTCTGTCGCCCGAGGCCACTGCCATGCATTCGTCACCGGTGTCGCCGCCGCCGTTCATGGTTGGCATGGCGGAAATCGAGCTCGATCGAGAAACCGGCGTGGTGAAGGTGCTGAACTACGACGCTGTGGTGGATTGCGGCATCGCCATCAACCCGGCGCTCGCGCGCATTCAGGCCGAAGGTGGCATCGTGCAGGGCATCGGGCACACGCTGTTCGAAGACGTCACGCGCACGCCCAAGGGCAAGATTCGCGAATCCAGCCTGTTCACGTACCGTTTGCCGACGCGTTTGGACACGGGCGACATCCGCGTGGAGTTCGAGAATTCCTACGAGCCCACCGGCCCGTTCGGCGCGAAATCCATCGGCGAGATTGTCATCAACACGCCGGCGCCCGCCATCACGCACGCCATCTACCGCGCAACGGGCGTGTGGCACCGCGAGCTGCCCATTTTGCCGGAGCACATCGTGCTGGCAAAGCCGGAGGAGGGGCAACAATCCTAAGCGATTTGCTGAACATTCAGCCGGGCATCACGGCCATCATCGGCGCCGGGGGCAAGTCCACGCTGCTGCGCACGCTGGCGCAAGAGCTGTCGGCCAGCGCGCGCGTGGTGGTTGCCACCAGCACGAAGATGCACGTGCCCGACTGGTGCCCCGTGTTGGTGGATGGTGGCGGGCTTTTGACGGCTGTGTGCGAGGCTCTTGCTGTGCGTCCTTGCGTGTGCGTGGGGACTATCCATGGGGAATCCGGGAAGTTGCAGGCTCCTCACCTGGAGTTTTATCAGCTGTTGGAAGTGGCCGACTATGTGTTGGTCGAAGCCGACGGGGCGCACAAGCTGCCGCTGAAGGCGCATGCCTCGCACGAACCGGTCATCCCGGCAGGTGCTGCGCGTACGGTGTGCGTGGTGGGGGCCGATGGCGTGGGCGCGCCCGTTACGCGGGTATGCCATCGCCCGGAGCGCTTTGCCGAGCTGGCGGGGGCTTCGACTGATGCGGCGGTCACGCCCGAGATGGTGGCAGCGGTGCTGAATGCGGAAGCCCTTCACGACGTGGTGCTGGTGAACAAGGTGGAAACCGCCACGGACTGGCAGGCGGCCGAGCGCATCGCCGCGCTGTGCGAAACGCCGGTGGTGGCCGGAAGCCTGTGGGAAGGCGTGTTTCGATGCTTGTGGTAGTTCGCGGAGCGGGCGACATCGCCAGTGCCATCGCACTGCGCTTGCATCGCTGCGGCATGACTGTGGTCATGACCGAGATAGCCCATCCTTTGACGGTGCGCCGCACGGTAGCGTTCAGCGAAGCCGTGCGTTTGGGAAAAACCCAGGTGGAAGGCGTAATGGCTGTGCTCGCACGCGATATGGCGCATGCCAGCACGCTGCTTGCCGAAAGCGTGATACCCGTGTTGGTCGACCCCGCATGCGCGTGCTTGGGCGAATTGAAACCCGACGTTGTGGTAGATGCCATCTTGGCCAAACGCAACGTGGGCACGTCGCGTGATATGGCACCGGTGGTCGTTGGCGTCGGGCCGGGGTTCACGGCGGGCGTCGATTGCCACGCGGTGGTGGAAACCATGCGCGGGCACACGCTGGGCCGGGTGTATTACGAAGGCAGCGCGCTTCCCAACACCGCTGTGCCGGGGCTCGTAGGCGGTTTCGCCGGCGAACGCGTCCTGCGCGCGCCTGCTAACGGCATCTTTCGTGGCGCAGCGGCCATCGGCGATCACGTAGAGCAAGGCCAGGTGGTCGCCTACGTGGGAAACATGCCGGTAGCATCCACGCTCACGGGCACGCTGCGCGGCCTGTTGGCCGACGGCGTGCAGGTTGCCCGCGGCCTAAAGTGCGGCGACGTAGACCCACGCAACAACGCAGCCTATTGCAAGCTGGTGTCGGACAAGGGCCTGGCAGTTGCCGGCGGCGTGTTGGAAGCCATCCTGCACGTTGGGACGGGGGTCGGGTGCTGTCCCATTTAGTCGGGGGGCTATAGCTGTGGTGGGGGTTGGGTGAGACGGCGCCCGAACCCTGTCACAAGAAATGGGACGGTACCCGACCCC
>DJEE01000144.1 GCA_002431805.1 Eggerthellaceae bacterium UBA5906
GTACTCGGAGAGGTTTACCACCTCAAGCAGGGTTTTTGCCGGAAGCTCGGCCGTGAAGCCCGTTTGCGCCTCAATCTTGGCCACGCCTTCGCGGATGATGCGCTCGCGCTCGGCCTGCGTGGGTATGACGTAGGCTGCGCGCACCACGTCAAGCAGATTTGCGGCCGTGTCCACGGTGTGCTTGCCCGGGGCCAGCACACGATGACCCATAGTGTAGTTGCTGGCAACGGCGCCGGCGAAGGACACGGGCAGCACAGCCTCATCGAGCATGGCCACGATCCAGCGCACGGGGCGCACGAAGTAATCGCGATACGCAGCCCAGCGGCACGAACGAGGCCACTTGATGGCCGTGATGAAGCCGGCCAAGATATCAGGCAGCAGGCTTGCCACGGGCGTTGCAGGGATGTTCTTGGTGGCGAATACGTATTCAACGCCCTTGACCTCGCGACGCTCCAGGTTCTCGGGCGTAAGGCCCTTGCCGCGCGCAAAGCCGATAGCGGCCTTCGTGGGGTTGCCTTCGGCGTCGAACGCGATCTTAGCCGCAGGGCCCTTGTATTCTTCCACCAGCGCCTCGGTGGCATCGGCCACGCCGTAAGCCATGACGATCAAGCGACGCGGGCTGGAGTGAATCTCGATGGACTCGAACGGGATGCGCGCGTCTTTGAAGGCGGCCGGAACCATCTTCTCAAGCTGCTTGTTCGCCGAATCCAAATCAAACGCCGGGATCTCCTCGACGCCGATCTCAAACGCGAGCGTGTGCTTCTGCGTCATGGTTACTCCCCCTTCTTTTCATCAGCCGACTCGTCGGCGGCTTCGCCCTCGCCCACCACGTTGGCCAAATACGATGCGCAGCAGTCCTTCACCATAGAGCGGACACGCAGGATGTAGGCCATGCGCTCGGTGGCCGAAATAACGCCGCGCGCGTCAAGCAGGTTGAACGTGTGGCAGCACTTGAGCACCCAGTCGTAAGCCGGCAGCGGCAGATTGCGCTCAAGGCACAAGCCCGCTTCGCGCTCGTACTGGTTGAACGCCTCGAACAGGAAATCGGTGTTGCCCACCTCGAAGTTGTACGTGGAGAATTCGCGCTCGTTTTCCAGGTACACATCGCCGTAGGTGAACTCCACGCCGTC
Organism: Eggerthellaceae bacterium UBA5906; assembly: GCA_002431805.1. Lineage (GTDB taxonomy): Bacteria > Actinomycetota > Coriobacteriia > Coriobacteriales > Eggerthellaceae > Senegalimassilia. The sequence goes on from DJEE01000144.1 coordinate 1,131, forward strand.
GTCGCCGCGCGCCCAGATAATGTCGTAAACGCTGTCGACGCCCTGAATGTACATGGTCAAACGCTCAAGGCCGTAAGCAATCTCCACTGGCACGGGCGCGCACTCAAAGCCGCCCACCTGCTGGAAGTACGTGAACTGCGTGACTTCCATGCCGTTGAGCCACACTTCCCAGCCAAGGCCCCAGGCGCCAAGCGTCGGAGACTCCCAGTCGTCTTCCACGAAGCGCACGTCGTGCTTGTCCGGGTCGATGCCGATGGCGCGCAAGCTGCCCAGGTACAAATCCTGGATGTTGTCGGGGCTGGGCTTCATGAGCACCTGGAACTGGTAGTAGTACTGCAGGCGGTTGGGGTTTTCGCCGTAGCGGCCGTCGGTAGGACGGCGGCAACCCTGCACGTAGCACGTGCGCCACGTGTCGGGGCCAAGCGAGCGCAGCGTGGTGGCGGTGTGGTTCGTGCCCGCGCCCACAGCGCCGTCGTAAGGCTGCAGCACCACGCAGCCTTGGGCTGCCCAGTAATGCTGCAGGTTCATGATGATGTCCTGGAACGTGGGCGGCTGGCTGGCCGCCTGCTGTGCGCCCGCGTTTGCGGGATAAGTTTCGGTTGACATGACTCTCCTTGTCCTTATCCGTTTACCTTTGTTGCCTACACCTACAAAGCCGCCAAGCCGTTAATCGAGCACGCCGATTTCCGAAAGGGGCCAATACACCAGCACGCCCCTGCCCGTGACCGAGCTTATAGGGATAGCGCCGAAATACCTGGAATCTTGCGAATTGGTGCGATTGTCGCCCATCACCCAGATGCACCCGGACGGCACCGTGTACGGGAACGTGATGGAGCTGTTCGACAGCGGCAGCGTTGGCTTGCCGTGCGTGTACGTTTCGTCTTGGGCAACCCCGTCGATATACAAGATGCCGTCGCCGGTGATGTTGATAACCTGCCCCTCGGTGGCAATACAGCGCTTGATAAGCGTGCGACCAGGGATTTCAGGGTCGGTGAACGTGACGATGTCGCCGGGGTTGGGTTCGCGGAAATAATAGCTGACCTTTTCAGCGAACACCATGTCGCCGGTCATGATGGTTTCTTCCATGGAACCGGAAGGAATTTCATATGCCGTGAACACGAACGTGCGCAGCGCCCAGGAAAGCCCCAGGACGAATGCGATCATGACGATGATGCTGAAAAACGTTCGAAGTATGCCGCCGTGTTCCCCTGTGGCGTGTTGACCTGCGCTCATGTAATACTACGTGTCCTTTCGATGGCCAGGGCGCGCTGCACAGCATGCGCGAGCGAGCCTAGCTTGCTATGATACCGCGCCTGGCCTAACACCCATCGGGGGTTGATAAAGTCTGCAGAAAAGCTCGGTCGGCGTCCGAAAGCTGAACGTCCTCCAGCAAATCGGGGCGCAAGCGAAACGTGCGCTCAAGGCTTTGCTGGCGACGCCACGCATCCACCGCGCCGTGGTTGCCCGACAGCAGCACGGGCGGCACCTCCATGCCGTTGAAGGTTGCCGGTCGCGTGTACTGCGGGTATTCCAGCAAACCGTCGGCAAAGCTTTCACCGAGCGCGCCGGTTTCCGCACCGAGCACGCCGGGCAGCTTGCGCACCACTGCGTCGATGACCACCATGGAAGCCAGCTCGCCGCTGGTAAGCACGTAGTCGCCCAGCGAGATGACCTCATCGGCCAGCGTGTAGGCACGCTCGTCGATGCCCTCGTAGTGGCCGCAGATGAACAGCAAGTGGTTTTGGCGCGCCAACTCGCACGCGCACGCGTCATCGAACCGACGCCCCTGCGGCGCTAAGAAGATGGTGTAGGGCTTCGCGCTGTTCCCCATATCACGCTCAACTTCGTTCCCAGTATCTGAACCGTCAACGCAGTCGAGGTCTTCGGCGGTACCCACAAAGCGAGTC
>DJEE01000146.1:0-165 GCA_002431805.1 Eggerthellaceae bacterium UBA5906
CGTGTTGCACCCGATAGGTTTTGCCCACATTGCCATTGAAAACAATGCGGCGCAGGTGCATTTCGGAGCTGCAAATCTTTGAAAGAAAAAAGCCGGAATCACTTGATCCCGGCCTTGTCATTCGTGGTGGTCGCTACAGGATTTGAACCTGTGACCCCCGCCGTG
>DJEE01000146.1:203-22698 GCA_002431805.1 Eggerthellaceae bacterium UBA5906
CCGCCGTGTGAAGGCGATGCTCTCCCGCTGAGCCAAGCGACCGAATTGCGTACTCCGTAGCGCGCTCGATATATACTAGAGGAATGTCCCCTACCATGCAACCCCCAATTTCAACTTTTTTGAAAAAGTTTGGTTGCGACAAAATGCCTGCATGCCTACAATTGTTATAGGGTATGCGCGCAGCTGCACCTAACGCAGCGCAAAACCCTCCACCCTCCAACAGAAAGAAGCAACATGAAGCAACTAGCGGGACGCTGGTGCCTGCTGGCCATCGGTATCGTCGTAATGGCCCTGGGTATCGTTATCGTAACGAAATCGGCTACGGGTAACACCCCCATCTCGTCAACGGGGTACGTGTTGAGCGTGGCGTTTCCCAGCGTTTCCTACGGCGTGTTCATGTTCTTCTGGAACATCTTACTGCTGCTGGGGCAAGTGGTCATTCTGCGCCGCAATTTCAAGGCGCTTGCGCTTTTGCAAATCCCCATTTCAGTACTGTTCAGCTTAAGCATCGACGTGTTCAACGGCATGCTTGCTTGGCTTGTTCCCGCAAACTACGCCGTATCCCTTGTGGTGCTGGCCCTTGGCATCGTCACGCTTGCGCTGGGCGTTTCGTGCACGGTTGTTGCCAATGTGGCTATGAACTGCGGCGAAGCACTGGTGGCGGCCATCACCAGCAAAACCGGCTGGAACTTCGGCCATACAAAAGTTGGCTTCGACGTCAGCTGCGTCATCATCGCCTGCAGCGTGTCGTTTGCCACCATGGGCACGCTGGTAGGCGTGCGCGAGGGCACGGTAGCCGCCGCGGTGATCACCGGCTTTGTGGTGAACTTCTTCGTCCGCATCATGGGCGGCACCCGCCCAGCTTTAGGCGCGCATCAACAAGAAGCGTAAAGCTCACCCCATTCTACGAGCAGGGCCCCTGGACGCTACATGCTATCCAGGGGCCCTGCTATTGAGCGGTTGATTACGCTCGCCCTACCTCACGTGCTCCACAAGGTAACATTTGTGAATGCGGGGGTTGCGTTCGAAGTCGTGCGGGATGGTTTGTGCTGTGATGTCTTCAAGCTTCACGCCGTACTTTTCAAGCTGCTCCATATCGGGCTTGAACGAGCGCAGGTTGCAGCTAAACACCGCCACCCCGCCTTTCGTAAGCAGGCGCGACACGCCCACCAGAAGCTCTACATGGTCACGCTGCACATCCCAAGTGCGCTTGCCCATGGCCTTTGAGTTGCTGAACGTTGGCGGATCCACGAAAATCAAGTCGAACCGACGCGGGCTGCGACGGCATTCCGTAATCCAATTCATCACATCGCCGCGCTCGAACATGTGCTGCGGCCCCACAAAGCCGTTTTGCTCCATGTTGCGCTGTGCCCAATCCAAATACGTTTGCGACAAGTCAACCGTAACGGTTTCCACCGCTCCGCCGGCCGCCGCCTGCACGGTGGCCGAGCCCGTATAGGCAAACAGGTTCAGGAAACGCTTGCCTGCCGCCATGTTGCGCACCATGGCGCGCGTGTCGCGATGATCAAGGAACAACCCCGTGTCCAGATAGCCCGCCAGGTCAACCTCAAGCAGGCAGCCCGCCTCGTCAACATGCGTAACGTAATTGCGCTTGCCAGCGCCCAGATATTGGCTGCCGCCCTTGTCGCGGCAACGCACCTTCGAGAACACGTGGTCGGGGCGCACGCCAAGTACCACCGGCGCCACCGTCAGGATGTCGTCGAAGCGGCGACGCGCTTTGTCTTCGTCGATAGAACGTGGCGGAGCGTATTCGGCAATATGCAGGTACGTGTTGCCCTGCGCCTGGCCCGCGCCGGTGTACACGTCAATTGCAGCCGCGTAATCGGGCAGGTCGGCGTCGTACACGCGATAGCACGTAACGCCTTCGCGACGAGCCCACTTGCGGCGTTCCTTGGCCACTTTGCGCAGGCGGTCGGCAAACTGCTGCGAGGTTTGTTCGAACACCTCTACCTTATGCTCGGCGCCGCCGTTGCTGTCGGGAATGATAGCCGTTGCCATCTGCGCAGGCGGGCGCAAAAACAGCATGGCTTCGGTTTCCACGCGGCCACGGCCAAAGCGTAGCGTGTCGGCCGCGTCAACGCCAAAGCGGCCTTGCACGCCTTCTCCACCGGCCACCACGTACAAGCTGTCCGCAGGCACAGCCTGCGCGGCCTTCACGAACGCGGCGGCTTCGGCCTGCGCTCGGGCATCGGACTGCACGCGGTCGCCCGCCGGCAGGTTCGATGCAACCAGACACGGGCACAGCTTGTCCTGGCTTTTCGCCTGCTGGGCTGCAGAAAGACGCTCGGCAACCGTGCAGGCGCGCTGCGCCATGTCGGCCACGGTATGCGCGTCACCGGCTTCGATGCTTACCACCTGGCGCAAACCTGCACGCTTGGCGCGGGCGCGGGCGCGCGCGATGGCCGGGCTTGACGTGCAAGCGCCCACAAAACGCACGCGCTCCAAATCCGGGCGATCGGACGCCGAGGCGCTTGCCGCCCCTTCGCCGCCAACAGCCTCTAGGCCTTCCTCAAAACGCTCGTCGGCTTCATCGAGCAACCGCTCCCACGCGTGTTCGTCAAACGCAGCCCAGCCCTCAAAGCCCCAGCGGTCACGCGCCAGGCCGGGGGCCATATCACACGCAACGCCCGCGGCTTCCACCACCAACGAGCCGTCGCCGCACGCTGGATCAACCAGCGCCGCGGTTTTACACATGCCCTCCCATTCGGCCATGGCAAGCGCGCCGGCCGAAAGCGCGCATTCCAGCGGCGCGTCCTGGCCAGCATCGGGCTCAAGGTAGGCGCGGGCGTACAGCGATTCGCCCGACAAGTCCAGCGAGATGGTGGCGCGGTTTTCGCGAATGCGCACGTCAATGCTGGCATCGGGATCGGCGCTGTCCACGTTCGGACGCACACCGGTGCGCTCGCGCAGCGCGTCGCAAATGCCGTCCTTCACCTTCAGCTCCGTGAAATGCGTGTTGCGCAGCTCTTCGTTCATGCCGTGCGCATGCACCGCGATGCTTGCGCCCGGGGCGATAACCTCATGCCAGGGGATGCGGCGGATGCCCTCGTACAGCAAGTATGCGTCGCCGGCGTTCACGCGCTTGACCACCAGCGTTACACGCGACGCTAAGCGCGACCACAGGCACACGCGCTGAGCCACCGCAGCCGTGCCGTAAAACGCCACGCCGCCGTGCAAGGGACGCACGCGCTTAGCACGCAAGCGCTTCAGCTCGGCCGCCAAAAACTGCTCGAACCCCGCCAAACAGCTGGCGAACAGCTCGTATTCAACAAATTCAGGAGAAGTCATTTCGGTGCCTTTCACGGGCGTCGAACACAACGAACAACAGTATTGATCATGCGAAAAGAAACGCGGGTCTTACGACCCGCGTTTCCCTTAATCTTCCAGGTAATCCTTCAACTTCGAGCTGCGGGAAGGATGACGCAGCTTTGCAAGCGTTTTGCTTTCGATTTGGCGAATGCGCTCGCGCGTAACGCCGAACTCGCGTCCCACTTCCTCAAGCGTGCGCGGGTGGCCGTCTTCCAAACCAAAACGCAGGCTGATGACCTTGCGTTCACGCTCGGCCAAACCGTCGAGCACCTTCGACAGCTGCTCTTGTAGCATGCTGAAGCTTGCGGCGTCGGGCGGCACCACGGCAGCGTCGTCTTCGATGAAGTCGCCCAGCTGGGAATCTTCTTCTTCGCCGATAGGCGTTTCCAAAGACACCGGCTCTTGGCTGATCTTCTGGATTTCACGCACGCGCTCGGCCGGTAAGCCCATTTCCTTGCCGATTTCCTCGGGCGTTGGCTCGCGGCCAAGCTCCTGCAAAAGCTGACGCTGAATGCGCACCAGTTTGTTGATGGTTTCAACCATGTGCACCGGAATGCGGATGGTGCGTGCCTGGTCGGCGATAGCGCGCGTGATGGCCTGGCGAATCCACCACGTGGCGTACGTGGAGAATTTGAAGCCCTTCGTGTAATCGAACTTCTCAACCGCGCGGATAAGGCCCAGGTTGCCTTCCTGGATAAGGTCCAAGAACAGCATGCCGCGGCCAACATAGCGCTTAGCGATGGAAACCACCAGACGCAGGTTTGCCTCGATAAGCTGCTGCTTGGCGTCTAAGCCCACCTGCTCAACGCGGCCCAGGCGACGCTTCTCGCGGCGATCGAGCTCGCGGCCTTCTTCTTCGGCCTTGTCAAGCTCGGCCGTAGCGGCAACGCCAGCCTCAATCTTCATGGCCAGGTCAATCTCTTCCGCAGCGGTAAGCAGCGGCACCTTGCCGATTTCCTTCAGGTACATGCGCACCGGGTCGCCCGTAAGCATGGTGACGTTGGCGGCTTCGTTGCGCTTGCGCACCGAGCTGCGCGTTTTCTTCGTGCGCACCTTCGGCAGCGACACATCGGAAGCGGCCTTCAGCTCTTCCTCAGGAATGCCTTCAAGCAGGTCTTCCTCTTCGCCATCTTCGTTGATGTTGGATTCCGGCTTTTCGTCGGACGGAGCCTCGGTGCTGCTCATATCGGGCTCGACGTCTTCCGCGTCAAGCACGTCCTCGTCCTCCAGCACTTCTTCCTCCACGGCTGGTGCGGCCTTGGCGGCAGCCTTCGCGGATTGTTTCGCTTTGGAAGCAGTTGCTTGGTTCTTCGAAGCTTGAGCCACGTGTTCTTCCTTTCGACAGGATAAAAAACGCCCCGGTTGCATTCCGCAAAAGGGCGCAAAGATGCATCAAATTAAGATAGCATAATTCGCCCAGTTGGAAAAGGGTAAACGCAAAAGTTAGCTTACAGAAGGTCGTCAGGGTCGACGTCTACCGCTACGTTTACCCATTTGTCGGCTTTGCGATGACGAAAATACGGCAGCAACACCTCCGAGATGTTCGCGGTTGCCGGGCACTTCACCACCACGTGCCAGCGATACGTGTTTCGCAGCTTCGCAAGCACGCACGGCGTTGCGGGCAGCACGCTCCACGCATCCCCGCCCCAGCTGTGCACGGCCTCGTCTAAGTCGCGCTGAATCTCTTTTGCAAGCGCCTGCACATCAGGCTCGTGCGCACCCCAAACCAGCACGTTGGCCATGCGAACGTAGGGCGGATAACCCAACAGTCGACGTTTTGGCAGTTCGTCGCGCAAAAACAGCGCGCGATCGTAACGCGCGGCAGCCCGAATAGGCGCAGCGTCCGATTCATAGGTTTGCACCAACACGCGCCCTGGCAGCTGTGCGCGACCCGCTCGGCCGGCCACCTGCTCAATCAAATCGAACGTGCGCTCATGCGCACGATAGTCCGGCAGTTGCAACTGCGTGTCGGCGTTAATGACGCCCACCAGCGTCACATCGTCGAAGTCAAGGCCCTTCGCTATCATCTGTGTGCCCAAAAGCACGGCGGCGTTGGCAGCGGCAAACTGCTCAAGCAAGCGCTGGTGCGCGCCTTTCCCGCTGGTGGTGTCCGCGTCCATGCGAATGATGGGCACATCCGGCCCCACGCCCTCCATGGCGTCAAGCACCACGCGCAGCTCGTCTTCCACGCGCTGCGTACCGGCGCCGAACTTCTTCAAGTACGGGCTTTTGCACTTCGGGCACACCGGCGGCGTGGCCTGGCGGTAACCGCAGTGATGGCAAATAAGGAAATTGCCGCGCTCGTGGTAGGTAAGCGATGTTTCGCAATGCGGGCATTTTGGGACGAAACCGCATTCGCGGCATAGCAAAAACTTCGCAAACCCGCGCTGATTGAGCAGCAGCACCGCCTTGCGCCCGGCCGACAGCTCCTCCTGCAACGCTCGCATAAGCGCCGCCGAAAACATAGAGCGCGACCCTTCGGCGAACTCTCGCGCCATGTCCACCACGCGCACTTCGGGCATGGGACGGCCGTTGGCGCGTTCGGGCAGCAGCACCTGATGCCACTGCGGGTTTTTCGCACACTGATACAGCGACTCGATGGAAGGCGTGGCGCTGCCGAGCACCACCGCCGCACCGCTGCGCTGCGCCATCCACACGGCAACATCGCGCGCGTGGTAACGCGGCGCGCTATCTTGCTTGTAGCTGCCCTCATGTTCTTCGTCTATGACGATCAGGCCCACGTTGGCAAGCGGCGTGAACAGCGCGCTGCGCGCACCCACCACCACACGCGCCGCGCCGCTGCGGATGAAACCCCACTGGTCATAGCGCTCACCTGCCGACATGCGCGAATGCATAACGGCCACGGTATCGCCGAAGCGCCCGCGAAAGCGCCCCACCGTTTGCGGCGTAAGCGAAATTTCAGGCACCAGCACGCATGCGGTGCGCCCGGCGGCTAGCACGCGCTCGATTGCCTGCAGATACACCTCGGTTTTGCCCGAGCCGGTAACGCCATCCACCAGCACCACGTGCCCATCGCCCGCCTCGCACGCATGCTGTATAGCCTCCAGCGCCTCAGCCTGCCCAGCGGTAAGCTGCGGTTTTGCAGAGGGAACGCGTGGCCGGTTGACATCGGTTACCGGTATTTGACCGACAGCTGTGCCCTGCTCTACCCCACGCATGCGACGACGGTGCACGATGCGCACCACATCTTTGCTCTCAAGGGCCTTAAGCGTTGAGGATACTGCCCCGAACTGAGCCGTCAGCTCCGCCACGCGCAGCTGACCACCGCGCAGCGCTTCAACCACCTGCGCCTGCTTCACCGCGTTTTTACGCGGAACGAACGTGGAGAGCGCCGTGCCCGGAACCACCCAGCGGTCATCCACCTGCCCGACCGTCGGCTGTTCAAGCCTCCAGCGTCCATCGCGCCCACGCACCATGCGCGGCACGCCGCCGGGCGGCGTGAACAGGCGAACGCATGCAGAAAGCGGCGCGATATAGCGCTCCGACAACCATTGCGCGCACGCGGCGCCTTCCTCATCGAAATACGGCCGGCTTACTGCGCGCACGATGCCCTTCAACTTGCGCGCGTCCACGTCATGCGGCCAATCGGGGCCCCCGGCCTGCCCACATTCGCGGATGTCAACCACAAAGCCAATGGCTTGACGATGCCCGAACGGCACAAGCACCGCCGCGCCTACCTCAATCGTATAATCGTGACCAGAAGCGGCACCCTCTTCATCCCCCGCACCTTCGCATGCAGCAGCGAACAAACCCTCTTCGGGGATTGCGTAGGTATATGGCGTATCAAGCGCCTGAGTTGGTATGTCTAAAATGACCGATGCTAGTTTCATGCCCCACAGTATACCAGTTCCGCGCCGATTCTGGCACAAAATACGAACAAATGGCCGTTTTTCGAAGGGTAAATATTTTCAAAATTAGGTCTTGCGCTGCTGACGCATTCCCGTATAATAGCTAACGCACCTTGTTCGGGGCCTTAGCTCAGCTGGGAGAGCGCATGGCTGGCAGCCATGAGGTCAGGGGTTCGATCCCCCTAGGCTCCACCAAACTTTCAGGTTCGGCGTTTGCCGAACCTTTTTTATTTTCACAGCTAGCAAAACTGGACTTATGGGGATGAACTCCACCTAAAAGCAATCGGTAACGCAGGTTGACGATGGAAAAGCGGGCTCAAACGTATAGGGCCACCGTGAACACTCCCTCCGTCCCCGCGTTCACGCATACCTCACGTTCACGTTTGCCTTCTCGTTCGCGCCCTATCCCCAATAAGAATCAAGTACGTGCGTTAGTTTACGCAGGTCAAGCGGTTTTGCGATGTGCTCATCCATGCCGGCAGCTTTTGCCGCGCGCACATCTTCGGCAAATGCGTTAGCCGTCATGGCCACAATGGGAACGGTTGCGCAGTACTCGCCGCCCGACGTACGGATAGCACGCGTGGCCTCGTGCCCGTTCATTTTCGGCATCATAATGTCCATAAGCACCAAATCAAAGCGGTTGCTGCCGTCGGTAACCATATGCGCGGCTTGCACGCCGTCAAACGCGCATTCAACCGTAATGCCGGCGAATTGCAGAATCTCTTTCGCCACCTCGGAGTTCAACTGGTTGTCTTCCACCACCAAAACGCGACGACCGTTGAAATTGCGCGAGGAAAGCTCGGCTAAGGGCTCTTCGGGCTCAACGCTTTTTCGGTTCAGCAGCTCATCGAACGTAGTGACCAAACGCGATTTGAACAGCGGCTTGGTGATGAACGCGCTTACGCCCGCGGCGCGCGCCTCTACCTCAACGTCGCTCCAGTCGTACGCCGAAATAATGATAATGGGCATAGCCGGGCCCACGGCCGCGCGAATGCGGCGGCACGTTTCAATGCCGTCCATGTCCGGCATCTTCATATCAAGGATGCACGCAAAGAAGTCGCGCTTTTGCTCGTGGTTGGCCACCACCATTTCCACGGCAAGCTTGCCGCAGTTGGCACCTTGCGCGCGCATGCCTAAGTCGTCAAGCATCTGACAGCACACGTCCCTGCTGACGTCGTCGTCATCGGCAACCAAAACGTCCAGGTCAACGAACTGGTCGCATGCCACATCGCGCGTATCCTGCAGGCGCAGGTACATGGACACGGTGTAGCGCGTGCCCACGTTCAGCTTGCTTTCCACCGTGATGTCGCCGCCCATCATGCGCACGAAATTGCGGCTGATGGTCATGCCCAAGCCGGCGCCACGTACCTGCTCGACGCGTGAATCGCGGGCGCGTGTGAACGGTTCGAACACCGCCGCCACGGTTTCGGGCGACATGCCGATGCCGTTATCTTCAACGGTGAACTCGTAGCACGCCACCTTCGTTTGGTTCGACGGGCGCTCGGTAAGCGTAAGGCGGATATTGCCGCCATCGGGCGTGTACTTCACCGCGTTGCCCAGCAAGTTGACCAAAACCTGGCGGATGCGCAGGCTGTCGCCCACCACGTCCTCGTGCACCACGTTGTGGATGTCAACAGCGAACGCATGCCCGTGGTCTTCGATTTGTTGCTGCATGATGACGACCAAGTCGTCCACCAACGCCGAAAGGCTGAATTCTTCCTCGTTTAAGCTCACGCGGCCCGACTCGATTTTGCTCATGTCCAAAACCTCGTTGATAAGCGAGAGCAAATGCCTGCTTGACGAGGTGATTTTGCGCAGGCTGTCGCGCACGCGCTCAGGTTCTTCGGCATGCGCCGCTGCAAGCGCCGTCATGCCGATGATGCCGTTCATGGGTGTACGGATTTCATGCGACATGTTGGACAGGAACTGCGTTTTCGCCTCGCTGGCGCGATTGGCGTAGTCGTACGCGTCCACCAGTGCCTGACGGCTGCGCCGCTCCGCCGTCACCATTTGCGTGACGTCTTGCACCAGCAGCAGCACGCGCGTCAAACGGCCGTCTTCAAGCGGCATAGGCGACACTGCCATCTCGAAGAACCGGTCATCGTCGTTCGTTTCATAGTTGAAGCGCAACACACCGCCACGTGCGCACACCGATGCGCGCAGCGCCTCGGGCGAAAGCAGCTCCGAAAACGGTTTTTCCTCTTCAAGCGGCGTGTGGCGCAAATCCATCTGCGCAAGCAACGACGCATACGAACCCGTTTTCGCATACCCTAAGCGATCATCGGTTTTGAAGAACTCATACGTGTCATGTTCGATGTCGCACAGCACATAGCGCTCAACCAAATGAACCATACCCTCAATCATCTGGCTTTTCGCTTCTGTTTCGCGCTTTAACTTATGCGCAAGCTCCTCTTGGCGGTGAGCTTCATCGACGTTGAAAAACACCCCTACCGCATGGCTGACCGACCCGTCGCGGCGGCGGTTCGCGTTGCCCACCGAGCGAAACCACACGTACCCGTTGCCGCGCACATGTGCGCGATAGGTGTGATCGAAGTGAAAATCATGGCGCAAATCGGTAAGCGATGCGAACAGCTCGTGCTTGAATTCTTCCAGGTCATCGGGGTGCACCACGTCTAAAAACGTGTTAAGCGCGTTAGGAAAATCCGACTCGTCGGAATAGCCCAGCATGCGGCGCAGCTTGTTGCTGTACACGATGGAGGTAACGTCGCCGCAGTCGTCGCAGTCAAGCGACCAGGTGCCCGATTGGTACACGTCGCTGACAAGCGCCAACGTTTCGGCCTCAGGCGACACGCGCACCGACATCAACCACACCGAGCGGTTGTGCTCATCTAGAAAATCGCGCTTGCAGGTGTGCACGTACACCGGCGCGCCACCGATGTCGGCAAGACGAAACGCCGTAGGCCACGCCGTATCGCGCGCAAGCGCCGTAGCGAACAGCGCACGGTCTTCGGGATACACCACATCAAGGAACGAATGGCCGTTAAAACGCTTGACATCTTGCACATCGTAGCCAAGGTGCTTGTAAAAAAGCCTGCTGGCGTACGTGATGGTCAGGTTCTCGTCGAGCAAACCCTCGACAATGCCAACCGCGTAGTTCGCTTCCAGCAGGCTTTGCACATGTTGTCGGGTGAGGCTGTCAAGCGCGTCATAGTCGCTGACAATTTTCGTGTCATCGTCAACTTGCAGTTGAGCGGCGCGCCTGGCAATACCCATAAGGGGCCTCTTCCCTATTTGAAAAGCAAATAAATGATGTATAAGCTTTTCTATTATGCCAGATTGCAGGCATTCCTTAAAGCATCAGCTCGGTCAGTGGCCTCCCACGTAAACTCGGGCAGCTCGCGGCCAAAGTGGCCATACGCTGCCGTTTTGCGGTAAATGGGGCGACGCAGGTTCAGCTCGTCGATGATGGCGCCAGGGCGCAAGTCGAACACTTCGCCGATGGCACGCTCGATGTCGGCCACGGGCACCTCTTCGGTACCGAACGTGTCCACCATGATGGACACCGGCTGAGCCATGCCGATGGCATAGGCAACCTGCACTTCGCAGCGATGCGCCAAACCGGCGGCAACCACGTTCTTGGCAACCCAACGCGCGGCGTAAGCGGCCGAACGGTCAACCTTCGTGCAGTCTTTACCGGAAAACGCCCCGCCGCCGTGACGGCCCATGCCGCCGTAGGTGTCCACGATAATCTTGCGACCGGTCAAGCCCGCATCGCCCATAGGGCCGCCGATAACAAAGCGGCCGGTGGGGTTGATGTGGATGCCGGCGTTTTCCGCCAACTGAACGCCTTCGCGCGCAAGCACAGGGCGGATGACGTTCTGCTCGATTTCGGCGCGCAAACGCTCGGTGTCGATGTCCTCGGAGTGCTGCGTGGACACCACTACTTTTTCCACGTTCACAGGCTTGTCGTCAACGTAGCGCACGGACACCTGCGTTTTGCCGTCGGGGCGCAAATAAGGCATGGTGCCGTTTTTGCGTACCTCAGCCAGCTGCTCGGCCATACGATGCGCCAGGTAAATGGGCATGGGCATAAGCGTGGAAGTTTCATCGCACGCGTAGCCGAACATCATGCCCTGGTCGCCTGCACCGATCTTCTCGTACGGGTCATCGCCGGCCTGGCCGTGCTGAGCCTCGTAGCTTTCGTCAACGCCCTGAGCGATGTCGGGGCTTTGGTCGTGGATGGCGTTGAGCACGCCGCACGTGTCGCAATCAAAGCCGTACTTGGCGCGGTCGTAGCCGATCTCGCGCAGCACCTCGCGCGCGATTGCCGGCACGTCAACATAAGCCTGCGTGCGAATTTCGCCCGCAACGATGATCATGCCCGTGGTGGCCATGGTTTCGCAAGCGCAACGCACTTGCGTAGGGTCGGCGGGCTGGCCCGACGGGGACACATACCCGGCACGTGCCAGCTCGATTTCCTTTTCCAGAATAGCGTCGAGCACGGCGTCGGAAATTTGGTCGCACACCTTGTCGGGGTGACCTTCGGTAACGGATTCGGATGTGAAAAGATAGGACTTGTGCGCGTTGGCCATGAATATTCCTCCTTCATCGGTGTCGGCCGGACCACCTTGGAGCCCCTTGCCCCAGGTTGGTGTCGGGATCAGCGAGCCAACCCTCTCCCCCGACTCTTGATAAACGGATATGGTCGGGCGGTGCGCGCCGCCCGCGTTTATGCTAGCTGCGAATACTACCACGAAAGCAACAATTTGCAGCACGCGCAGCGCACCCGCGTGGAATCACCATATATTAGTGGGGAAATGCGCGGCAGAAAGCGCGTGGGCGAAAGCAAAACAGGCCCGCCCGGCATAACGCCGAGCAGGCCTGCACCGTCCACGCACGGCAGCAGGAGGGGAAAGCTGCCGCACAGGTAGGCTGTGCCACGCTTGCCCGCCGGTTATGGCGGGCAAGCGCCAAGGTTTACAGCAGCCCGAAGAAGTTGTTCACCACTTCAGACGCCAGCCACATAGCGCAGCGGTACGCGGTTGCGCCGATAAGGCAGCACACCGCAGATGCCAGGGCAAGCGTCATAGCCTGCTCGGGCTTCTTCGCGGCTAGCGCACCCAACACCGCCGGAACGACGCCGCCAACGCACACAGCAAGGCCCCATACCAACAGCGCCTGGTCAACACCCGCGCCCGACACCGCACCGTACAGCGCCGCCGTTACCGCAGCCGCAACGCCGCCGACGCACAGCAGTTTGGCGTACAGCTCCAAGCCGTCTTCCTTGCGCCACGCGGCCAGCGCCAGGTATAGCGCCACGCCCAGCGGCATGGCCGTGCCCGCATAGCCCAGCGGCAACAGCGGCGTGTTCCACGTCAACTGCGAGGACATCATGTACGATTCGCCGGCCATAAAGGACAGCAGCACGCCGAACACCGCACCCAGCACAGCAAACGCCTTGCGAGCAGCCGCGGAAGCCCCGCGCACAAGCACCACGAAGTACACGATGGCGCATACCGCCATAAGGCCCGTCAGAGCGGCTTCCACGAAAATGCCGCTTGTGGGGTGGCTGAGCGCCCCTAGGATATTCTCGGGGTGCGACAGGTGCGTCACCGACGCGATGCCGCCCAGGCACGCAACCACGGCAGCCACAACCACGGCCAGCTTGTTCGTGTTGCGCGTCTTGCCCGCAAACTCATCGATGGCAACGCACGCAAGCATCCATCCACCCGCGCCCGTTAAAACGGTGAACAGGACCAAAGACCACTGGATAGCCATTACTACTCACCGTCCTTTTGCATGTAGCGCGCCGCACCCGGCACCAAATCGCTGGACTGCTGCCACTCGGCATAGCGCGACGACAAGATATAGCGGGTTGCCGGCTTGTTGCCAACATCGGTCAGGGAGTGCACGGCAGACTTGTCGGCCGCCGCCAGCGCCTTCGACGCGTCGGATGCGGGATCGTCCAAATCCCCATAGAAGCGCGCGCCACCTGGGCAGTTGTGCACGCATGCCGGCAAATCGCCTTGCGCGGTCAAATGACCGCATAAGGTGCACTTCTCCACCACGCGCTGCTCTTTGTTCCAGCTGCGCACCCCGTACGGGCAAGCCATCATGCAATATTTGCAGCCGATGCACTTCGACTTGTCTACCAACACCACGTTCGTGTCGGGATCGCGGTAGCTTGCACCCGTCGGGCAGACGTGCACGCACGGCGCGTCTTCGCATTGCTGGCAGTGCACGGGCAGGAAGTACTGTTGAATGTGCGGGAAGTCTCCAAACGGCCCCACCGTCATCACCTTGTTGTAGTACGACCCCAGCGCAATGCCGTTTTCCATCTTGCAGGCAATCTCGCAGCTAAAGCACCCGGAGCATCGGTCCAGGTCAACCACTATAGCGTTACGCATGTCTGAATCACCTCCGTGGGCTCACTGTATTCGGGCATCCAAGGCTCGAAATCCTCGGGTTCGGTCCAGGCGCCCTCCGGGCCGCTTTCGGCCGGAGCAATGGACACCTGATAGGCTCGCAGCGTGTACGTGCCGTTCACGTCCGACAAGCGGCCCGTCGATTTCGAAAGGCGGTTGACGGTAACGGCACGCCAGGACTGGTCACGTTTGCCTTCCTGATCCAAGAACTCGGGCAGCCAGAAGCGCTCCATGTACACCTCGCCGGGGCGCACGCCCTTCGTCACGCGCACTTTGCCGCGAATCTCGGCGCGGCGGCTGCGAATCCAAGCCCACTGCCCGTCTTTCACGCCGTATTTCTCGGCGTCGTCGGGATACACCCATACCTCGGGCACGGGATAGATCTCGCGCAGGTAAGGCACGTTGCGCAGGGTGCCGTGGTGGTACATCGGCAAGCGCCCGTTGCTCATGACCAGCGGATATTCCGTATCCGTAAGCGGGCTTTCCTCAGGTTCCTCGTAATACGGCAGCGGGTCGTAGCCGTATTTCACCAAGCTGTTTGCCGCATTGGGGTTCTCAACCGGGTTGTCCACGAACACCTCGGGGTGCATTGCCCACGGGCTTGCCGACAAGCCCAGCGTGATGTAGCCCTCCGAGTACGGCTCGCACTTGCCCGACGCCGTGCCGAAGCCGGTAAGGTAACCGCACGCATCAAGCTGCTTGTAGTAGTAATAGGTGTGCCAATCTTCCCAGCTGCAGAACTCGAACGGTGCTTTCTCGCAGAACTCGTCCCATGTCATGCCCAGGCCGGCCACGTGCGCATTGCGCTCATCGGCATCGGTCAGCGGCATGGGAATGCCGCCGGCAGCCACCACGGCGCCCTTCGTGTCGTAGATGGCCTCACGGCAGTCCTCATCGCCCAGCTCCATCATGCGCTTGGTAAGATCGGACCAGATCATGGCCTCGTTGCGCGTTTCGAACAGGTGCGTGCACTCCTGGCGTGCGAACACCTTGTTCAGAATCTGGATAGGCTGGTTGGACTCAAGCCATTCCAAAATAGGCAGCACGTAGTCGGCAGCCTCAATGGTGAAGCTGGTGGGATACATGTACATGTGCACGATCAGGTCAAGCTGCGGCA
This sequence comes from Eggerthellaceae bacterium UBA5906, assembly GCA_002431805.1. GTDB lineage: Bacteria > Actinomycetota > Coriobacteriia > Coriobacteriales > Eggerthellaceae > Senegalimassilia. Next base: position 14,906 of record DJEE01000146.1, read on the forward strand.
GCAAGTTGTAGCAGCGCTCCGTTTCGGCAAGGTTTTGCAGCTTGTTGCCCGAACGCTCCAGCCAAATGCGCGGCTTGTACGGCTTGCCGGTTTCAATGGCATCGAACACGTACGGGATAACAGACATGGCCCACTGACCGATGCCGCGATGTTCGGAAAAGCCTAGGCGGTTCTTCTCCATCTCGGCGCTCACCAGGCCGTACATGCCGCCAAGCTCGTCCGCCATCTTCGGTGCGGGGAAACGCTGCAAAAGCGCACCGGGTTTTTCCACATCGCCGTTGAGCAGCGCTAACAGCGCATAACCAGCAGAAGCCTGCCCAGACTGCGGGTTTTGGTCGGTAGCCACGCCACCGATGATGCCAGCCGTTTTTGCCTCGCAGAAGATATCGATGGCCGCCTCGATGTCTTCCGCATCGCACCACGTGATCTCGGCCGTTTTCTCAAGCGTCCATTCTTTTGAGCGCTCGTAGGTCAGCTGGAACGCCGTTTTGTAGCCCGACACACCGTTGATGGTGTAGCCCGCGTCGTTGAACAGCTCCGCCTCGGTGGTCTCGTCGAAAAACTTGTTCAGTTCCTCTTCCGATTTTGGATACGGCACGGCTACCGGACCGTTCGTTTTCTTGTCCCAGATAACGAAGTACGGGATGCCGCAATACCCAAGAGCCGGGTTGTCGTTGTTCTTCGCCGTGGCATGGCCCGTTAGCTTATCTTGCGCGGTGGCGGCCATCTGCGCATCGTTTTCTTCCTTGGTGACCAGCCCCAGGTCAACGGCACGTACGGGGATGCCCGTTTTCGGGTCCACCAAATACGGCAGGTTCGTCCACTTCAGGCAGAAATCGGCGTCATAGCCCTTTTTCTCAATCATGTACTTCACCCAGCACAGCTGCATGGCCACGTCCGACCCAGCACGGATGGGCAGCCACACGTCGGCGCGGGCGGCGTCAACAGTGAAGCGCGGGTCCACCACCACCGTTTTGCAACCGGCTGCACGACGGTCGGCCATCACGCGGCCGCCGCCCGGAGGCGTGTCGGCAGCGGGCTGCGCTGCCCAAACCACCACCGCGTCGATGTCGACATCGGGGTTGTACATCTCGAAGCAATTCGAGTCGGCCATAGAGCAGTTGCCCGTCATGAAGTCGCCGCCGTACATCAGCTTGTACGACACCATGCGCGGCAGGTAGCACTGCGCACAGCCCGGCTCGAACGTGTTGGGCGACTGAATGGCCGCCGCAAAACGATTCACGCTCCAGAACTGCGGGTTTCCGCCGCCGCCTGTAGACATGAAAATGGATTCGGGGCCGTACTGCTGTTTGGATTCCCACAGCTTTTTGGCAATCTCGTCGATAGCCTCTTCCCACGTGATGCGCTCCCACTCGTTGCCGCCGCGCTCTCCCACGCGACGCATGGGATACTTGTTGCGGTTGGGGTTGTACAGCGCTTGAATGCCCGAAAGGCCCTTTGCGCACAAACCGCCGTGCGTTGTCCCGTCCTCGGTGTTGCCCTCCAGCTTCACCACACGCCCGTTTTCCACGGTTGCGATAACCGCGCAGCGCGCTACGCACGCGCGGCACAGGGTTTTGACCTTGCGCGTGCCGGTATCGGTCACCTTAGCTTCCGCTTTGACCAGATTACCTGCGTCAATGCTTGCGCCAAGTGCCGCGCCGGCGCCCACAAGAGCCGACACCTTCGCAAAACTGCGACGTGTCATTACCGCTTCGCCCATGAAACCTCCTCCTTTGCTTGTTTTTTGCAAACCTCGTCTATTGAAAGACCTTCAGGAACGCAGAGCCTTCCTGCGTGGTCGTCCAACCGCTCCTCCAAACCAGGCCGCCGGATTGCTCCAAACGGTCGGTGAAATAACTGGGGTAGATGCCCGCCGCAGACACGTGCCGCGAGCGAGGCGCCTTCGCGCAAATGACGGCAAGCTCGTTGTCGATCTCGCGCTTTGAACGACGCTGTCCTTCGCAAAACGCCAGCAACGTACGAAAGCCCTCGGCGTACTCAGGCTCGTCGGCAATAAGCTGCGCTAACCGCGACGCCGGACGTAAACGCTCAAGCACGCGTGCGCCCTTATCCGTCAGCCCGTAACGCGCGCGGGCCATGTCAACGGACGTTTCCTCGGTATCGGGGTCGTATTCAGGCTCAGGAAGCTGCTCGTCAAGCAGCCCCTCGCGCACCAGTGCGTCTATCAACGTGCCCATAGACTGGAACATGGTTTCCGCCTGCGGCAAGGCAGCCATGCCCGCCTCAAGGTCGAAACGCGCAACATCGCCGCGCTGCTCGGCCATCGAAAGCGCCGCCAGATACAGCTCGCGTTTGGCCGGTTCGCGGCGGATAAGCGTCACAGCTTGTTCAAGCTCATCGGGCGCGTCTGCAGCCTGCGCAGCTTCCGTCGGCTTTGCCTGCTCGCTTTGCGTCATGCAATCGCCTCCTTAGCCGGCTGAGCCGAAAGGCCATTTTCGCTTACCGCTTCATAAGCCTCTGCTTCAAGCGCTACCCAGGCCGCCGCGCATTCGCACAAACCGCGGTAAAACGATGTCTTGGCAAGCGCCGCAGCCGCCTCGCAAAAGCGCGGCACCCAGTTCTCAATATGTGCATGGAAAAACCCGGCAGCCTTATCCGCCGCAGCCTGTGCCGCGGATGCATCGTCGCCTTCAAGCGCCTGCACTTGAAGGTCCAGCAGATGCGCCAGGTATTGGAACTCGAACGAGATATGGTCCTCGGGCATGTTGAAATCGTCGTCAAGCGAAAGGCCCGCTTCTACAAGGATGCGGAACATCGCGTCGCGCGCGCCTTGCATAAGCAAGTGCTCTTCGCTTGTGTACACGCTTTCAAACGGACTCACCGGATTGTCGGAAGTAGACCCTGCACCCAAAAACACGCGGGCAAAGTCGCAGCGCGACTGCGTCAGCGTATCGGCGTTGCGCGCGGCCACATATTTCGCCATCTTGTTCGACCCGCGCACAAACGCGCGTTCAGCCTCGTCCATGTCGTCGTCAAGCGCCTCGACCACCTGCGCCGCCGCAAGTTCCCCAAGCAGCGCCTCATCAAGTTCCCGGTAGAACAAACGACTGAGATAACGGTAATAGCCCGCTCGCGCAGCGCATGACTGCGCTTGCTCGCGCAACATCCCCTCATCTTCCATAGCCGCCCCCTCTCATCATCGCCGGCGGACTGCTTTAGTGCCGCCTGCTCCAAATTCGATGCGATGAATCCTAGAAGCAAGGCTGTGACCTGGACATACCCATCGATTGACTATTTGAGTATCAGCCGTAGTCACTAATTGGCTATTCGTGCTACCCACATATTGACCACGTGCACACCATCGGCAACAATGCGCTACAGGGGCAAAAGGCAAGACGAGGGGAATCGCATGAAAGACGAGCTGCAACACGCACAGCGCGCCGAGGTGCGCGGGACGGCGCTATTAACGCGGGAGCTTAACGCTCACCTGCCTATGACGCCTTATCTTGGATTCGCGTTCTGGTTCGCCTGGAATCTTGTGGCGTTTTCCGGATCGGTGTGGAACACGCAAGCAGATTCGGCCATCCTCATCTCGTATCTGTTCGTGGCGCACCTTGTTGCCTCAGTGGTTACGCTTATCGCATTCGGCATCAGCAAGCCTTACATCATGCGTTGGATTTCCACACGCCCGTTTCTTGCCTGCGGTGCGGCAATCGGATCAGCGGGAACCCTGCTTATGGTGCTGGTAGGCGGCGGTTACGTGGACAGCTTGGCTGCCTTCGTGGCAGGAGCAGCGCTTGCGGGAATGGGAACGACGTTCATGCTTGTGCGCACGGCAACCATTATGGGGTTGGTAACGCCGCGCAAATCGCTGCTTGCCGTCAGCCTCTGCGCGCTTGGCGCAATCGGGGTCTATTTTTTCATCGAGGGATACTCTTCGGTAATCGGCGCGGTTCTATTTGTGATGCTGCCCGTTTTAAGCGCCTTGGCGCTTTCCGTGAAAATCGACACGCCCGAAGAAACACGCATTATCAACACCGTCGGCAAGCTGCCGAAGCGCTTCCGCAACCTGCTTATCGCCATTGCCGTGTATTCGTTTTGCCAAGAAGTGACAAAGGGCTACATCCTCACCGCGCTGCCCGCTTCGCAATCGGTGCTGTGCATGCGCTACGTCATGCTGGCACTCGTGGGGTTGATGGTAGTGTTCATCGCGCTTGATTTATGCACGCCGCCTGACAAGTCGCTCGGTCGTATCTTTTACCCACTTGCCCTGTGCTTCATCGTCCCGCAGCTGGCCGTGCCGTTTCTGCAAGATGCCACACCCATCCTTACCGCAGCTAGCCTTGACTTCGCCGGCTACGGGTTCGACCTGTTCATATGGAGTATCTGCGCATACCTGGGCTACCAGATGCACGGCAATTGCGTGAAAGTCATGTGCTACGGCACAGCAGCATTGTCTTTCGGACTTGCGCTTGGCTCAGTGATGGCCGTGCTCATGTTGCAGGCGCATATGTCCAACGCGCAGTTTTTGCCGGTAAACGTTGTGCTCATCGTTCTGTGTATCGTGGTTACCGTCATCGTGTTCCCCGAAAACAAGCTGTCAGACCTTATCCTGCCCGTCGAAGAAGAAGACGAAACCGACAGCATGACGGTACGCACGCAAAAGGCGCTCTGGAAGCGCGCCTGCGAAGAGGTTGCCGCCGAGGGAGCACTCACCGCACGCGAAACCGAGGTGCTAGTTATGCTGGCGAAAGGCATGAGCGCCCAGCAGATTGCCGATGCGCTGGTCGTGTCCATCCACACGGTGCGCGCCCACACCCGCAACATCCACAGCAAGCTTGAGGTAAGCACCCGCAACCAAATCATCGAGCGCATAGAAGCGAAGAAAGACGGCGTTGCAACCATACTAAGCAAATAGCGAACAAATGTTGCATAGTTTGTGCAGGAATTGGACGTAACGTGAAAGCCCTTGTACGCGTGCTACACTTGCAACCAATCGATTGAGCTCGGCTCGCGCAACTAAGGGAAAGGCAACCGCATGACCGAAACCGCTCCTACCCAACCTGTGTTCAAAAACGCTGCCTACACGCAGGAATACATCGACATTGCTAACAGCTTAAACGGCGATATCGAAGGCCGCCGCGCCGCGCGCGCGTACATGGATTCGTCCACGGCCATCGTGCACCACCAGGTGGTTTCCACCAGCTTTGTCCCGAAGCTCTATGACGCAGCATCGCGCCAGGTCATGCGCGAGGTTGTTGAAACCACGCACCGCATTTTGTGCAAGGTTATGCAACATTACCTCGACGACGCGGAATACCGCAAAATCTTCGACTACGACCCACGCCTGGCCGAGCTTATCTTGGTTCCGCGCGGCTATGACGCGCTGCTGCCGTTTGCCCGCTTTGACATCTTTTTGGACGAGAACACCGGCGACGTGGCATTTTGCGAGTTTAACGGCGACGGCAGCTCCGGCATGAACGAGAACCGCGAAATCACCCATTCCGTTGAAAACACTGCAACGTTCAAGGAGTTCGCACGCCGACACCACGTAGAGGGCTGCGAGCTGTTCGATGCGTGGGTAAAAGAGTTCATCAGCATCTACAACACCTACGAGCACCGCGTAGACAACCCGCGCTTCGCCATTTGCGATTACCTGCAAAACGGCGTGGTGGACGAGTTCCACCTGTTCGCGGAGCGTTTCACGCAAGCAGGTTACCCCTGCATGGTATGCGATGTGCGCGACCTTACCTTCGACGGAGAAGTGCTCCGCGACAAGGAAGGCCAGCCCGTGCACGCCATCTGGCGCCGCTGTGTCACCAACGACGTGCTGGAATTCTGGGACGAGTCGCAGGCGCTTATTGAGGCCGTGAAGGCCCAGAAAGTAGCGCTTATCGGCAGCTTTGCCGGTCACATCGTGCATGACAAGCAAATCTTCGAGGCCCTGTTCAACCCGGCAACGCAGGCGTTCCTCACGCCCGAGGAAATCGCGTTCGTGCAGCGCACCGTGCCCCAAACACGTTACCTGGATGAAAAGGAAGTCAATCTGGACGACATCCGCGCAAACAAAGACGCTTGGATCATCAAGCCCACCGATGCCTACGGCGCGGCCGACGTATACGCAGGTTGCTTCCAAACGCAAGAAGAGTGGGAGCAAATCATCGCGAAGTTCGCCAATAGCGCTGCCGGCGCACCGTTTTTGGTGCAGCGTTACATCACGCCCTTCAAAACGCAAATCCTCGTGCCCGACAACGACATCGCAAACCTCACGGACGACCAGGTGCAACGCGAGCCTGTGCTGTACAACAACTTGGAAGGCCTGTACTGCTACAACGGCACGTTCCAGGGCATCTTCAGCCGCCTGGGGCCCTACCCCACCATCAGCAAACCAATGAAGGGCATCACCTGCGCCACCATCTGGGTTGATTAGGGTGGCAAAACTGTTCGATACGTTCGTTGCCTGCGGAAGCGTGCTGTTGCTGGCAGTCACGCTTGTTGCGGCTGGATTCGCTGCTGTCGCGGTGCCCGATTGGGCAACCGTCGCGCTGTCGCGCGCATTCTCGGGATGCGACCAGCCGCATACGCCGTTTACCGCAAACGAATTAACGGCCATGGCAGTTGCTGGCAAGCACTACACATTCGACAGCAACAACGCCGAAGAGCTCAGCAGCGCCGTTGCCGCAGCAAACGCATCCGCAGAGGCAGACGGACGAGCCAACAAAATGGGAGAACACAGCGAGGCGCGCAGCTTGCCCACCGACGCCATAAGTCATCTTGATGACGTGTATCGCGTGGTAAGCGTGGCAAAACCTTTGCTGTTTGTTGTAGCCATCATATGCATAGCCGGCTTAGCGCACGTGGCCGTGCGCATCAACCGGCGCGCTCTTGGCCGCGTGCTTACCGCAGGAGGCGCCGCTGTGTTGGTGGTCTTTGCCATGTTGGGTGCCTGGGCCACAGTGGATTTTAATGGGCTGTTCAGCATATTCCACAGCTTGTTCTTCCAAGCCGGCACCTGGACGTTTAGCTACGACAGCCTGCTTATCACCATGTACCCTACCGCGTTTTGGATGGGCATGGCCGCCATCTGGCTTGTCGTCACGTGCGCAGCTAGCATCCTCTGCATACTTACAGGACGAATGCTGTCCAAACAGGCCGGTACCGCGCAATGCAAAACAGCTTGCTAACAAGCAGGCGCATTTTGGGTGGTAAACGCGCGCGGCTCCCTTGCAGCTGCGCGCAGGCCGCCTATACTGGAACAACCGATGTTTCAAACACGTAAGGAACCAACGAACCATGACTGACAACAAACCGGTGCGCGTTCGCTTCGCGCCTTCCCCTACGGGCAAGCTGCATGTTGGCGGCGCTCGCACGGCCATCTACAACTGGGCATTCGCTCGCGCAACGGGCGGCACGTTCATCCTGCGCATTGAGGATACCGACCCCGAGCGTTCCACCGAGGAAAACACCCAGGTCATCTTAAACGCCATGAAATGGCTGGGGCTTGACTGGGATGAGGGCCCGGAAGTCGGCGGCAACTGCGGCCCGTACTTCCAAACGCAGCGTTTCGACACCTATGCCGATGCGCTTGAGCGCTTGAAAGAACGCGGGATGGTATACCCCTGCTTCTGCACGAAAGAAGAGCTTGACGCAAAGCGTGCCAAGGCAGAAGCCGAAGAAGGCGGCTACGCCGGATACGACCGCACATGCCGCGACATCGACCCCGCTGAAGCGCAGCGCCGCATTGAAGCCGGCGAGCCGCACGTATGGCGTTTGAAAGTGCCGCTTGAGTTCTTGGCGTACAACGGCAGCCGCATGGCGCGCAGCGATGC
>DJEE01000078.1 GCA_002431805.1 Eggerthellaceae bacterium UBA5906
CAGCTTGAGGTGTGGGCGCGCCGCGCCGATGTGGAAATGGTCACGCGCGAGCGCGGCGCCGACCCGGCAAGCGTGTGCTACGACACGCTTGAGCGCGCCGAGGCCGAAGGCGCGGACCTGGTGCTTATCGACACAGCCGGCCGCCTGCACACTTCCGCGGACCTGATGCGCGAGCTTACCAAAGTGGTGAACGTTGTGCGCAAGCGCTCGAAGCTGCCCGTGTACACGGTGCTGGTCATCGATGCCACCACCGGCCAGAACGGCCTGCAGCAGGCGCGCGAGTTCAACCGCGAGCTTGACCTGGACGCGCTTATCGTCACCAAGCTTGACGGCACGGCCAAAGGCGGCATCGCGCTGGCCGTCAGCCATGAACTTGAACTGCCCATCATCAAAATCGGCGTGGGCGAGGGCCTTGACGATTTGCGCGACTTCGATGCGCACGAGTTCGCTCGCGCGCTGGTGGGTGCCTTTGACGAGCGCCAGGCGAAGTAGTCCATGGCCGCCAACATCGAACAAGTTTTCAGCGCGCCCGACATCTACAAAATCGAGGTGCCGTTCGAGAACATCTCCACGTCTGCTACGAACTGCTATGTGATGCAAGACGGCGACGATGTGCTGGTGGTGGACACGGGCGCGCCTACCGACGAGGGCGCCGCGGTGCTGTCTGAGGCGCTTGACGAGCTGGGAGTTGACCGTAGCCGTGCCAAGTGGTTCCTTACGCACCTGCACATGGATCATGCGGGTTTGGTCGACCAGGTTGTCCCCGACGGCGGGTTTTTGCTGTACGGCGCTGCCGAGGTTGCCGCGGTGCGGGCCAGCCGTACGGGCATGTTCCTTGACTCGCTGCGGCGTGTGTATCGTCGCCAGGGCGTGCCGCGCGCAAGCCTTTCGGTGGCTGCACGCTTAGGCATTGAGGTGCAGATGTTCGACCCCGACCGCTTGCGCACGTGCTTCATGCACGACGGTGACGAGGTGACGGTAGGACGCTACACGCTGCACGTTGTGGAAACGCCTGGTCACACACCTGGCCACTTGGCGCTGTTCGAGCCGGAAAACGGCATTTTGGTCAGCGGCGACCACGCCCTGTTCGTCATCAGCCCCTCCATCGCGCTGTTTCCCGACCAGCAAGACGGGCTGCAGGCGTATTTCGACAGCATGCAGAAGGTGCGCGATTTGCACGTGCAGCACCTGTTCCACTCGCATGGCCCCATCCGCGACGATTTCGAGCAACGTATGCTGTGGCTGGAGGACCATCATCGCGCGCGCCTTGGCGAGGCCGTGGGCATCATCGAGCGCATCCCGCACCTTACCGGCTACAAAATCATCCGCACGCTGAAATGGAACGTGCCGTTTGACGATTGGGACGATATCCCCATCATGCAGCGCTACATCATGCTCACGCAAGGCGTGGTGTACCTGAATCACCTGGTAGACGCAGGCCGCATAACGGCGCGCGACTACGGCGACGGCGTCATCCTCTATGAACCTGCGCAATAGGCAAATCGACCGGTTCTCCAGCTTGCTAGCTCGTAATCGCCTTCGTGAACACGGGGACGTGTGAACACGGGGACGGAGCGGGTGTTCACGTATATGTTTTGGGATAAGTAAGGTCAATCGTGAACACGCCCCTCCGTCCCCGTGTTCACGGTTACCCCTCCCGAACTCGCGCAATAACCCTTCGAAGCGGGTCCTTGTGGGCTCGCTTCGCTGTTTTTCTTGCGCTGTGTTGCGTCTGGGTGCCTTCGGCTATAATTCAAAAGATTGCAAACACACGTGACACGCAAGAAGAGGCGCTTCATGTTCGAAAACCTTTCCGATCGCCTGCAAGGCATCTTTTCCGGCCTGCGCGGCAAGGGCCGCCTGACCGAGGACGACATCAACACCGCCATGCGCGAGGTACGCATGGCCATGCTGGAAGCTGACGTCAACTTCAAGGTGGTCAAGCAGTTCGTGGCCCGCACGAAGGAGCGCTGCCTTGACGCCGAGGTGCTCGAGTCGCTTTCTCCCACGCAAAACGTCATCAAAATCGTCACCGATGAGCTTACCGCACTGCTCGGGCGCACCGACAGCAAGCTGGTGCTGTCAAGCCGCATCCCCAACGTCATCATGCTGGTGGGCCTGCAGGGTTCGGGCAAAACCACGGCGGCCGCCAAGCTGGCGTACCGCTTGAAGGCCGAGGGTCACAGCCCGCTTTTGGCTGCCTGCGACGTGTACCGCCCTGCTGCCGCCGATCAGCTGGAAACGCTCGGCAACGAAATCGGCGTGCGCGTGTTCCGCGGCGACGGCAAAGACCCCGTGGCCATCGCCAAAGGCGGCGTGCAGGAGGCCATCGACAACCTGCGTGACGTGGTCATCGTTGACACGGCTGGCCGCTTGCACGTTGACGAGCAGATGATGGAAGAGGCGCAGGCTATTAAAAAAGCCGTCAAGCCCGACCAAATCCTCATGGTGGTTGACGCCATGACCGGCCAAGACGTGGTTAACGTGGCCGCGGCGTTCGCCGAGCGCGTCGATTTCGACGGCGTCATCATGTCGAAGATGGACGGCGACGCTCGCGGCGGCGGCGCGCTTTCCATCCGCGAGGTAACCGGCAAACCCATCAAGTTCATCAGCGCCGGCGAAAAGCCCGATTCGCTGGAAGAATTCCACCCCGACCGCATGGCGCGCCGCATCCTTGGCATGGGCGACATGCTCAGCCTTATCGAGTCGGCTGTGAAGGTTCAGCAGCAGGAAGAAGAGCAGGCCGAGACCGAGCGTCTCATGAAAAGCCAGCTCACCCTAAACGACTTCATCACCATGAACCGCCAAATCCGCAAGATGGGCGGCGTGCAAAAGCTCATCAGCGCGCTTCCCGGCGGCGAGAAGGCCTTAGGCCAGGGCCAGGTAGACGAGGGTGCGCTTGATCGCATGGAGGTCATCATCAACTCCATGACTAAGGCTGAGCGTGAAAAGCCCGACCTGCTCAACGGCAGCCGTCGCGCACGCATCGCAGCCGGCGCGGGCGTGTCGGTCACCGAAGTGAACCAGCTGATGAAGAAATTCAACGAAACCAAGAAGATGATGAAGAAGATGATGCCGGCCGTCGAGGACATGGGCGGACGTGGCAAGAAGGGTAAAGGCAAAGGCAAACGCCGCCGCATCCCCGGCATGGGCGGCATGAAAATGTCCGACCTGAAGAAAATCCAAGACATGATGGGGGACATTAAGTAGTTCCGTCGGCGTGACGGCCGACGGACCGGTCGACGTTGCGGCCGCTTGTGGCACCCTGTCTTCGCCTTCAGCTGCGGGAGCATGGCCCAAAGGCCTATGCTCGCTTGCTTCAGGCGAATTCAGGGCACCACAAGCGCCCTCACTGACTGTGACTGTTCATCGAGCTATTCGTATTGGCGTGAAAAAAAGGAGCGCTTGACGGCGAAAGGGGAGGCAATGGAGTTGCAAATTAGGCCTTATGTGGCTGACGACATCCGCGCAATGGTGCGCATCTGGAATGAGGTTGTGGAGGCGGGCGATGCGTTTCCGCAGGTAACGCCGCTTACCGAGCAGAATGCCGATGAGTTTTTCTCGGCGCAAACCGCCACCATGGTGGCCGAGGTGAACGGTATCATCTTCGGCCTGTACATCCTGCATCCCAACAACATCGGCCGCTGTGCGCACATCGCCAACGCCAGTTTCGCCGTGGCTTCCGCCTCGCGCGGGTTGGGGCTTGGCCGCAAGCTGGTGGAGCACTGCATCGAAACCTGCGGCAAGAAGGGTTTCCGCGGCCTGCAGTTCAACGCGGTGGTGGCCTCGAACGAATCCGCGCAGCACCTCTACGAATCCATCGGCTTCACGAAGGTGGGCAAAATCCCCGGTGGTTTCATCAACGGCCTGGGCGGCTACGAGGACATCTTTATCTACTACATCGACACGCTCGACGCCTCGCAGCCTTGCTGAGGCCGCTAGCCCCGACCGGTCGGCCGAGCTGCCGCGTGGCGGAAGGCTTGCAACCTTCGCCTGTCCGTGTTATTCGTGAACACCTGGTGATAACGAAACCGAAGACTTGTCAATCCGGTGTTTTCGCCTTATCATAAACAACTGCTGTTTTGCTGCGCGCTTTTTGCGGGCTGGCAAAGAAGAATTACGTAAGTTGCAAGAAGGAGTTACTCTTCATGGTTAAGATTCGCCTGGCCCGTCACGGCGCCAAGAAGCGTCCGTACTACCGCATCGTCGTTGCCGATTCCCGCTGCCCGCGCGACGGCAAGTTCATCGACGACATCGGCCGTTATAACCCGCTGACCGAGCCTGCCATGGTCAAGATCGACCTGGAGAAGTGCGACCAGTGGCTGGCTAACGGCGCTCAGCCCACCGACACGGTTGCTGCTCTCATCAAGAAGTATCGCGAGCAGGCGTAAGCATCATGGCAACCCAGACCGAGGATATCGCCGGGCTTGTTGAGTCCGTGATTCGTCCGCTCATCGATAACCCGGACGACTTGGTCATCGATGCGCGTGACACCGAAGAGGGCTCCATCTTCGTGGAAGTTCGCGTGAACGAAGAAGATGCAGGCAAGGTCATCGGCCGTCAAGGTCGCGTGATCAAGGCTATCCGCACGCTTGCGCGCGCGGCTGCTTCTAGCACGAACACGCACGTAGACGTGGAGCTGCTCGATTAATGGGCGCTTGGGTCCGCGTAGCCGAATTTACGAAAGCTAAGCATGTGAAAGGGGGGCTCGTCGCGCGAAGCGTGGCGGGTCTTCCTTTCTTGCTTGAAGAGGGCATGTCGGCTGCGTTCGTTCCGCCCGTCATAGATGTGCCGCGCCACGGCACCGTATGCGAGGTGCGCCCCGAGCCTAAAGGCGGCTACCTGGTGCAGTTCGACACGGTCACCGATGCCAACACCGCCGACGCGCTGGTGGGTTGCTACGCCCTGGTGCGCCGCGAAGACCTTCCCGAAGACGTGCTCGAGCTGCAGGAAGGCGGTATCGAAGGCTTTGAGGTCATCGATGCTGTTGCAGGCTTTATCGGCACGGCTGTCTCCATCAACGAAATGCCCGGGCAGCACCTGCTTGAAGTGGCGCGCGAAGGCTCTGACGCCACCGTGCTCATCCCCGTGGTAGACGAGTTTTTCGAAGGGCTTGACGAGCAGGAGCGCTGCATCTACGTGAACCTGCCCAACGGCCTGCTTGATCTGTAACACCGCTCAGGAGAACCCCATGATCATCGAAACGTTGTCAACGTTTCCCGATATGTATGCGTCTGTGATGGGCGCTTCCATGATGCGCATCGCCCAGGAAAAGGGCATCCTGCAATTCACGGCGCACGACCTGCGCAATTGGACGCACGACCGCCATCGCACCACCGACGACGAACCCTACGGCGGCGGTGACGGCCTGGTTATGAAATGCGCCCCCATCTTCGAAGCCTACGAGGATATCTGTGCTGGTGCTTGTGACGTCGAGGCCTTCGCCGGCACCCAGTCGCTCAAACAGTCCTGCTCGCACGAAAGCGCCAC
>DJEE01000062.1:0-670 GCA_002431805.1 Eggerthellaceae bacterium UBA5906
ATCACGCCCGCAATCCAACGACGCGCCGGAGCACCGCCGCTGAAAAGCGCCTGCAACTTGTTTGCCGCGCTCACCTAAGATCACCGTGCTTGTTTGCGTTTTCCCTGTTCAACGCTGTATCTACACTGGCTTTGCTTGCCGGAGCGCCTGCGCCCGGCGTTGTGGGCGCACCGCCCAGCACGCGGCGTTTCACGTGGCCGGCCAACGCCCGCGCACGCATAGCACAGCGACGCAGCGGGTACAGCGCGTACCAAGTGCGCACGTATGCGCGGTACGGCAAGCCGTTCATGTTCACCTGTTTGTTGCCGCGATAAAAGCCGGTTAGCACGCCAATAACGCGCTCATCAGGGATGTTCGACTCCTTGTTTAAGCAGTTGTCGCCGAGCATGGTGTAGCTGCTGGGATGCACCTCAACGCAGCGATGCAGCACATACGCACTGCCGCGACGGTACAACGGCACCTCGAACCGACGCAGCCTGCGGCCCCGCAGCGGCTCCACGATAATGGTGTCGCGGCGATTACGCAGCATCGGACGCATGCTCACGCCCACCGTGGTGCCCACGTACATGCCTTGCGTTGCCAGCGCATCCTCAATATGCATGCCGCCTGCTGCAACCTTTGCCGCTTCGTTTGCGTTATTTTGCCCGGATGATGAAGCCACTTATGCCAA
>DJEE01000062.1:699-11397 GCA_002431805.1 Eggerthellaceae bacterium UBA5906
AACCCCTGGTCGGCGGCCTGTTTGACGAACGCCGCAACATCGGCGGCAGCCTTTTCGGCACTCACATCGTACGCAGACGTCAAGTCGGCCACAATCTGGTCATCCGACTTGCCCGCGGCAAGCCCTTCCCAAATCACGCGCCCCGTTTCGTTCAGCTTGATCATGCCATGGAACGTTTTGCTGGCCTCGCCCGTGGCAATAACCACGTTCTGCCCCGCAACCTCGCGGAGCACAAACCCTTCCTTGATGCGCATGCCGCGCCCCTTTCAACCCGAAGGCGGCACGGCCGCTTTCGTATAGCTTTCCTGGATAGTCAGATTATACGGCAAGCGCCGCCTAACCCTGGCGCCAGCAGCCCGCCATCAAGCAATGCGCCACAACACAAAACCAACGCCTGAGCGAGAACCCGTCACTTGCCTCATCGTCCATCGCAAACTGAAATTATTGCAACCGGTTGCAATAATTTCAGTTAAGAAAACGAAGGCGACGGCTGGTTGGCCGTCGCCTTCGTTTTTTTGGATCGTAACACTGGCGCACAACCGCCAGCCTTTCAGTTGCCCGATAAGCGCACCCTTAGATTGTCGGCTTATACGGCAAGCCGGTGAGCGCTTCGAAGCTCACGCGAACGGCGTCCTCGAACATGTCGCAAGCTAGCTCGTACAGCGGCGTGCGCGTAAGCAGCGCGTCAATCAGTTCCAGCGTTGCGCCTGCCGCTTCGGCGCTTTTCGGCATGTACACCTGGCGCATAATGCGATCCAGACACGCGCTCGCGCTGATGCAGCGAATGGACGACGCACCCGGTTCGCTGCGCGACAGAAACACCACGCCCGCAAGCGGCGCGGATACGTTTTCCTGCCAGCCTTCCTTGCCCGCCCACGGCGTGCCGTACACCACCGCCGGCCGCTCGGCAGCATCGGGGATGCGCACTATCGGCTTGTCACCGTTCACAACGCGCACGTTAGGCCCCAAATACTGCCGCCACAGCATGATGTGCGTGGACTTCCCCGTGCCGCTTGGGGCCGTGAACAGGTACGCGCGCCCGGCGTACTGGATAACCGCGCCGTGCATGAGCATGCGCCGCCGCGCGGGCAGCTGCTCGGAAAGTGCGCGCAAAACGGCAAGCGTTTCCAAATACGCGTCCGACCACGGATGCTCGTCGGTAGAGATGGCACGCTCGGCGTCAATGGCGTCTTGCGTTACGCAAATAGCCAGGTCAGCTGACGCGTTATTTGCATCAGCCACGTAGTCTTCGCACAAGCGGCGAACCCCTTGGTGCAGTGATTCAACGTCAACGGTAAGGTCGGCAAGACGAACCCGAAAGCGCGCACCCTCACATCCGTCGCCGGCATTATTAGTTTGCGAACTCATGGCCTAGTAGTACCCCGTCCAAACGCCACCTTCGCTGGAAGGTTTATCGGACGATCCGGAACCACCATTGCCCGAGCCGCCAGAATTGCCGCCCGAGCCGGTGCCCGAGCCACCGCCGGAATTGCCACCCGAGCCCGAGTTCCCAGACTCAGCGTTATCGGCCGAGCTGCCACCAGACGTTGACCCGCCCGCAATGCTGCCAAAGTCCACCACATTGTCGGCCGAGCCATCATCCGCGCCGCCGCCGGAGCCATTGCCCGTTGCCGCACCAGCCGCCGAACCCGACCCGCTAGCCTGCGCGGAATCGCTCGTAGCAGCCTGCGACCCGGAAGCCGTTGCATCGGCGGCGTTCTTGCCATCAGACCCGCTGCCCGACTTGCCGCCAGCGGACTGCTCCGTAGCCGCAGTGCCCGCACCGGCGCTGTCCGACTTCGCCGAATCGCTGCTTTTTCCGCACGTGGCAAACGCAACCGCCACCACAATCAGCACCACAACAACGGCCGCCACAGCCGCAATCACCATAGGCTTCTTGCTGCCCGCAGCGGAACCGCCTGCGCCAGCGCCATGCTTACCCATTCCCTCGCTCACCAGGCACTCCCTTCCACAAAGTTCCGCACCATAACGTTCCAACCCCATTGTCTCACACGCAGCCAATTAAGCCGCGCCGCATTCGTAAACGCACCGATATTAAGTGCCGAAATAAAGCTTTTCCCAACAACCCACCTACCAGGTAAAATACAATTTCGTGAGCGAGTTTTAGCCTCCACCGCGCAGTCGCCCCAGAGCTATCGCAATTGCGTATCCGCGCCACCAAATCGTTCGCGAGGGAATCACAACCAAGCAGTCAATTGAACATATCGTTCATACCCGCATTACGAAAACGCCGCTTGACCGTGCCGCAGTTCGAGCAGTTCGTCGTTAACGTATATCTCGCTATAGGAGACGCCCTCCAGCTTTTGCTTGAAGGAGACACTCTGCGCAAACCTAGCATTTTCCGGCCGCGGGTAGAGAAGCATGTTCTTCTACCCGCGGCCCCAACTGAACAGCCTTCCATTTCCTGGACGCGAGAAACGGGAGACATAGAGAGAGTAAGATTAATTGGGCACCAAGTTAAAGGCAAAGGTGGCCCACACTCCCTTGATTGCATTTGTGCGAGTAATTTGCCTACGGCACTACCACCGACAATTCTCTATGGCATTACTCCCATTTGTCTAAATCGAGTAGACCGGATGCGAAATGCCTATAGCAGCGCGGCTTGCCAGTCTGCTTCTTTGAAGCCGGTTAGGACGAAGTTGGGGCCCACGATGATGGGGCGCTTTACCAGCATGCCGTTGGTTGCCAGCAGCTCGTAGGCTTCTGCGTCCGACATGCCCGCATCTAGCTGGGCCTTCACGTTTTGCTGGCGATACAGCTGCCCGCTGGTATTGAAGAACCGACGCAGCGGCAACCCGCTTTTCGCATGCCATTCGGCCAGCTCAGCCGCCGTGGGGTTATCGGTCACAATGTCGCGGTCCGCATATGCCACGCCATGCGCGTCCAGCCACG
This sequence comes from Eggerthellaceae bacterium UBA5906, assembly GCA_002431805.1. GTDB lineage: Bacteria > Actinomycetota > Coriobacteriia > Coriobacteriales > Eggerthellaceae > Senegalimassilia. The sequence goes on from DJEE01000062.1 coordinate 3,613, forward strand.
CCTTCGACTTCTTACACGTTGAGCACTTCGGATACTCCAAAAACAGCACTTCCTGCATACCGGCTCCTTCCCCAACCAGCCGCGCCGTCCGCGGCTTCCGTTTCGCAAAGCATAGCGCAAATGAAGCGGCAAAATCTCACTCAACCGTGCACAATGCTAGGCAAATCAACGGATGGGGGGCAAAGTGCTCCCTTTCGTTTGGAGACATTCCTGTTTGCAAGGGGGGGGTAAGGGGAAGGATGTCTCCAAACGAAAGAGGGCCACTTGAGGGGGGTGCCGAAAAATCGCGTTAGTTTGTGACTTAATCGGAACATGCGGGGTATCCAACCCTGCTGGGCAACGTTTCCCCAGGTCATCAAGTGACGCAAAACTGCGCTACCCACCATCCGCGCAGCAAGCCACAAACTAACGCGTTTTTGCCATCATGACTTGCCGCGAAACCGGCCGCGCTTTCAGGAAGCGCCTGTACGAACGGTGGAGCGCATGCCTGCGTCACGAACTCGCTCGTGTTTGCGTTTTGTTGGGAACCGGCCAGGTAGCCTAATTTTTCTCAAAGCGTTGACCTGGGAAAACGCAATGCAAGACACGGTTGCTACTCGCACTTCCCACGTTAAAACGCAAACACAAGCGAGTTCGTGACATTCCGCCGCCGAGGAGGGGTTAAGCCGACGGCGGAATGCCAAACGGTAAAGCAGATGGGGCACGGCTCGCAAGACGGTACCCGACCCCCGCCCCATGCGCGATCGCGCGGCGGGGTCGGGGCGAAGCCTAGTAGTTGCCTGCCGACTTGTGCTTGGGGCCGGGAAACCCCGGCCCCAAGCGCGGCGGCCTAGTAGAACATGAACACGGACAGGCCCATGTTGTAGAAGGCTATGCGCAGGCAGATGGCGCCGGCCAGGGCGGCCACAACCGCTACGGAGCCGAAGATCTTCCAGCTAGCCGCGTCGGCCTTGCGCTTGGCAAGCAGACAGCACGCCAGCGGCACGACCGCGCCCACAACTACGGCGCCCAGCCACAGCAGCACGGCCTGACCGCCAGCAACGGCAGCGGCGTCCACCATAGCCTTGGTGGGGTGCGTGGGGTCGAAGTAGTTGCCAACCTCCACGAACGAACCACCACTGACCTGCAAGAACACCGCGTACGCCACCGCGCACACCGCGCCAATGACCGCGCCTACAAGCGCCGGCGTGCCAACGGCAGCCACGTCGTCACCGGCAACGGCCATGATCACGGCAACAGTTGCCGGGCCGAGCACGCACGCCGCGCCCACGATAGACAACACCTCGAGCACCGAGTTCCATGCCGGACGCGCGGGCATCATATACGAGTGAGCACACACCGCCGCCAGCACCACCGCGATGACCGCGGCGCACACGGCGCACCACTTCGGCACGGTGCCGTTGCCGGACTTGCGCAGCATGACGAAGTACGCGACCATCAGCACCACCATCACCACGATGGCGATGAGCTCCTGGGTAATCCCAGAAGTAATGTGGCCGAAGCCGTTGAAGATGCGCTCCCAATGCTGCAGGTGGAAGAACACCGCGATGCCGCCAATGCACAGCGTGACCAGCGAGGCGATCAGGGCCGGCAGCTGCGCCTTGCGGCCCGCACCCTTAAGCGCAAGCACGCCCTGCGCGCCGAAGATGCCGGCACTCCACGCAACCAGCGTGGTGAAAAGGATCAGAGGCCATTGCAGTTCCATTACTCTTCTCCCTTCCACTCGTGATTACGCAGGATGTAGCGGAACGACGGATGATTGCCCACGTCAGGCAGGTGATGCACGTCGGAGTCCTTGTACGGCTTAACGGGATAGTCGCCGTCTTCGCCGGTCAGCTCGCCAAGCGTCTTGTTGTAGGGGCCGCGGAAGCTTTCGATGCCCTTGTCCAGATCGCCGAAGAAACGCGCGAAACCGCCACACTGGGTAACGCACTGGGGCAGCTCGCCCTGCGCGATCTTCTGCTCGCACAGCGTGCACTTCTCCACCACACGCTCTTCCTCGTTAAGGTAGCGAACGCCATAAGGGCAGCTCATAGCGCAGAACTGGCAGCCGATGCACTTCGACTTGTCAATCTGCACGGTGCCGTCCTCGGCGATGTGGCTTGCCTCGGTGGGGCACACCTTCACGCACTCGGGGTCGGCGCAGTGCTGACACTGCACGGTCAGAAAGTACGTGTACACGTCCGGGAAATGACCGGAGCCCTCAGCCGTTGGATAGGGGCCGATGCGCAGCGTCTTGTTCCAGAAGCTGCCAATCGGCACGCCGTTGAACGCCTTGCACGCAACGCTGCATGCCAGGCAGCCGACGCACTTGTTCAGGTCGGTTACGATTGCCGGATGGCTCATGCCTGCGTCCTCCCTTCGTAGTCAGGCACCCACGCCTTCAAGCGCGGATCGCTGGAATCGTGAATGATCTCGGTGCCGTCGTCGCCACAGGGCACGGGGTTGCCAAACGGCGAATTCTCCGCCGTGGCCTTATACACCTTCACGCCGTAAGCGCGCAGGTTCGACGTGCCGATGAACGGGTCCTGAGCGTCCTTGTCGATCAGGCAGTTCACGCCGCACAGCGGAAAGCCCTTGTCGGCCTGCTTCAGCTCGGGGAACCACCACTGGTGCTCAAGGTTTACCACGCCCGGCGCGATGCCGTGGTACAGGTCGACCACTTCGCGGATCTTGTGCTCCTTCGTCTCGATCCACACCCAATCGCCCTGCTCGACGCCGATGCGCTCGGCGTCCTCGGGGTTCATCTCGATGCGCGGCACGGGCCACAGCTCGCGGCACCAGGGCAGCTGCCTGTGCTCGTTGTGGAAGTACACGGGGATGCGGCGGCCGGTGGTCGCCAAAAACGCGTTGTCGTCCTTGAACAGGTCGGGGTCGGCCACCGGGCCGTGCGGGGCCTCGCGGAACTGCGGGATGGCCTGGTCATCGTTGGGATAGTAGTTGTCGATGACCGTGGACCAGATCTCCTGCTTGCCGGTGGACGTGTCCCAACCTTGCGGATGGTCCATAACCGCCTGCACAGCCGCGGGGCTGTCGGACGTGGTCGCCCAGCCGGTTTCGTAGCGGCGGTACGTGCCCCACGCCTCGGGTTTCTCCACTTTGGAGTCCCACACGCCCTGCTCCTGGTAGGCCTTCTTGTAGTCTTCCCACTTCGGGATCTTGAAGCCGGCCAGGGCGATGGTGTTGCACACGTTCTCCGCGTCGTCGATGGGCCACTTCTCGTCATCGGTGGCGCCGTCGCAGTACGGCTGGCCCATGGCTTTGAACAGGCGCATGACGATTTTCAAGTCGGGCTCGGCCTCGGCCGGCGGGTTCACGGCCTTGCACGTGGCGCCGAACGCGCCGGACGCGCCCTGCGACTTGCGGATGCAGTCAAGCTCCATCCAGTGCGCGGCGGGCAGCACGATGTCGGCGATGCCCACGGTAGGCGTTTCCCACAGGTCGATAGACACCCAGAAGTCCAGCTTCTTCAGCTGCTCGTAAGCGTACAGGCTGTTCGACTGGTTCATGTGGTCGCCGGTTTGGCCGATGCCGCACGACAGCTTGTAAGGCTCGCCGGACTCGATGGTCTTGTAGATGCTGGTGGCATCTGCCCAGCTGGGGTTGCACTTCGGGTCAGCCAGCATGGGGAATTTGTCGCCGCCGATGATCTTGGACTGGTCGGGGCTGCCCTTCACCGAAGAGGCGGACGGCAGCGTCATGGCCAGGTCGAAGAACGGCCAGCCGGCGGTAGAACCGCGCATGCCGCCCGGGATGTCCATGTTGCCGGTGATGCCGCACAGAATGTCCATGGTGCGGTTGGTTTGCAGCGAGTTGCAGCTGTGCTCAAGCGGCAGCATGTACTGGATGCCGCCGTTGCCGTAGCCGGTCGACGGGTCCACGCGCGTGGCGTAGATAGTGGCGGCACGCTCGATGTCGTCGGCGTTGCAGCCGGTGATCTCGGCAACCTTTTCGGGCGTGTAGTCGGCAACGCGGTCGCACAGGTGCTCCCACACGGTGCGGCAGTGCACCTTCTTGCCGTCCTTCAGCGTCACCTCGATGCCGCCTTCGGGCGTGTACAGCGCCGGGTACAAACCGTCGATGAACGGCGTGGCGTCGATGACGAAGCCTTGGCTTTGGCCCGTCAGATCCAAGCCGTGGATGTGCGCCTCGCGGCCAGCGGTCGCGGGCTTCCAGTCCTCACCTTCCCAGTGGGGCAGCTGGCCGGAGCTTGCGCTGCCGGACAGGCTCAGGTCGGCGGCGGAAGCATCGGTTACGGAAGAGGCAACGGACTTGCCGTTGGACTCGTAGTACGTCAGCTCGCCGTTCACCTCGTTGAGCACCATGAACGCGGTGTTCGAGCCGCCTTCCTTGATGTCGGACTGCTTGAGCAGGCGATTCTTCTTCGAGCCGTGCGTGGACTGCGAATCGGAAACGGAACCTTCCCAATCTTCGTCCTCCACCACCAGCATGGGAGCGTTCGTCCATTTGCGCACGTACAGGTCGTCGTACAGGCCCTTGTCGATGATGACGTTGATCCAGCCCAGGCCCATGGCGGCGTCGGTGCCGGGGCGCAGCGGCAGCCAGATGTCGGCTTCCTTGCCCAGGTTCGTTTGACGCGGGTCCACCAAAATGTGGAAATCAGCGCGCATGGCAACGTCAACGGTGGTACGGCAGCTGTCGTCGTAGTTGGAAAGCTCGGAAGCGCCGCCCCACTGCACGTACACGCGCGGGCGACCGACAACTTCCATCCAGCTATACGCGTTGTAGTCGTTGAGCTTCGTGGCGTAGAAGCGCGGGCCTTTGCAAATCTCGTTGGCCTGAATGGCGTTCGGACTCACAAAGCACTGCTTCAACGCCGCGTAAGGGCCCATAGACCAGATGCGACTGGTGCCAGCCATGCTGAAGTACGTCTCGTTGCCGTACTTGGACTGCAGCTCGGAAAACTTGCTGCCGATGGTGTCCATGGCCTCGTCCCATGTGATGCGCTGCCAACCCGGGTCGTTGGAATCCTTCGGGTTCGTACGTTTCATGGGGTACTTCAAGCGATCCGGATGATACGCAGCCTGCAGCGATGCCTGGCCCTTCGAGCAGTGGTTGCCCATGGACTGGAACGCGGACTCGTCGCCCTCGCTGCGGATGACCTTGCCGTCTTGCACGTACACCCACACGCCGCATTCCATCTTGCCGCAGCCACGGCACATGGAGCGGATGCGCTTGACCTCGCCGGCGGTAGCGCCGCTGGATTTCGTTTCAGCCAGCGCGGTACCTGCAGTGCCCGCTACGCCAACAGCCGCGGCGGTTGCCGCTGCCATTTTCGTGAACGTGCGACGCGTCATCGTGAACTTGCCCATGCATCCTCCTTTCTTCTGGCGCCTTAGGCGGCGCCTTCTCCTCTGCGGCTTGCGGCCTTTGCCAGCCGCGCGCCGCCCCTCGTCTTGCAGGCGGGAAAACGTCCCGCCCGCCTGTTTCAGGCTGCCGCGCATCGGGTTTGGGGGTTTGCTGCGCGGCAAACTTGACAGGGCCTACGATACGGCCCGCGCAGGCTTTTCAGAATCCAGCCGGAGGCACGGTTGAGGGCCCGGCAGTGAAATCATGTTCCTAGCATGATGACGTTGAACTGGGGAAACGTTGTTAATGGAGTTAGCTGTTGGTTACACACAGCCGCGAAGGCCGCGGCGCGCACGAGGGCTGTACTATAATGAAAGCAGACGAGGAAAGGCACTTTTTTGGGGGAGAAAAAGACGGGGAATCCCACGGCAGGCGCTGCTGAAAGCCAGCGCCGCGGCGGGAACACCAGCGGCGATAGCACCGCTTCGAAGGCCGCGAAAAGCGGCCGCAATGCCAGTGCGGAATGCGCTGGCGAGCGCGCCGAAGCTGCACGCGAGAAACTTTCGAAGTCGCTGGCAAACGGCGGCGCACAAGCAAAAGAGGCACTCGGGCGCACAGAGGTGCTCACAGGCGTGGCCCTTGGCTGCATGCTTGCTTGGGTGCCCATGTCGTTCCAAAGCCTCAACATTGTTGGAGAACCGGGCGAGCCGGTGCTTGATACGGTGTATCTGATTTCCATCCTGGCGCTGCTTGCCACGCAAATTTTCATAGGCTTGCGACACGCGCAATGCGCACTGTGGTTGGCACGCGGCCCCGTGCGCATAGGCGCAGCCGTTGTCATGAGCATCTCTACGCTGCTGCTGTTGCCCGCCGCAGGGGGCGCCGGCCCCAACGCTCCCGCAAGCTGGTTTGCTGCAAGCATGGCGTTCACCGTGCTTTCGGGCGTGACGTCTGGCGTGTCGTCCGGCATTTTTCTGGCGCAGTTCGGCCTGCTTATCAGCAAGTTCTCCGCTAAAGCCACCGCCGCCATTGCCGCAACGGGGTACATTTTCATGTCGGCGCTGTTTTGCGTGTACTCGCTTTTCGGGCCGCTTGAGTCGTGCCTGTTCGCCGCCAGCATGCCCATCATCAGCGCGTTTTTGCGCGACACTGGCGCTTCCACCGAGAAAAGCAAGGCTGTCATTTTGGCAAAGCCGCTGCCCGCGCAGGCCCTGCCCGCAAACCCCGACGAACGCCGCCAGCTTACGCGCTTGACGCTAACCCTGGCATTTTGCTCGGCGCTGGTAGGCTGCGCAAACGAGATGGCGCGCACCATCTACATCCAAATGGGCATCGCTGGTAGCGGCAACGGCAACTACGCGCTGGTGCAGGCTGGCGCCGCGCTCATCGTTGGGTTTGGCGCCACCGTTATCACCCTGGCGCTGGTCAGCATGAAAACGCCACGCGCACCCGAGGTGTGCTATCGCATCCTTATGTTCTTCATTGCGCTGGGAGTTGCCTTGCTGCCCGTACCCATGCTGTATCCCGTTGACGTGGTGATTCCTTACGCCATCAACGCAGCGGCGTTCCAATGCTTCGGTATTTTGGCCTGGGTGCTCATCTGCGGCACATGCCACCAATACCCCGCAACCAGCGTTCGCACGTTTTCGCTCATCCGCGCCGGCTGGACGGCGGGCCCCATCGTAGGCATGTTTGTTGGGCGCTTTGTTGTGCACTTCACGCCGTTTCAATTAGCCGACGTGTTTCCCTGCTCGCTTATCGGCGCGGCGCTGGTTATGTGCACGTTCATGGCGTTCACCGAGCGCGACCTGGCAACAGCCGTAAATCTGCTGCCCACCGACAAGAAACGCCGCTTCACCAACAAATGCCTGGCCGTTGCCGCGCGCTGCGGGCTTTCCGAGCGCGAAACCGAAATCATGCAGCTGTTCGCTAAGGGACGCAACTTGGCCTACATCCAAGACCAGCTGTGCCTGTCAAAAAGCACCGTAAGCACCCACCGCCAGCACATCTATCAAAAACTCGGCGTGCACTCCAGCCAAGAGATGATCGACCTCATCCAAGAAGAAAAAGTGTAGGGCTTGGCACCGGATGTCAACCCGCCATCCCGACCATCCGCCGCGCACCTCGCCATTGCGCGCGCTGCCCACTTGTCAAAAACGCGTTAGTTTGTGACTTAATTAGAACGCACACACTATCTGATTTTTTCGATTTACATTTCCCCAGGTCAACGGATGGTGCAGAACCACACCACTCGCCACCCACACAACAAGTCACAAACTAACGCGTTTTTTGACACCTTCCGGCACCGTGCAACCCACTCGCCAGGAAAGGAGCAACGAACGGATACCTCGCGCTTCCGGCGCGCCCGCGTCGCAAACTCGCTTGTGTTTGTGTTTTGTTGGGAACCGGCCGAGTAGCAGCATTTTTTGCAAGCCGTTGACCTGGGAGAATGCTGCGTGACTTATGGCTGCTACT
>DJEE01000062.1:11545-28387 GCA_002431805.1 Eggerthellaceae bacterium UBA5906
CGTTCGACCGGCGCGATCACGCCCACCGACTCAGTTTTACCACCAAAACACCGAGGCACCCTTGGTGCGTTTACGCCACAGGCAGGCAACTTGAGGTTTTAGCCCTCGCAATGCGATATGCTGGAGCGCATGTTGCGAAGGAGGATGTATGCGAGCATTGGTGCAGCGCGTGACGAGCGCGCAGGTTGACATTGACGGCGTTACCGTTGGCGCGTGTGGTCGCGGGTACCTGATTTTGCTGGGCGTGGGCCAAAACGATGGGCCAGAGCAGATTGAGCGCTTGTGGAGCAAGATCTTCAAGTTGCGCATCTTCGAAGACGAGAACGGCAAAACGAACCGCTCGCTTGCCGACGTTGACGGCCAGGTGCTTATCGTGTCGCAGTTCACGCTGTACGCCAATTGCAAGAAGGGCAACCGACCCTCGTTCACCGGCGCTGGTGCACCCGATGCGGCTGAGCACCTTTACGAGCAGTTCGTTGCCCGCGCCCGCCAAGACGTTGCGCACGTGGAAACCGGCCGCTTCGGTGCCATGATGCAAGTGAGCCTCACCAACGACGGTCCCTTCACCATCTGGCTAGACACCGACGAGCTATAGAAGACGCGGACGTACCGGAGGCCGCTAGTCGCACGCTGGACCCAGGGAGTGCGGCTGCAGTCCGCCCGCTATACCAGCAACCGCCTGCGTGAACAGGGGGGCGTAGCGGTGTTCACGGTTACCGTTCGGAAATGTTGGGGTCAATCGTGAACACTGCTACGTCCCCATGTTCACGATGCCCGCCCTCAGCCCGCGCACGCGTTGTAAGGAACCGCCCAAGGCCGCAAACGCGGCACGGACCCGGCCCCTGCCCCAAACCACCCAAGGTCGCAAACGTGACACGGACCCGACCCCTGTCCCAAACCCGCGCAAAAAGAAGAGCCACCCGAAGGTGGCTCTTCACATTCCCTGACGTTGTTCTGCTTGTTAGCAGTAGAACAGGATGTCGTTGTAGGTGGGCACCGGCCACAGGTCGTGCGCAACCACGCACTCCATGGCGTCCACACCGGCGCGCAGGCGATCCATCTTCGGGATAATCTCATGCGCATACTTGTTCGCCTTCTCCTGCTCGTCGGCGATAGCGCGAACCTCCAGGTGAGCGGCGTGCAGGTCGTTCAGGGCATCGTTGATTTCCTTGATGCCGTTCGTGACCGTCTTCAGCAGCTCGTCCTGCACCGAGGTGTCGATGCCGGCTGCAGCAGCCTTCATCTCGTTAATCTCGTTGGCAACCAGCGTGGCGTACTTGTTGATGGCCGGCAAATACGTGCGGCGCGTCATGCGCTTCATCGTGCGAACCTCAATGTTCATGAGCTTCGTGTACTTCTCAAGCTTCACCTCGTAGCGGCTGCGAACCTCAACCTCGGTAAGCACGTTGAACTCTTCGAACAGCTTGATGCTCTTCTCAGCCACATACGCCGGCAGCGCGTCGGCGGTGGTGCGGTTGTTGGCCAGGCCACGGCGCTCGGCCTCGGCGGGCCACTCGTCGGAATAGCCGTTGCCGTTGAAGATGATGCGCTGATGCTTCTTCAGCGTCTCCTTGATGTAGGCGATAGCGGCGGACTCGAATTCCTCGCCCGTCTTGCCCTCCATGGCGTCGGCGAAATCCTTCAGCGACTTGGCCATGGCGGTGTTCAGCACCATGTTGCAGTCGGCCAGGTTCACGGCAGAGCCAGGCATGCGGAACTCGAACTTGTTGCCAGTGAAGGCAAACGGGCTGGTGCGGTTGCGGTCCGTGTTGTCCTTCAGGAAGTTCGGCAGCACCGAAACGCCCAGGTCGACAGCAACCTTTTCCGCGCTGGTGTACTCGTGATCATCAACAAGCGCGTCCACGATGGCACCCAGTTCGTCGCCCAGGAAGATGGACACGATTGCCGGCGGCGCCTCGTTAGCGCCCAAGCGGTGGTCGTTGCCGCAGGAAGCCACGGTCATGCGCAGCAGCTCTTGGTAATCGTCAACAGCCTGGATGACGCCGGTGAGGAACACCAGGAAGCGCAGGTTGTCCATGGGGGTTTCGCCGGGATCCAGGAAGTTGGTTTTGCCGGCGGAAATGGACCAGTTGTTGTGCTTGCCGGAGCCGTTGATGCCCTCGAACGGCTTCTCATGCTGCAGGCACACCAGGCCGTGATGGCTGGCCAGCAGGCGCATCTTCTCCATGGTCAGCAGGTTCTCGTCGATGGCGCGGTTGGCGTTGGTGAACAGCGGCGCCAGCTCGTGCTGCGCAGGAGCAACCTCGTTGTGCTTGGTCTTAGCGGACACGCCCAGCTTCCACAGTTCGTCGTCCAGTTCCTTCATGAACTCGTTGACGGTGGGGCGGATGGCGCCGAAGTAATGCTCTTCAAGCTCCTGGCCCTTCAGCGGTGCGTAGCCGAACAGCGTGCGGCCGGTCATGATCAGGTCAGTGCGCTTTGCGTAGTCCTTTTCGCTGATCAGGAAGTACTCCTGCTCGGCACCGACGGTAGTGACCACGCGGTCCACATGCTCGCCGAACAGCGCCAGCACGCGCTTGGCCTGCTCGTCGATGGCGCTCATGGAACGCAGCAGCGGGGTTTTCTTGTCAAGCGCCTCGCCCGTGTAGCTGCAGAACGCGGTGGGGATGCACAGCACTTCGTCCTTGATGAACGCGTAGCTGGTGGGGTCCCAAGCGGTGTAGCCGCGAGCCTCAAACGTTGCGCGCAGGCCGCCGGACGGGAAGCTGGAGGCATCGGGCTCGCCCTGGATGAGTTCCTTGCCGGAGAAGCTCATGATGGCACGGCCGTCGCCGGTGGGGTCAAGGAAGCTGTCGTGCTTCTCGGACGTGATGCCGGACAGCGGCTGGAACCAGTGCGTGTAGTGCGTGGCGCCCTTTTCGATGGCCCATTCCTTCATGGCGTGGGCAACAACGTTAGCCACTTCAAGGTTGAGAGGCTCACCCTTTTGGATGGTCTTCATCAAGTCTTTGTACGTTGCAGATGGCAGTCGCTCCTGCATCGTGTGCTCGTTAAACACCATCGAGCCGTAGATCTCAGGAATTTTCGACATAGGCGTGAGCTCCTTCATAGTTACCTTTCAGACGCGCGCTTCCCTTGCCGCTGCTTGCCGGGCCAGCGTATTTGCCAATTCCCGTAGCTTAGCATCTTGCAGGGGCAAGCTGCACGTCAACTTGCTGTAACTTACGGTACCGGTGCTATGTTTCCGGTAGTTTTCAGCGCAGCGAACGTTTCGTTACACAACATTGCGAAGAGGGGGCCGTCCGGGCCGGGGATGGGGCACCTGGGCGACCGTGCGCCCCAGGACTCCCCCAAAACGCGGAAAGCCCGCCCCGCTTTCGCGGAACGGGCTTTCCAGGCTTGCACGGCTGCGCAACGCACAACCAGTAGTAACAAACCTTAGCGCTTGCTGAACTGCGGGCGCTTACGGGCCTTCTTCAGACCGTACTTCTTACGCTCGACCATACGAGCATCGCGCGTCAGGAAGCCAGCCTTCTTCAGCTCGGCGCGGTAGTCGCCAGCCTCAAGCAGAGCGCGGGAGATGCCGTGACGCAGAGCGCCGGCCTGACCCGAGATGCCACCGCCGTTAACGCGGGCGAGCACGTCGAAGTGATCCTGAGTATCCGTGACCTTGAACGGGGCCTTGGCGTAGTCGAGCAGAGCCTCGCGGCCGAAGTACTCTTTGCCGTCACGACCGTTAACAGTCACCTTGCCGGTGCCGGGAACGAGACGCACGCGAGCGACAGCGTTCTTACGACGACCGGTGCCGTAGTACAATGCTTCATTCGCCATGGGTTAGTCCTCCATCTTGATCTCGACCGGCTTCTGAGCCATATGCGGGTGCTCGGCACCAGCGTACACCTTGAGCTTCATGCCCTGCTTGCGGCCCAGCGTGTTCTTCGGCAGCATGCCCTTAACAGCATGCTCGATAACGCGCTCGGGATGCTTGGCCATGGCCTCGGCGAAGGTCTCAGACTTCAGTCCGCCCGGATGACCCGTGTGGCGATAGTACGTCTTGTGCAGCTCCTTCGTGCCCGTGACGCGAACCTTGTCCGCGTTGATGATGATCACGAAGTCGCCGGTGTCAACATGCGGCGTGTACTGCGGCTTGTGCTTGCCCTTCAGAATGGTAGCGGCCTTGGTAGCCAGACGACCGAGAACCTGGTCCTCAGCGTCGATGATGTACCATTTGCGCTCAACTTCTTGAGGCTTAGCGTGATACGTCTTCACTGTTATTCCTCCATGTCCGTCCTGTAACGCTGTGCGACCACAGCGCACAGGGTGTCGTTTTTCAAAAGTGCAAGTCTGTTAGCCGCTGGTTTCCTACGCCAGCACGCCGCGTTGGGTCTGGACTTCCCTTCATGGCGCTGCCTCCACCCTGCTTTTACGGGGCTTTTGAAAGCGAACTTTTGTAGTCTACGGGTTCACTACGCACACTGTCAACTGGTCATGTGTGGCCATCTGGGAAAACGCAAGAATTTTCACACGGACTGCAAGATTTTTTGCAAGCAGGAGCGCCCTACTTGCGGTGCGCCGGCTTCAGGCCGTCGTGCACATCGGGCAAAGCGGCTCTGTGAGAGCGCGGGCGAGCCAGCGGCAAGGCGCGCTGCGGAGTAAAGGCCGGGCTGGGCGTTCCTTTGGGGCGATAACTTGCTTTCTGGTTTGCCAATAGCCCGGCATTCTGACGCTTTGATATGATGGTGCAAGCGGTTGTTTATGCCGGGCGAACGGAGCCTGGCACCGCAAGCAGGCCGCCCCGGCGCGCCCCTGCTTGCCACGCGAAATCAACACTGCCCGGAGGGGCTGCCACTATAGAAAGGAAGCGTCGTCATGCCTATCAGGATTCCCGACCAGCTACCCGCAACCGAACAGCTGGAAAGCGAGAACATCTTCGTGATGACCGAGCATCGCGCCATGCACCAGGACATTCGTCCGCTGCGCGTGCTGCTGCTAAACCTGATGCCGAAGAAAATCGAGACGGAAACGCAGATCATGCGCAAGCTGTCCAATACGCCGCTGCAAATTGACGTTGAGCTTTTGCACACCATCAGCCACGAGTCGAAAAACGTGTCGCAAGAGCACCTCAAAACGTTCTACCGCACGTTTGACCAGGTGAAAAACAACCGCTACGACGGCATGATCATCACGGGTGCGCCGGTAGAGCTGCACGAATTCGAAGACGTGGACTACTGGGACGAGCTATGCCGCATCATGAAATGGTCCACCACCAACGTGCACTCCACGCTGCACATCTGCTGGGGCGCGCAGGCCGGCATCTTCTATCACTACGGCATCCAGAAGCACGAATTGCCCCAAAAGCTATCCGGTGTGTTCTGCCACGATGTGCTGAAACCCTCAAGCCCGCTTGTGCGCGGTTTCGACGACAAGTTCTGGGCTCCGCACTCGCGCCACACCACCGTCAACCCCGAGGACATCGAGGCCGACCCGCGCCTGGAGATTGTCGCGCAGTCCGACGAGGCCGGTGTGTACATTGCGAAGAGCACCGACAGCCGTCACTTCTTCGTGTTCGGCCACCCCGAATACGACACCGACACGCTGCGCAACGAGTACAACCGTGACGTCAACAACGGCCTGGACGTACCCGTGCCGGCGCATTACTTCCCGAACGACGACCCCACGCAGGAGCCGGTGAGCACGTGGCGCGCGCACGCGCAGCTGCTGTACACGAACTGGCTGAACTACTACGTGTACCAAACCACGCCGTACGATCTGAACAGCCTCGGCGACGCCGAATAAGCCCGTCATGTCGAAGTACTACACGCTGAAACCCCAGGTAACGCCCTTGCCAGGACACGGCGCAGCGGACAACGCACACGCGACAGGCGCGGCTGCAGGCACAAGCGCGAAAACCAGCGCAGCCGACCAACCGAAAAACGACCCGTTCATTCGCGCGGAAGCAGAAGACGACGACGGCTACGACCCCTACTCGGATCGTCCGCCCACACCCGAGCCGCTGTTCCAAGAAAACCCCTGGGATTAAACAAGAAGCCCGGTCATGCGACCGGGCTTCTTTGCATCTTAGCGCCGCAGATCTGCTATTTCTTCGCCGCGCCTACGTAGAGGGGTTGGTTATTCCAGGCCAAGAAATCTTCCACGGAAAGGTCCTCGAAGCTGCAGACGGCGTGTTCGGCACCGGATTGCAGCGCATCGAAGGTGCCCGCATCATCGCTGTCGTACACGCCAAGCGTGCGATAGCCGGCATTGCGCAGCGTGTCCACGGCATATGCGGAATCCTCAACGCCCCACGTGGTTTCCTTCGGCGTGCCCATGATTTGGCGCGCACGATCCCACACATCGGGCTCGCGCTTGGTGGAATGCACGTCGTTCACGGACAACACGCGGTCGAGCAGGTTGGCAAACCCACAACGCTCCATGCCTGCCATCAGGTATGCCTTGGGGCTTGATGACGCCACCGTCAGATGCACGCCCTGCGCAGCTAAGCCCTGCGCAAACTCAAGCGCACCGGGGCGAGCCTTAGCGCGGTTGCGGTAAAAATCAAGCATGTACTCGTCAATCATGCCCACAACCTCGGCATCGCTTTCGCCCAGGCCAAACTTCTTATGGAAAAACGCCCCTACCTCCGGAATGCTCATAGGGGCGATTTCCGCCACATCGTCGCTGGTCAGCGTGCCGCCGGCGCGCTTTGCCAGATCTTCTTGCAGTTCATACCACACACCCATGGAATCAAGCAGCGTGCCGTCGCAATCGAACACCACGCCAATGTTTGACGCATCCATATTGCACCTCGCTTCTGCGAAACCATTTAGCTGTATACGCGGTTATTCCTGCGCACCGTACTGCTTGTAATACTCGTCGATGGCAGCCTTGGTGGCGTCGTCGATGACAACCTCGCCCTCAACCTCTTTGTTGTACAAGCACTCCACAACCTCGGCCATGCTAACGATAGACGCCACGGGGAAACCGTACTTCTCCTGTACTTCCTTTTGGGCGGTAACTACGCCGCCTTTGCCAACTTCCATGCGGTTCAGGCTTACGATCAGGCCTTTTACGTCAACGTTGGCAGCGCCGGTAAGGATGGGGTACGTTTCATCGATGGACTTGCCGGACGTGGTAACGTCCTCGACCATGATGACGCGGTCGCCGTCGTGCAGGTCGGCACCCAGCAGGTTGCCCTTGTCGGCACCGTGATCCTTGACCTCTTTACGGTTGCAGCAGTAGCGCACTTCCTTGCCGTAAAGCTCCTGCAGCGCAATGGCGGTAACCACGGCCAGCGGAATGCCCTTGTAGGCCGGGCCGAACACCACATCGAAGTCCAGGCCGAAATTGTCATGAATGGCCTGCGCGTAGTATTTGCCCAGGCGATGCAGCTGGTCGCCCGTTACATAGGCGCCCGCGTTCATGAAGAACGGGGACTGGCGGCCGCTTTTCAACGTGAAGCTGCCGAACTTCAAAACATGGCTTTGCACCATGAAGTGGATGAACTCTTCTTTGTACTGTTCCATCAAGATTCCTCTCCAATTCGCCCTTCGGCGCGTGATTCGTAACCGCTTGCGAAATGCAGCGCTGCGAGCGCCCGCAATGTCAAGCGGTCCGGCTGCCGTCAGACAGCCGGACCCCCTTTTAATCTTCTACGCGGATGACGCTAGGCTCGGCACGCAGCACATCGTCGAGCTGGCCGATTTCCTCAAGCACGCGACGCACGCTTGCCTCGCTGGCGGTGTGCGTGACGTAGCTCAGGTTCACCGTTTCATGCTCGGCGCTGCCGCGCTGTACCACGCTGCGCACGCTCACACCGTGCTTGGCGAACACGCCGGCCATGGCGGCCAGCACGCCGGAGCGGTCGGCAACGGCGAAGCGGATGTAGTACTTCGTCTGCAACTGTTCCATAGGCAAAATGGGCAGGTTGTCGGTGCACGTGCAGCCAACCACGGGCGGGATGCCCAGCGTCATGTGGCGTGCAACCTCAAGCACGTCGCCCATAACGGCCGCGGCGGCCGGACCCGCGCCGGCGCCTTCGCCGAAGAACATAGTTTCACCCACGGCGTCGCCCGTAACGTAAATGGCATTGAACACGCCGTTGACCTGGGCCATTTGGTGTGTTTTCGGCAGCATGGTGGGATGCACGCGCACATCGATGCCCTCAGGCGTGCGATGTGCCAGCGCCAGCAGCTTGATGACATAGCCCATGTCATCGGCCGTGTCCATGTCAAGCTGCGTGATGTTGCGAATGCCCTCGGTGTGCACGTCGGACAGCTTCACGCGGCTGTTAAACGCAATGGATGCCAGGATAGCGATTTTTGCGGCAGCGTCAAAACCGTCCACGTCGGCGGTGGGGTCAGCCTCGGCGAAACCCTTCGCCTGCGCCTCGGCCAGCGCGTCGTCGTACGACAGGCCGTCGTCCACCATGCGCGTGAGCATGTAGTTGGTGGTGCCGTTCACAATACCCATGACCGAGGAAATCTCGTTGCTGATCAGCGAATGCTTCAGCGGTTGGATGATGGGGATGCCACCGCCCACGCTGGCCTCGAAGCCCACTTCCAGGTTCTTCTCGCGGGCAAGGTCCATAACCTCTTCGCCGTACGTGGCCATGAGCGCCTTGTTGGCGGTAACCACGTTCTTGCCGGCACGCAGCGCACCGAGCACCACATCGCGCGCAACGGTGGTGCCGCCGATCAACTCGATGACAATGTCGATTTCGGGGTCATTGATGATGTCGTTGAAATCGGTGGTGAACAGGTGCGACACGCCGTGCGCCTCCGCCTGTTCGGGGTTGCGCGAGCACACGCGCGCAATTTCCGTGTCCACGCCCAGGTGGCGCTTGAAGTCTTCGCGGTGCTTCTGCAGGATGTCGATGCAGCCACCGCCAACGGTGCCCGTCCCGACAAGTCCAAGTTTGATGGTCATATATCCCCCTTCAAAAGGTTCCAGCCCCGAACAAGCAAGGCACAGTTCCTAAAACTTCATGTCAAACGCTCAACGTTAACCGCCTCAGAAGACCCACAGATCCAACAAAGTCAGTGAGGGCGCCTGTGGTGCGTCGAATTCGTGGGAACGCGAAGGCGACGCGTACTTTAGTACGCGAGTCTTCGGGTTCGCGCGAAGGCGACGTGCCACAGGCGGCCGCAACGTCGAGCACTTCCGTTTTGCCGTAGGCAAAACGGAACTAAATATCGCGGTGATACAGGTCGGCGTAGGTTTCGCGACGGGTGGTCACGCGTGCCTGGCCGTCCTTCACGAATACGATGGCAGGGCGCGGCTGGCCGTTGTAGTTGCTGGCCATGGTGTAGCAGTAGGCACCGGTGCCGAACACGGCAACCACATCGCCCACCTCGGGCGTTTGCAGCGGCATGTCGATAACCACGGCGTCGCCGCTTTCGCAATGCTTGCCGCACAGCGTGACAATCTCGGTGCGCGGCTGGCCGGCCTTGTTCGCAATCGTGGGTTCGTAGTCGGCATGATACAACGCCGTGCGGATGTTGTCGGACATGCCGCCGTCAATGGCCACATACTTGCGGATGTTCGGCAGCGTTTTCAGAATGCCGATGGTGTACAGCGTGATGCCGGGCGTTGCCACCAGGCTGCGGCCGGGCTCAACCGACAGGCGCGGCAGCTTCACGCCTAGGCGCTCGCAGTTTTCGCGCACAGCATTGACGGTGCACTCGGCGAACTGGTCGATGGTGGACGGCTTGTCCTCGGCGGTGTAGGCAATGCCCAGGCCACCGCCCATGTCCAGTTCCTCAACCTCGAAGCCGTAATGCTCTTTCACGCGCGCAATGAACTCGATCATCACCTGCACGGCCTCGGCGAACGAGTGCAGCGCGAAAATTTGCGAGCCGATGTGGCAGTGGAAGCCCGCCAGGTGCACGTTCGGGGCGTTCAGCGCATCCTCCACGCACTTGAAGGCGAAGTCGTCGAGCATGGTGAAGCCGAACTTGCTGTCCTCGCAACCCGTGCGGATGTACTCATGCGTGTCGGCCTCGACGCCGGGGGTGACGCGCATGTAGATGTTCTGCGTGACGCCCAGCTCGCCGGCGATTTTGCTCACGCGCGCCAGCTCGATACGGCTGTCAACCACAATGCGGCCCACACCTGCGGAAATGGCCTCGCGCAGCTCCTGCGGCGTTTTGTTGTTGCCGTGCACGAACACGCGCTCCATAGGGAAGCCCGCCTGCTGCGCGCACCACAGCTCGCCGCCGCCGGACACGTCCAGGCACAGGCCTTCCTGGTTGACGATGCGCGCAGCTTCCTTGTTCAAAAACGCCTTGCTGGCGTAGATGACGTCGGAATTTTCATAACGGCTGCGGAACGCCTTGAGGTAGGTTTCCATGCGATTGCGCAGGTCGGCCTCGTCCATGACGTACAGCGCGGTGCCTTCTTTGTGCGCCAGCTCGACCATGTCAACGCCGCCCACGAACAGGTGGTCGTTGCGAACCTCGGCCGTCATGGGCAGCACAGCGCCCAGGTCCATGGTGGTTCGATTGTCGGGTTGCTTCGTGTGGTCTGATGGTGCCAAAGACATGGGAGCGCTCGCTTTCTTCGCAGTTCCTGACGCTAGGTTGCATACGGCAAACTAGCGACATTTTCAATCCGAACTATAGTACCAGCCCCACGCGGCCTGCGCTGTATCAGGCAGGTAAATTTCGCGCGGAATGCAGGGATGCGCGGTTGCGCGTAAGAACCCGGCCCTTGACCGTGCTGACGCTCGACCGAGGGCAACCATGTACGCGGGGGGCGGAGCAGTTGCTGCAAGGCGTTTGCGACTGGCGAATTTACCCCCATCTTGCATGCTGTCTGAAAGTTCGCGGGTTGAATCCTTTCGGCTGGATTGACTCATGCGTTAGGATATGGCGCATGGGGAAATAATCTTGAAAGGATATAGCATGGCGAAACCTGAACCTTCCATGGACCAGTGGCTGGCCGAAGCAAAGCAGGACCCGAAAGCCGCGCAGTGCGGCATGTTCCTTGCGCACAACGGCGTGGTGCGCATTACGCCGAAAGCGCAGGTGCGCGAGGGCGTCGAGGGGCTCGGGCAGGTTGCCCAAGTTGATTTCAGCTACGATGCCTCCGGCGTTGATGAAGCTGTAAAAGAGGCGCTGACCTGGCCGGGCGTGTATTACGTGCGCGTGTGGCTCAACGAGGGCATGCTGAACGTAGGCGATTCCATCATGTACGTGCTTATTGGCGCCGACATTCGCCCGCGCTGCATCGATGCGCTGCAAAAGCTGGTCGGCAAGATCAAAAACGACCTGGTGGTGGAGAAAGAGATTTACGCGTAAGCGAAGGCAAGGGCAACCCGAAGTAGCGCAACCGCGAACAGGGGACGGAGCGGGTGTTCAGGACAAGACTTACGTTTCCCGAGCGTCAGTCCTGAACACCACCTCCATCCCCTGTTCACGCGTCCCCCCGTTCACGCAAGCGGCAACCCAATTGGGACGGTACCCGACCCCTGTCCCACGGGGGGCGAGCATGCCGCGAACGCCCGGGGCTCCAATTTGAGACAGTACCCGACCCCTGTCCCATTTGCGAGCGCGCAAAAAAAATGGCGGCCGTATGGCCGCCATTTTTGTTCCTGTGCTAGTCGGTGAAGTACTTTACGCCGCTTTCGAAGAGGGGCATGAATTTGTTGCCGGGGACGTTTTTGTAGAGGCCATCGCCGCGACGTTCTACGTGGCCCATCTTGCCGAGCACGCGACCGTCGGGGCTGGTGATGCCCTCGATGGCCATGACCGAGCCGTTGGGGTTCACATCCCAATCCATGCTGGGCTGACCAGCCTCGTCCACGTACTGCGTGGCAATGCGGCCCGTCACCTCAAGCTGGTGCAGCAGCTCGGGGTTGCACACGAAACGGCCCTCGCCGTGGCTGATGGCCACCGTGTGGATGTCGCCCGGCTCGCACTGTGAAAGCCACGGGCTTAAGTTGCTGGCCACGCGCGTGCGCACCAGGCGGCTTTGATGGCGGCCGATGGTGTTGAACGTAAGCGTGGGGCACTCGGCGTCCATGGGGCGGATGTCGCCGTAAGGCACCAGGCCCAGCTTCACAAGCGCTTGGAAACCGTTGCAGATGCCCAGCATGAGGCCGTCGCGGTTAAACAGCAGGTCACGCACCGCTTCGGTAACCTCGGGAGCGCGGAAGAACGCCGTGATGAACTTCGCCGAACCGTCGGGCTCGTCGCCACCGGAAAAACCGCCGGGCAGCATGATGATCTGGCTGTTCTTGATGGCTTCCACCAGCGCCTTCGTGCTTTCGGCAACCGCTGCGGGCGTAAGGTTGTTGATGACCAGCGCGTCGGCCACCGCACCGGCCTGCTCGAACGCGCGCGCCGAATCGTACTCGCAGTTCGTGCCGGGGAACACCGGGATGATCACGCGCGGGCGCGCAATCACGCCGTTGTATGTAAGCGGCAGGCGGTTGCTCACCGTCACCTGTTTCACCGGCTCGCCAGCCTGGCGGTAAGGGTACACGCTTTCGATGCCGCTTTCCCAAGCTTCTTGCAGCGCGGCCATGTCAAGCGTCTCACCTGCGGCAACGAACTGATACGCCTCGGTGGTTGCACCCAAAACGGTAACGTCAAGGTTGTCAGTTGCTGCCGGCAGCTGCGCGCCGTCGGCCAGCTCCACCAGGAAGCTACCGTATGCAGGCGCGAACAGCGCGTCGGCGCTCACGTCATCCAGGGCAACGCCGATGCCGTTGCCCACGCACATCTTGAACAGCGCCTCGGCGATGCAGCCATAGCCCGGCGTGGAAACCGCCAGCGCAGCACCGCTGCCGATGAGCTCCTGCACGGCGTCCATAGCGGCCAGCGCATCTTCAGCCGCAGGCGCGATGCCCTCGGCATCGTAGCAGCGCGGCGCCACCAGCGCAACGCGATGGCCCGCGCCCTTGAACTCGGGCGACGTTACGCGGTCAACCTTGCCCACCGCCGTGGCGAACGACACAAGCGTAGGCGGCACGTCAAGCTGCTCGAAGCTGCCGGACATGGAGTCCTTGCCGCCGATGGAGCCGATGCCCAAGTCAACCTGCGCCATAAGCGCACCGAGCACCGCAGCCGTGGGCTTGCCCCAACGCTGCGCATCGCCGCGCAGGCTTTCGAAGTATTCCTGGAACGTCAGGTACATGTCCTGGCGCTTGAAGCCGGCGGCCACCAGGCGCGCCACCGATTCCACCACGGCCACGTACGAGCCGATGAACTGGTCGGCTTCCGTCAGATATGGATTGAAGCCCCAGGCCATGCCGCTGCACGTGGTGGTTTCGCCATCAACGGGCAGCTTGGCAACCATGGCCTGCGCCGGGGTAAGCTGATTCTTGCCACCAAACGGCATAAGCACCGTAGCCGCGCCGATGGTCGAGTCGAAACGTTCGGACAAGCCCTTGTTCGAGCATACGTTCAGGTCGGTGACCAGGGAATTCATACGCTCAGCAAGCGTAGAGCCTTCCCAAGTGCGCACATAGCGGCCCGCCTGGTCAACATGCACGTCCTGTTGCTTGGGTGCGCCGTTGCTGGCCAGGAACTCGCGACTCACGTCGATGATGGCCTTACCGTTCCACATGACGCGCACGCGCGAATCGTCGGTAACCTCGGCCACCACGGTGGCTTCCAGGTTTTCCTCCTGCGCGTATTTCAGGAACTCGTCCACGTCCGCGGCGGCGATGGCGCACGCCATGCGCTCCTGCGATTCGGAAATGGCCAGCTCAGTGCCGTCAAGGCCTTCGTACTTCTTCGGAACCTTGTTCAGGTTGATGCGCAGGCCGTCAGCCAGCTCGCCGATGGCCACGGAAACGCCGCCAGCACCGAAGTCGTTGCAGCGCTTGATGAGGCGCGTAGCCTCGCCGCGGCGGAACAGGCGCTGAATCTTGCGCTCCTCAGGCGGGTTGCCCTTCTGCACCTCGGCGCCGCAGTGCTCCAGCGATTCCAGGTTGTGCTCCTTCGAGCTGCCCGTAGCGCCGCCGATGCCGTCGCGACCCGTGCGGCCACCCAACAGCACCACCACGTCGCCCGGCGCCGGCGTTTCGCGGCGCACGTGATCGGCCGGCGTTGCTGCCACAACAGCGCCGATTTCCATGCGCTTGGCAACGTAACCCGGATGATACAGCTCGTTGACCTGGCCCGTTGCCAAACCGATTTGGTTACCGTAACTGGAATAGCCCGCAGCAGCCGTGGTTACCAGCTTGCGCTGCGGCAATTTGCCCGGCAGCGTTTCGGACACAGGCGCCAGCGGGTTCGCAGCACCGGTAACGCGCATGGCCTGGTACACGTAGCTGCGGCCCGACAAGGGATCGCGAATGGCACCGCCCAGACACGTAGCCGCGCCGCCGAACGGCTCGATTTCCGTGGGATGGTTGTGAGTTTCGTTTTTGAATAAGAAGAGCCAATCTTCGTCCTCGCCGTCTACGTCAACCTTTATTTTTACCGTGCAGGCGTTGATTTCATCCGACTCGTCAAGATTTTTGAGCTCGCCCGTGTGCTTTAAATAACGCGCACCGATAGTTGCCAAATCCATAAGGTTTTGCGGCTTTGTTCTGCCGAGCTCCTTGCGTATGGAAACATATCTGTCGTATGCCTTTTGTACCGTTTCGTCCTCTGTTTTTACTCCGTCTATCGTTGTGAGAAACGTGGTGTGGCGGCAATGATCCGACCAGTATGTATCAATCATTCTGATTTCCGTTATGGTCGGGTCGCGATGTTCGCTTTTAAAGTATTTGCGGCAAAATTCTATGTCCGCAAGATCCATTGCAAGAGCATATTTATCTATAAATGCCTTGAGTTCGTTTTCGTTAAGCTCCGTAAATCCCGTGAGAGTTTCAACGCTCGTCGGGACAGCGTAATCGGTTTTTAACGTATCGGGCTTTTCAAGTGACGCCTCGCGGCTTTCTACCGGGTTGATAACGTATTTTTTGATGGCGGTAAGCTGTGCCGGTGTAATTTTTCCGAAAAGCATATATACCTTTGCCGTGCGTACCGTCGGCTTGTCGCCCTCCGAAACTATCTGAATACACTGAGCGCAGGAGTCCGCCCTCTGGTCAAACTGACCCGGCAGATATTCAACTGCAAATACCGTGGCGTCGGTCTGCGGCAGGTGAGAATATGTGTTGTCAAGCTGCGGCTCCGAGAAAACTGTTTTTTCACAGCGCTCGAAAAGCTCTTCGCTGATGTTTTCCACATCGTATCTGTTGAAAATGCGGAGCTCTTCAAGTGAGTCTATCATAAGCAGCGAGCGTATATCGGATAAAAGCGACGCTGCCTCGTCTGCGAATTGTTTTTTCTTCTCAACGTAAATTCTGTATACCATTTCGTCACTTCCTGTTTATTTTTTCAGTGCGGCAAGAGCGCGCGCACCTATGTCTTTTCTGTAAAACGAATCCTTGAATTTAATCTGCTCCGCCGCTTTGTATGCGGTAGAGAGCGCCTCTTCAAGATTTTTGCCGGTTGCCGTAACTCCGAGAACTCTGCCGCCCGAGGTTACGATTTTGCCGTCTTTTTCGGCTGTGCCTGCGTGAAATACCGTGACGTTTTCCGTGATTTCGCTGTCGCCGAAGTCTATTTCATATCCTTTGCCGTAAGACAGCGGATATCCGCCCGACGCGATAACCACGCACGCCGCGCTTTCGTCTTTGAATTCAACATTTAAAAATGAGAGCGTTTCATCATGTACCGCACGCATAATCGTGAGAAGGTCGGTTTTGAGAAGCGGTAATACCACCTGCGTTTCGGGGTCGCCGAAGCGGCAGTTGTATTCTATAACCTTCGGACCCTTTTGTGTCAGCATAAGCCCGAAATAAAGGCAGCCCTTAAAGGTTCTGTTTTCGCTGTTCATAGCCTTAACGGTGGGCAGAAATATCTTTTCGGTACATTCCTTTGCTATATCTGCGGTGTAATAGGGGTTCGGCGCAACTGTTCCCATTCCGCCGGTGTTAAGCCCCTTGTCGCCGTCAAGAGCGCGCTTGTGGTCCATGGACGAAACCATCGGAACAATGGTCTTTCCGTCGGTAAATGAGAGAACGGAAACTTCGGGACCTGTTAAGAATTCCTCTATAACGACGTTGTTGCCGCTGTCGCCGAACTTTTTATCCTCCATTATTGTTTTTATGGCGTCCTCTGCCTGCTCTTCGGATTCGGCTATTATAACGCCCTTGCCGAGAGCGAGACCGTCCGCCTTTATGACGGTCGGATATTCATTTTTTTCTTTTATATAGGAAAGCGCTTTTTCGGGCTCGGAAAAGACCTCGTAATCTGCCGTCGGAATGCCGTATTTTTTCATAAGATTTTTAGAAAAGACCTTGCTTCCCTCAATTATCGCCGCTTTCTTTGACGGACCGAAGCAAGGTATGCCCTTTTCTTCGAGAACGTCAACCAATCCTAACACAAGCGGGTCATCTGGTGCCACTACGCAGAAATCGATGTTCATTTTAACGGCAAAATCCGCGATGCCGTCAATGTCCGTGGCGCTTATGTTAACACATTCCGCGTCTTTTGCTATGCCGCCGTTTCCGGGGCAGGCAAAAATTTCGGTGACCTCCGGATTTTCCTTCAGCTTTTTAATTATGGCGTGTTCTCTTCCGCCCGCGCCTACTACAAGTATTTTCATTTTAAGAACCTCTTATTGTTTTATCAGTGATGGAAAAGACGTATTCCTGTGAACGCCATGGTAATACCGTGTTTGTTGCAGCAGTCAATTACTATGTCGTCACGTATGGAGCCGCCCGGTTCAACTATATACGAAACACCGCTTCTTCTTGCACGCTCTATGTTGTCGTCAAACGGGAAGAATGCGTCCGAACCGAGCGATACATCGTGAAACTGTGCGAGCCATGCCTTTTTCTCTTCTTTGGTGAGGGGCTCGGGATGTGTCTTAAATGTGTTT
>DJEE01000062.1:28423-33086 GCA_002431805.1 Eggerthellaceae bacterium UBA5906
AAACGTCGTCGCCTATTACGTCCTCATATTCGTCCGAAATGTAAACATCAATGGCGTTGTCCCTGCTCGGTCTGCCTATCGAGTCTGTAAAATCGAGAGCGAGAACCTTCGGATGCTGTCTTAAATGCCAGTTGTCGGCTTTGCTGCCGGCCAAACGCGTGCAGTGTATTCTTGACTGCTGACCGGCGCCCACGCCTATGGTCTGACCGTCTTTCGCATAGCATACGGAGTTGGACTGTGTGTATTTAAGCGTTATAAGCGAAATAATAAGGTCACGCTTGGCGCTGTCCGGAAGCTCCTTGTTTTCGGTGACTATGTTTAAAAGCGAGCTCTCGTCAATCTTTAATTCGTTTCTGCCCTGCTCAAAGGTAACGCCGTAAACGTCCTTATGTTCTATCGGAGCAGGTCTGTATTCGGGGTCTATTTCAACTATATTGTAATTTCCCTTTTTCTTGGATTTGAGGATTTCAAGAGCCTCTTTTTCGTATCCGGGAGCAATTATGCCGTCGGAAACCTCATGCTTTATAAGCAGCGCCGTGGGAACGTCGCATATGTCCGAGAGCGCTATCCAATCGCCGAAAGATGACATTCTGTCGGTGCCTCTTGCCCTTGCATATGCCGCGGCGAGAGGGGAGAGAACGGCATCGTCGTCAACCAAGTAAATTTTTTTGAGCGTATCGGAGAGCGGCAGGCCGACAGCCGCACCCGCAGGGCTGACGTGCTTAAATGAAGCAGCCGCGGGAAGACCGATGGCGGATTTCAATTCTTTCACAAGCTGATAGCTGTTCAGCGCGTCGAGGAAGTTAATATAGCCTGGTCTGCCGTTCAAAACGGTAACCGGTAAGTCTCTGCCGTCCGCCATAAAAATTTTGGACGGTTTTTGATTTGGATTACAGCCGTATTTAAGTTCGATCTCTTTCATTTCGGACCTCCGTAAAGTTACTTCTTATTTGTTTTTGTTGATGATTCTCTGGGTATATTCGTTTGTTTCAATGTCAATAAATCTTACGAAAAGCGAAACCTTGTTGTCGCAGTTCAGGCTTTCCCAGATATCGTTTGTAAATGTGTCTATGTCGCCCTCGATTTTAACCTTTTCGGGTTCGCCCTCAAAGGACGGTAACGGATTTCCGTCGCCGAGATACGTGTGAATATAGTGTCCCACACCGCTTAACGGGTTTGTGTATGAATATGTGAATCTCTCTGTGCAGGACGGGTCGCCGTCCGCCGACTTGATTATGGAGAGCGCGTAGTTCATAAGCCCGTTTCCGGAATGGACTATACCCGAAATTCTCGGCGTGTAATTCGGCGCGTCATCTTCGTATTCACGTGTGCGAAGAGCCTGCTCAAAGGTCTGCTGTTTGTCCATAAGCTCATAAATCGTGTCGGTTTGGTCGCCGTTTGTAACTATGGTCTTGTTGCCGAGAACTCTGACGGGGGAGTATATTATGAGATGCGGGTCGTAGAGCTTGCTCTCGTCAAACGCCTTTGTTTTTATGCCGTCCGCCGTCTCTTCAAAAATGCGGTTGCGGCTGTTTACGCTTCTTCCCATAATGAAATAAGCAATAACGGCTTTTTTCCCGTCGGCACTCTTTCCGAGTATTATTCCTCTGCCGGGATAAGCATTTTCTGAGAGTAGCTTTTTGATGCTATCGGTTTTCATATTCGGCTTCCTTTCTGCTCGGCTAATTTCTTTGATACGGTTTCGGCGGCTTTCGGAAGTATTATCCACTCCGCCTGCTCCATCACGCGCTTTTGGAGCGTTTCGGGAGTGTCGGAGTCTTTGACCTCAACCGCCTTTTGATAAATTATTTTTCCGCCGTCGGGTATTTCATTTACAAAGTGCACCGTAGCGCCCGTAACCTTAACTCCGTAGTCAAGAGCCGCCTTGTGCACGCGCAGTCCGTAATATCCCTCGCCGCAAAACGACGGTATAAGCGACGGGTGAACATTTATAATACGGTTTTCGTACTTCTTTGTGAACTCCTTTGAGAGTATTGACATAAATCCCGCAAGGACAATCAACTGAATGTCGTTTTCTTCGAGATTTTTTAAAATCTCTCTTTCAAAGTTTTCCTGACTTCCGAGCTCTTTTTTTGAGCATACAACGGATTTTATACCGTGATTTTCGGCTCTTTTGAGCGCGTATGCGTCCTTGTTTGAAGAGAGTACCAAAACTATCTCGCCGTGCGGTATCTTACCGTTTTCCTCGGCGTTTATAAGAGACTCAAAATTTGTTCCGCCGCCGGAAACAAACACGGCTATTCTTGTTTTCAGCATATTTTAACACCGTCTTCGCCGCTTGCTGTTTCGCCTATGATATACGCTTTTGTGCCGTTTTCGCGAAGAACCTTTACAGCCTTATCGGCGTCCTCGGGGGCAACTGTTATGCTCATTCCCACGCCCATATTAAAGGTATTGAACATATCGCGCTCGGGTATGTTGCCCGTTTTCTCGATTATATCGAATACAGGAAGTATTTTAAGAGCTTTTTTCTCGATAACAGCGGTTATGCCTTCGGGCAGGCTTCTCGGTATGTTTTCGTAAAATCCGCCGCCGGTTATGTGCGATACCGCCTTTATTTTTACCTCTTTTGCGAGAGCAAGCACGGGCTTTACATATATTTCGGTGGGAGTTAAAAGCGCTTCGCCTATGGTTGTGCCGAGTTCGTCGTACTTCTTATCTATGCCGCCCTTGTCAAAATCGAATACTTTTCTGACAAGTGAAAATCCGTTTGAATGTACGCCGCTTGAGGGCAGGGCAATTATAACGTCGCCGTGCTTTACCGACTTGTTGTCAAATACGTCGGGCTTGTTAACTATGCCTACCGTAAATCCCGCAAGGTCATAGTCCTCCTCGGGCATCATACCGGGGTGTTCGGCGGTTTCGCCGCCTATCAGAGCACATTCGGCTCTGACACAGCCCTCTGCCACGCCCGATACTATTGAGGCAATCTTTTCGGGAATATTCTTGCCGCAGGCGATGTAATCAAGAAAGAAGAGAGGTTTTGCACCGCAGCATATGACATCGTTTACGCACATTGCAACGCAGTCTATGCCGATGGTGTCGTGCTTGTCTAAAAGCATGGCGATTTTAAGCTTTGTGCCGACGCCGTCCGTGCCGCTGACAAGTACGGGTTCCGAACACTTTTCGCCCGACAGGTCAAAGAGTCCGCCGAAGCCGCCGATGCCCGATAAAGCTCCCGGAGTGAGAGTTCTTTTGATATGCTGTTTCATAAGCTCAACTGACTTGTAACCGGCGGTTATGTCAACACCGGCAGCCTTGTAGCTTTCGGAAAAGCTCTTTTCCATTATAAATTCTCCTTTGCTTTCTTTTCGCTTATCTTCTTTTCAAATTGAGTTTTGTTGGTGTCGGCAGGTATTTCTATGGGGTACTTGCCGTTAAAGCAGGCGGCGCAGAAATCGAGCTTGCAGCCGTCTGCGAGCTTAAATACGTGCTCTTCGCTGAGGTAGCCGAGCGAGTCAGCGCCGATTATTTGACGTATTTCCTCTATCGAATGGTTGTTCGCTATAAGGTTTTCGACCGAGTCTATGTCGGTTCCGAAATAGCACGGATGCCTGAACGGAGGCGCCGAAACGCGCACATGAACCTCTTTTGCGCCTGCGTCGCGAAGCTGCTTTACTATTCTTGCACTTGTTGTTCCGCGAACTATTGAGTCGTCTATCATAACAACTCTTTTGCCCCTTACGGTGGAGCCTATTACATTCAGCTTTATCCTGACGTCGCTTTCGCGCTGCTCTTGAGTCGGCTGTATAAACGACCTGCCTATATATTTGTTTTTGATAAATCCCATACCGTAGGGGATTCCCGATTTTTTGGCATAGCCCATTGCGGCGTCGAGTCCGCTGTCCGGTACGCCTATGACAACGTCTGCGTCAACGGGATGCTCTTCGGCGAGAAATTCTCCCGCCTTTTGCCTTGCAAGGTGAACCGAAGCGCCCTCAATAACAGAATCCGGGCGTGCGAAATATATAAATTCAAATACGCAAAGAGCCTTTTTGCGGTCGGAACAATGACCTTCTATTGAGCGCATACCGTATTTGTCGATAACCACTATTTCACCGGGACGCACATCGCGTACATATTCCGCACCGAGAGTGGAAAGCGCACACGATTCCGAAGCGAATATTGTTTTGTTTCCCTTTTTGCCTATGCAAAGCGGACGGAATCCGAGCGGATCGCGCGCCGCTATCAGCTTTGACGGCGACATTATGATAAGCGAGTAAGCTCCCTTGAGACGGTACATTGCCGAAAAAACCGCCGCCTCGATTGACGGAGCGGCAATTCGCTCCTTGGTTATGATATATGAAATAACCTCGGTGTCGCTTGTGGAGTGAAAAATAGAACCGCTCATCTCAAGCTCTCTGCGAAGCTCGGCTGCATTTGTAAGGTTGCCGTTGTGAGCGAGAGCCATACTGCCCTTTATGTGATTTACTACCATCGGCTGGGCGTTCTCACGTGAGCCGCCTCCCGTGGTTCCGTAGCGGACGTGACCGACAGCCATTTGCCCCCTGCCGAGCGAAGCGAGCTTTTCACGGCTGAATACGTCGTTTACAAGCCCTGCGTCCTTGTAGCAGTTAATAATGCCGTCGTCGTTTACCGCTATTCCGCAGCTCTCCTGACCGCGGTGCTGCAAAGCATACAG
>DJEE01000097.1:0-5251 GCA_002431805.1 Eggerthellaceae bacterium UBA5906
GCAAGCGCCACGCGCTGCTGCTGGCCGCCCGAAAGCTGCACGGGGTAGCGCTTCTCCATGCCCAGAAGCCCGAAACGCTGCAACTGCTCGCGCACCGCCCGCGCGCGCTCGGCGGCCGTGGCCGATTTCGGCAAGCCAGCCGCCACGTTTTGCTCGATGGTCAGATTCGGGAACAGCATGTAATTTTGGAACAGCAGCGCCGTTTTGCGCTCCTGGGGCGAAAGGTCGACCTTCGCCTTCTTGCCGGGCGCCTTGTCGAAAAACACCCTGCCATTCACCACGATTTTGCCGGCATCGGGCGTCTCGATGCCGGCAATCGAGCGCATGGTGAGCGACTTGCCACAGCCCGATGCACCCAAAAGGCCCAGCGTTTCGTCGCCCGCCGAGAATTGCTGGCGCAAGTGGAAGCCCTTGAATTTCTTCTCGATGTCTACCTCAAGACTCATGGCTTCCCCTTAGTTTCCTTCGCGCGTGCGGTACTTCGTGGTGCGACTGCTCCACAAATTGATGAACAGAATCACCACGAAGCTGAACGCGATGATGACCGCCGTCCAGAACCACGCCACCGAATCGTTGCCGTTCATCCACTCGAAGTAAATCGCAATGGGAATGGTGCGCGTGACGCCCAAATAGTTGCCCGCCAAAAACAGCGTCGCGCCGAACTCGCCCAACGCGCGCGCGAACGACAGCACCGCGCCCGCCGCGATGCTGCTCCACGAAAGTGGCAGCATCAGCCGAACGAAGATCTTCGCGTTGCTCCAGCCCAGCGTGCGCGCAGCATCGAGCATATTCGGGTCAAGGCCCTCAAATGCCCCCAGCGCATTGCGGTACATCAGCGGGAACGCCACCACCACGGCAGCAATGACGCATGCCGTAGGGCTGAAGATAAGCGGGAAGCCCGTTTCAATCCAGAAACGGCCAAACGCCGTGTTCGAACCGCACGCAAACAGCAGGATAAAGCCGCACACCGTAGGCGGCAGCACCATGGGGATGGTGAAGATGGCATCGAAAATGCCTTTCACGCGCGGGCTTAAATTCAGGCAGAAATATGCCGCCAACAGGCCCAAGATGACAATGAAGATGATGGCGATGCCCGTGGTGCGAAGGCTTACCCACAGCGGGCTCCAGTCCAGGTTCTGCAAAAACTCGCCCGCCGCCGCCAGGCCGGTGGCTTTTGCCACGATGGTTACGCTGTCGGCCGGTGCGACAGTGCCGAAATCGGCAAACGAGGGCTTGGCATAGTTCGCGTTCTCGCTGTCGGTGATGTCGCTGCCGTCGGTACCGATGACCAGTGCATACACCTTGCCCGAGATTTCCTGGTCGAACTGAAAGCGCACGGTGCCCACGTCGTAGGTTTGCTGCGTGGTGAAATGCCACGTGGAGATATCCGTCAGCGGCACAGAGCCCGACGATTGCCCGGCATCAAGCGCACAGAACAGCTGCTTGAGCGCATCAGTTGTCTGCGAATCCGTGAAGTCAAGGCTGCGCTCGGCCGCCATGCTCTGCGGAATGTAGGCCACCACGTAATCGTCTACGGCAATCAGCTGCGCAACCCGGCCGGCCCCTTGTCCAACCAGGTACGCGTAGCCGCGGTACTCGCCGTCGATGCTGCGGTTGGAGCCCTTCTGCGCACGCGAGAAATCGCTTATCGCAAAACTGCTGCCGTCAAGCGCAGCCGCATCGCCGTCTTTCGACACCTGCACCGCCGATATGTCCACGCTGCCCGCAGGTTGCGCCGCGCCCGTTGCCGACGCGCTTGCCGCGCTCGCGCCCACCGCCGGCGTATCCACATCGCCGAGCGCATCGTCGGCCAGCGCCGCTGGCGCACACCCCAGCACCAGCGCGCATGCAACAGCAAGACTTGCGATAAGCCGCTTCACGCCAATCCCCCTTTTCGCCATATACCACCCTCACACGATAAGGGGATGAGCCGCGCTGCAGCCCATCCCCTTTTGCTTAACCTACTTGTTTAGCATGTTGACTCAAGCGCTGCCTTAGGCCAGCTCAAAGCCCCACTTCTGCCAAATCTCCTGCGCCTTGTCGCTGGACAGGCACCAATCCAAGAACTCCTGGGTTGCTTCCTTGTTCTTGCAGTTGGTGGTCAGCGCACCGGGGTACACGATGTTTTTGTGCGTGTTGGCCGGCACGGTGCCCACAATCTGCACGCCGCCGAAGCGGTACACGTCGGAAGTGTACACGAAGGCAATGTCAACGTCGCCGGACTGAGCATGCTTGCACACGTTGCCCACGGAGGTGTCGGTAACAACGGAGTGGCCCGCGTCGACGAAAGCCTGGTAGCTGCCGCCCTTGCCGGAAATGTCCTTGCCCGTTTTGCCCTCGTCGGATGCGGCAGGCGTGTACACGCCCACGGTGGACAGGGACTGGGCAGCGTAGTTGCCGGCCGGCACGGAATCGTCGCCAACGCAGATGGAGTACTTGCCAGCGGCAATGTCGTCAAGCGTGACGTCCTTCAGGTCGCTGCCTTCCTTGGAAACCATCACCAGGTCGTTTTTGAACATGTCAACGCGGGTGGAGCTGTCAACGTAGCCCTTCTCCACGGCGGTGTCCATGGAGCCCTTCGATGCGCTAATCAACAGGTCGGCGTAAGAGCCCGCACCTAACATCTCGTTCAGCTCACCGGAAGCCTTGTACTGCGTATCGGCGAAAGACACGTTGGTATGACCGTCGGCGATGTAGGCGGCCTCAACCTCTTCCATAGCCTTAGACAGGGAGTTTGCTGCGAAAACCTGCAGCTCAACCTGTTCCTTGTTGTTATCAGCAGCCTGCTCAGTTTTGGTGGAGTCGGATTTCTGCTCCGTGGAGCTCGTGTTAGACGAGCAGCCGGTCAGAGCAAAAGCGCCAACCATGGCGAACGCGCACACGGACGCGACCACAACGCGAAGTTGCTTCTTCATGTCTTCCCTTTCTTGCCTAAAGAACTGTTCCCCTATTAAATGCCGCGATGCATCATCGCTGTAACGTAGCTATATTATCCGCATTTGCATATGTTAGTCAATCGTGAATAATTCATTTTCGTGAATTATTTTGGAATCAGAATGTAAAGGAACGCGAATAAAAAACGGCCGCCTGCAACGCTTGCAGGCGGCCGTAAAGCGCGATTTTATCGAAAGCGCCCTGCTATGCAGGCGCAGATAACGTAACCACCACGTTGTTCAGACCGACGGTGTTCTGGTATTCCACGTTGCGCACACCTTGACGCAGCATGCGAATGCCCACGGCGGCGCACGGGTCAGCAGCCGAAAGATCCAGGTCCATGGGGTTGAACGGCGCACCGTTGTCGCGCATGCGCAGCACCAGGGCACCGTCGCGCTTCAAGATAAGCTTCACATCGATAGCCGGATGCTTCGTTTTGGCAAAGCCGTGCTCCACCGCGTTGCCGGCCATTTCCTCAACGGCCAGCGAAATCAAATAGGCACGCTTTCCATCGATGCCCTGCGTTTCGCACCATGTTGCCACACGCTGCGAGCATGCCACCACAGCATCAATAGCGGGCTGGCACGAAAACGTAGCAGCAGCCTGCCAATCCGCCTGGAAGGTTTCAGGCAGGTACAGCATCTTGTCTAGCAAGTTTACACGCGCACGGTTGGCAGGCACAGGCAAGCCCGCCGCGGGCGCGGCACCGTTGGCAACGCCTGCTTTCGCACCGCGGCGCCGCCACAGCACGCACGCCACCACCAGCTGCAGCGCCAGCGTAACGGCCTCGCCCACCAAAAACGACGTCCACACGCCCACAGCACCCCACGTCCACACGGTGCACAGCGCGAACAGCACGGCGAACAAGCCCGATTGCCCCACGGCAATGGCGCTTGCCGCGCGCACGTTGCCCGTGCTTTGGTAGTAGCTTACGAACAGCTGGTTGATAAGGTCGATGGGCACGCACAAGATGAATGCTCGAACCGCCACCACGCCAAACGCCGCCGCTTCGCCGTCAAGCCCGAACAGCCCCACCACCTGCGGCGCGAATGCGAACACCGCCGCGCACAACACGCACGACAGCACCAAGCCCATGCGCAAACCCGCACGCAACGTGGCCTTCAGCGCCGCACGGTCTTCCTCGCCGAAAAAGATGCCGCACAGAAGCGTGGCCGTTTGACCTACGCCGATGGTCACCGACGACGCAAACGAATTCACCGAAGACAGCATGGACAGCGCCGCCACCGCAGCGCCGCTTGCCACCACCAGCAACAGCCAGTTGAACACGAACGTACGCAACATCACCGTAGCGCGCGTAAGAGAATCCGGCAGGCCGGTTTTCAACATGCCGCCCAGCTGCCCCATATGCGGCAAGGGATTAACCAGGCGCAGCGTGTTGCGTTTGCCGGCGAAATGCGTGCAGCAAATGGCTACTGCCACGCAATACGCCAGCGCCGTAGCCGCGCCCATGCCCCATAGGCCCAACCGAAGCACGCACACCGCCACCAGGTTAAACACCACATCGCATACGCTCATGCCGATGATGGCCGCCATGCCCAGCTGCGGCGCATTGTCCAGGCGCGTGAAACCCATAAGCAGCTGCAACAGCACAATGGCAAACGCGCCCATGC
Organism: Eggerthellaceae bacterium UBA5906; assembly: GCA_002431805.1. GTDB lineage: Bacteria > Actinomycetota > Coriobacteriia > Coriobacteriales > Eggerthellaceae > Senegalimassilia. The sequence continues at coordinate 4,566 of DJEE01000097.1, forward strand.
AAATGCCGCCCAGGTACGCCGCCGTGTCGGCATGCAGCTGACCGCTTGACGCGCCCAGAAGCGTTGCCAGCGCATCTGCCGCAGCAACGCCGCCCACCGAAAGAGCCGCACCCACGCACAACGCCGTGAACAACGCCACGCTGAACAGCACGTTCACGCGCTGCGTATCGCGATTGCCCAGCGCACGGGCGCACAGGGCCACCGCGCCCGTTTCGATGATGCCGGCGCAACCCGAGAACAGCATGAACACGGAAAGCGACATGCCAATGGCCGCCACCGCGTCCGATCCCAGCAGGTTGCCGGCAATCACGTTGTCGATCATCATGCCCAACGTGGCCGACAGCGTGATCAAAATGGACATGACAAGGTACTTGCCGAACGTTCGCTTGATAAGGCTGTTGTTTTCCGCAGCCACCGCAGCCGTTCCCGCATCGCGCATTTCGCGCAAACCCGCCGACGTATCCCCTGCCATGTCCATGTTCATTTCCTAGCCTTCCATCTCGCCGTCAACAAGCGCGAAGAAAAAGCGGCGCTTCTGCTCATTGTCGATGATGTGCACCGGCTTGATTTGATTTGGCGCCGCGCCGCGCACCACGCGCATGTCGCGCCACAGCAAGTTCGTTTCGTCCTGCAGCACACGCGCCACCGCCGGCGCAAACGTGCCGTCGGCGGTCATGTAGTCCATT
>DJEE01000097.1:5280-15057 GCA_002431805.1 Eggerthellaceae bacterium UBA5906
TCATGTAGTCCATGTCGTAATTGCCCGCGCGAAGCTCCTCGTCAGTCACGCGCGACAGCTCGGACAAGTCGATGGCCTGATGGTCGGCATGGAAGAACTCGAACAAGTACTCGTAGCGTGCCGGATGATGGTCCACATCGGGGTACACGCTGAAGTCCACCAGGTCTAAGCCCATGCGTTCGGCAACCTTGTCGGCAACTTTGCGCAGCACCATCTCCGTGGTTTTCTCGCCGTGCATATTCACCGTTTGGTCTAAGCGGAACAGGAATTCCATGGTGGGCATGGTGCCTTTGTGGCCCACGCAGCGAATGGCATCTCGCATCTTGTAGCGGTAAAAGCCCGAGCGACTGGTGATGATTACCTCGTAGTCGCGGCCCTCTTCCAAGTCCTCCACGCCCAGTGTGTGCTCGTAATCGGGGTTGTCAAGCGGCACGAACTCGAAGTACACGCTGCGCGGCAGCAGCACGCTGGCGGGGTTGTCAATTTCGAACGGCACGGAAAACGCACCCTCCGACGCGCTGTAACCCGTGTACAGAATGTGCACGTCGGGGCCGATGAAGCGGCGCAAACGCTGCGTGTACGGCGCAAAGCCGCCGCCGGCAACGCTGCGCACCACGGTAAGGTTCGGCCACATAGCAGGTGCAATGGGCTCGTCGAAGCCGCGTTCGAAAATGGCTCGCAACTGCGCCGCACGTTGCGAGTTGGGCTTGATGCGCGCAAGCAGGCCGGCGCGCACGTCGGCGTCCATCTGGATGGTCGAATCGATGGTGCCCTGCTCAATGTCGCGCACCAGCAGCTCCCAGCTGTCCTCGATGTAGCGCATCAAGTCCAAAATGCCCGTGATGAACACGACGCTGATGTCGCGAATGTCGGGCTCTTCAATGGCAAAACGCGCATGCAGGTAACGCGTGTCGGTGCCGGGTTTGGCGAACACCGCCTCGTCGGGGCTGGTGGTGGTTGCCGCCAAAAACGGGCGGTTCTCCGCGATGGCCTTGCACGAAAGCGAGCCGAACGTGATGCCGCTTTTCAGCGTGTCGAAATGGCTTTCCATCATGGTGAACATGCGGCCGCCAGCCAGCTTGTCGCTGGTGGCCTGCGCCGTTACGTAATAGGTGTAAGCACCGGAATAGCCCATGAGCACTTCAGCCATGCGCTTGGTGTAGGGAATGCCCTTGGGGTTTCCCATGGTGCCCGACGTTTCGTTGAAGTGCACAATCTCTTCGGTGGTGACCACGCCGCGCGTGCCGTGCTCCATCACCTCGTAGATGTAGCCGGCGTAATCGTCGTACGTGGTAAACGGCACCTCGCGCTTGAAGTCTTCCACCGTTTTGATGCCCGCAAAGTTATGCTCGCGCCCAAATGGCGTGTCCGCGTTCGCCTTCAGCATCTCGAACAGCAGCTCTTCTTGCACCTCGCGCGCATGCGCAATGTCGGCCTCAAGCTGCGCGCCAAGGGCGCGGCCGGCTTCGCACTGGCGGTCGAACATCATGCGGCGCAGCGTTGGCACGTCGGGCATAGGCGTTCGCGACGGCGCCGCTGCGGTTTCTGCATGAGCATTGTTGCTGGTCAGCTGGTCAATTCGTTCGTCTCGCGCCATAATGCCCCCTATTGCTCTACCGTCAGGATATCCGTGAAGCCGGTGGCCTCAAGCACATCGGCGATGTACTCGTTAGGGTGGCGCAGCACCAACGCGCTGCCCACCTTCGCCAGCTCTTTATGCGCATACAAAAACACGCGCAGGCCGGCGCTGGAAACATACTGCACATCGGTCAGGTCGATGGCCAGGCTAGTGACGCCCGCCAGGTTTTCGCGTAGGTACGTTTCCAGCTCGGGCGACGTGTTCGTGTCCAAGCGGCCGGACAGCACCACTTCCAAAGCCTCGCCGTTTTTCGTGCCGTTGATTTCCATGGGATGGCTCCTTTCTGCCAGTTAGAGCTGTGCTGCGCACATTGCCCCTTCATGCCTCAACTTCCGCAAGCCGTTGCGCTTACTTTATACGAATCGCTTCGTCATGCGCAGGATGTTGCGGCCATCGGTGCGCGTGTACCGTAAATCGTCCATGTATTTGCGCATGAGCAAAATGCCCAGGCCGCCTTTGCGTTCCTCGTCGGTAGGGTCTACCTTCTTTGCCTCGTGCGACAGCGGGTCGTAGGCAATGCCCTGGTCGCTGAATACCAGATGCAGGCAGCCAGCACGTTCGTCCACAGCCGCCTCAACGTCCACGGGCAGGCGCGGCTGCCCGTCGGGGAACCCGTAATGACAGATGTTCACGAACACTTCCTCGCACACAAGCATAAGCTGTGCCATCATGCGCGGCGTACGGCCCTCGCCTTCGCACAGCGGCTCCAAAAACGCAAACAAGTGGTCCAACTGCTCGTCTTGCGCCGGCAGCGTCAAACGCTGCACGGGCAGGTTCCAGCGAAACGCCAGCATGGTAATGTCATCAGCCTGCGGGGCGGCACCTGCAAAGGCGTCCACGCTTGCCACCAGGGAATCCACGGCGACTTGGGCCGAGGACGCAGCGGCTGCGCCTGCGGCTGTCGGAGCGTCCGAACCCGCAGAGGCCCCTTCCCCATCAGGCGCATCGGTTTGCGCCAACGTTTTCAGCAAGCGCTCTTCGCCGTACAGTTCTTCGGCAGCGTTTGCCGCCTCGGACACGCCGTCGGTGTACAACAGCAGGCCGTCGCCCGGGCTACACGCAAACCGCCCCTCGCGATATTTCACCACGTCCATAGCGCCCAACACCAGGCCAGGCCGACATTTCAGGTAGCAAAGCTTGCCGCTTTGCTTTAGCACCGGCGGGTTGTGGCCCGCGTTGGCGTAGCGAACCTCGCCCGTTTCCGTATCCACCACGCACGCGAACGCCGTCACGAACAGCATGGCATCGTTGCGTTCGCACAATTGGCGATTGGCCAGGGTAAACGCCGTGCCCATGTCATTGGTTTCCAGCAAGTACTGGCGCAGCAGGCTTTGCGCGCGCATCATGAACAACGCCGCCGGCACGCCTTTGCCCGACACATCGCCGATGACGAACGCCACGCCCCGCTCGCCAACTTCGAACACGTCATAGAAGTCACCACCCACCTCGCGCGCCGGACGCATAAAGCCGGCGATATCGAGCGCAAAGCGTTCCGTGAACGAACTGAAATCGTGCGGCACGGCGCTCATCTGGATTTGCGTGGCAATGTCCAGCTCGGCCGCGGTGCGCTGCCGTTCAGCGGTGACGTTGTACAAACGCTCGATGAAACCCACCATGTCGCGGCGCATCTTGTTCGTGGAATCGAACAGCTCGGCCACCTCGTAGCGCGGCTTCGTGCCGCGTTCGTCAACGGCAATGCGCGTATCGTGCCGCCCCTGTTCAGCATCGTCTTCTATGCGCTTGATGAACGTGTCCTGGTCGGCCGCCAGCACTTCAATAGGCCGCGTGAAGCGGTTCTCCGTAAAATGCAGGAACGCGAACATGGGCAGGAAGATGGGCACCGCAAGCGCCGCCACCTCCACGTACATGCCATGCACGATCTCCGAGAAATCCTCGCTGCCTTGCGCGAAGAAAATGACAGCCAGCGACACGATAAGCAGCAGCAGCGCCGATGCCACGGTGAACGTGATTACCAGGCGCTGCGTAAGGTTTGCCTGCGTTTGATTGCGGTAGGGCACGTGAATCCAATGCGGCGGACGCTGCGCCAGCGGACTGCGTTCCAGCACGTACAAAAGTGGCAAGCCAACATACAGCAGCATCCAAACGTTATTCAATGCGCGCACCGCAAACGTAGGGCCTGCCTCAGGCGGCGCACCTACGAACAAGAACACCGCCGCGTTGACGCATAGGCTATCTACCAGGGCCAACGCCATATACAGCGCCGTTTTTCCCGCCGACTCGAAACGCGGGTACGGGTGGGCGCTTCTGCGATTGACGGCATACCATACCCAGCGCGGCAAACCGTTGTACAAAACCTGTATAACAAAGTAGCCCGCCAGCATATACGCTGTAGCATCTTCATGCAGGATGTCGGATACCAGGTTAGCGCCCGCACATCCCAAAATTCCCGGCAGACCGAAAAACAAGCCCAACACCGGTCCAAGCGCCGACGCGGGGCGAATCTGCACGACATCGTTAAACTGCGGGACAGCAATAAAAGCCTCTATGACCAGCAAATACACCACGAAGCAAACAGCGAATATGCCTATTGGGCGGCGCGAGAACATGGCAAAAGCAGCGCTTTTTCGTTGCGCGGCGCCAGGCTGCGAAGACATGTCATCTTGAGTTTCGGTATCGCTCATGGGCATCCCCTTCAGCGGTTAAGTCGCACGCAGCTTGTCAAACAGGCAAGCACAGTACTTCAACACCGAAAACTATACCGGACTCCGCCGAAAAACGTGCGCAATTGATTGCATCCATGCCCGAAAAGGGCAAACCAGCCGCTTTTTCAGCCTGCGCTGCCAAAATTTACGATAATGTGCGCTTTCAGCAGCAAGTTGCGCCTCTTGCCTGGCAAATTCACGTCCTCGTAAGCGAGAAATGGAGCGAGCGTCGCGGATATGGCAAATAAGCACGCGATTATGACAGCCCGACTTTCTCAGCAGTTATGGCAACCACACATTATCGAGCTTTTTGGCAGCAGCTTGGTCAAACGGCGGCAATTTCGCGCGCAGCAGGGCTACCCGCGCTCGCCTGCAACGGATGCGATTGCCTCGGGAATAGCCGCAACCACGTCCTCGGCCACAACGGAAATGCTGGTCAGGCGCTTGGCCGCATGACCAGCTGCGTGGGCATGCAACGTTGCACCGAGCACGCACGCGTCAACGGGAGCAAGCCCTTGCGCCAGCAGCGCCGCAATTATGCCCGCAAGCACATCGCCCGTTCCCGCCTTTGCAAGCGCGGGCGTTCCGTCCGACATGCGCACAACCGATTCGCCGTCAGATATATAGGTAACGGGGCCTTTTACCACCGCCGTGACGCCATAGGCAAGAGACAGAAGTTTTGCCAGGTGCGCGGCATCTCCGGTGGGAAGCGCCAGCGGGGCGGCAAGGCGGGCGGCCTCGCCAGCGTGCGGCGTGATTACCGTAGGCACACCGTCGATGAAGCGGCGGCGCAGCAGCAGGCGTCCCTCGGGTGTGGTAAGCGCGTCAAGCCCGCCACCGTCAACAAGCACCGGCGCAGCGGCGTCGGCAAGAACGGCGCAGGTCAACTGGGAAGAAAGCGCATCATGCGCATCCATGCCGCTTCCCACAAGAAACGCCAGCGGATGCGCGGGGTGCTGGGGGCCAAGCACGCGCGGGCGCGGAGCTGTGCGCGGCGGACGGGCGGCAGCCAAACGCGCAGCGGCCTTCAACGAGCCGGAGCCCTCGGCGCGCACGATTCCCACGCCGCGCTCATCGGGGTCAAGCTGTGCATAGGCGGCAAGCTCGTCCCACGGGCGCACCACCAGCGACGCGCTTGCCGCACGCACCTGCGCAACCGATTCGGCCGCGCACGCAACCTCGGTGTAGCCAGCACCCATACGCTGCGACGCCGTGGCCGCCAAGCACGCCGCGCCTGGATATTCCGCGCAACCCGCCACCAGCGTCAGCTTGCCGCGCGAGTACTTGTTTGCCTGGTCATCCGGCCACGGCAGCAAAGACGCCACCTGCTCCAACGTATATTTTTTCGTGCGCTGCACGCTCTCTCCCCGCTTTCGAACCGTCCATAATGCTCAGAAGTTTCCAGAAGTGTAGCGCACCTGTGTAAGCAAAAGGTAAACAGAGCCAAGCGCGCTGCGCAGCAAAGGCAAGCGGGGCAACGTCGGCCAGTACGCCGCACCCGCGCTACTGCGCGGCCTCTTGCGAGTCGCGCACCATGCTCATGGCCGCGTGCGCGTCAGGCACGCGCGATGCGGCAGGCGCAGGCTCGGCGGTGTCTAGCTCGTCAAGCATGGTACGCGCCTCTTTGAACTGGCGAGCCAGCTCTTCCATAGGGTCGCGGCGCTGCTGCTGGGCGCGCACCGAACCTTCGGTGATGGCCATGGCGCACGCAACCGCATCGGTGTGCGTGAACGAAAGCGAAAGCGGCAGCTCGCGCACGCCAAGTGCCTGCGCAACCTGTTTGGCCCGCCCCGAAAGCACGGCGTACGGGCGGCCTTTCGTCGTGCGGCGCACCTCAACGTCGCGCACCCCGATGCCTTCCGAAAAGCCCGTGCCCAACGCTTTGAGCACAGCTTCTTTCGCAGCAAAGCGCGTGGCGTAGTGGACCTCGGGCTGAGCGGTGGCATCGCAGTAGCAACATTCCTCGCAGCTGAACACCTTGCGCGCAAACGCGGGCGAACGCTTCAGAATCTTGCGCATACGCTCGATTTCCACAATGTCAACGCCCAAGCCCACCGCGCCGTCTACCGCATCGAATGCGCTAGCTACCTGCGACGACGTGTTCGTACCATCCATTTTCGGCATGTTCGCCCTTTCGCTCACGCCCACCTCCAAAACGAAGCGGGCACCTCGCAGGTGCCCGCGTTACCTTATTGCCGCATATTGTACGCGAATTTACTCCACCGTCACGCTTTTCGCCAAGTTGCGCGGCTGGTCGACATCGCAGCCGCGAGCCACCGCGATGGCGCGCGCCAGCAGCTGCAGCGGCACGCTTGCCGTGATGGCGGAAAACGCGTCGCGCACCTTCGGGATGTAAATGACGTGGTCAGCGTGCTTTTTGATCTCCTCGTCGCCCTCGGTAGCAATGGCTACCACCATAGCTCCGCGCGCTTTGCTTTCCTGCAGGTTGCTGATCAGCTTGTCGTACACGGGGCTTTTCGTTGCCACGGCAATAACCGGGAATCCCTCGTCGATAAGCGCGATGGGGCCGTGCTTCATCTCGCCGGCCGGGTACGACTCGGCGTGCAGGTAGCTGATTTCCTTGAGCTTTAGCGCACCCTCGCGGCTGACTGCCGCGCCCATGCCGCGGCCCACGAACAGCGCGCTGTGCGCGTCCTTGCACGCCAGCGCCGCTTCCTCGATAGCCGGCTTGCATTCGGCCAAGATGCGCTCCACCTGGTCGGCCGTATCGGCAAGCTCGCGGAACAGCAGGCGAATCTGGTTCATCTTCAACTTGCCTTTGACCTGCGCCAACAGCATGGCAAGCAACGTGAGCGACACCACTTGGCCCAAAAACGACTTCGTGGAGGCCACGGCAATTTCCTTGTTCGCCTTCGTGTAGATAACGCCATCGGACTCGCGCGCCACAGGACTTCCCACCACGTTGGTGATGCCGAACACGCGCGCGCCTTTCACGCGAGCGTCGCGAATGGCCGCCAGCGTGTCGGCCGTCTCGCCGGACTGTGACACAGCAACTACCAGCGTGGTGGGCGTGATGATGGGGTTGCGATAGCGGAACTCGCTTGCTACCTCGCATTCGCAGGGGATGCGCGCCCACCCCTCGATGAGGTTCTTCGCAATCAGGCCGGCGTGATAGCTGGTGCCGCACGCGATAATGTACACGCGGTCGATCAGGTTGAGCTCCTCGACGGAAAGATCCAGCTCGTCGATGGAAAGCGCGCCGCCCACCAAGCGGCCGGCAAGCGTATCGCGGATGACGCGCGGCTGCTCGTGGATTTCCTTCAGCATGAAGTCGGGGTAGCCGCCCTTTTCGGCAACGTCCAAGTCCCAGTCCACGTGCGTGATCTTCGGCTCGTCGATAACCTGGCCCGCAGCAGTGTAGTACGTCACGCCCGCCGGCGTAAGCTTGGCCATTTCGCCGTCATTCATAACCACCACGTCGCGCGTGGCGTCGATCATGGCAATGATGTCGCTGGCCACGTACGCGCCGTCGGCGCCCTGGCCCACCACTAGCGGCGAATCCTTGCGCGCCGCCACGATGGTGTCGGGCTCATCGGCCGACACCACGGCCAGCGCGTATGCGCCCACCAGGCGTTCCGTGGCTTCGCGCACCGCCGTTACCAAATCGTCCGCGCCCTCGGAAAGCGCTTGCTCAATCAGGTGCGGGATCACTTCGGTGTCGGTATCGCTGGTAAACGTGTGGCCCGCCGCTTCAAGCTCCTCGCGCAGGTCGGCGAAGTTCTCGATGATGCCGTTGTGCACCACGGCAATGCGCCCGTCGCAGCTAGTGTGCGGGTGGGCATTGGCCTCGCTGGGACGACCGTGCGTTGCCCAACGCGTATGGCCGATGCCGCACGTGCCCGCGAAATTAAAGTGTCCCAGCGTGTGCGCCAGGCTGGAAACCTTGCCCTTGCGATGTACCACTTCAAGCTTGCCATCTTGCGAAATGGCAACGCCGGCGCTGTCGTAGCCGCGATACTCAAGCCGCGACAGGCCCTCGATAAGAACACCCTGCGCCGGGCGCGTACCCGTGTAACCAACGATTCCGCACATGCGTTTTGCTCCTTACCGTTTGGTTTTGCATTCCCGAATATGGCCTGTAACCTGCGCAAATGATATTGCAACGGGTGCAATTCGGGTTTGTCGTATCCTGAAATGGTAGAGCAGCGAAACGCCGCTGAAAGGCGCCTGCGCACAATCTCTAACGCACACGCCGCTCACCCCGCACACGCCGCCGCTCACCCGCGCAAACCGCAACGCTGCGCAAATTCGCTGCGCCAAGCGTTTCACCCAACGCCCGAAAAGGCGTCACAACCGCACCGCAAGAGCCGCCAGACGTACTCTCAAGCGGCATTTTCACCGCAAGCAATCCCAAACATGCGATACGTTTGGATTTTAATTGCGCTGAGCAATCTAGTTCGACAAGAGCACGAGGCATTTCCCCAGGTCAGCGTTTTACGCGCAAACCCATTACCTGCACGATACCGATTAAAATCCAAACGTATCGCATTTTCCCTGAGGTCGCTTCACCCCCAGAGCGCAACCGGGGCATAAGAAAGCGGCACGGGGCCATGTCCCGTGCCGCTTTCTTGCAGACGCTTCTCACAGGTGGCGCAAAAGTCGGCGAGGAGCCCTGTGGCACGTCGTACGCCCGAGCGGCCATGCCCGTGAAGTTGAAAGGCAAGACAGCGTGCCGCAGGCCCAGCAGCGTCGAGTAGATTCGCCGGCCGTCAGGCCGACGAAACAATTAAATCTCGGCGATGACCTCTACCTCTATCAGGGCGCCCTTGGGCAGCTTGGCTACGCCGACGGCGGAACGTGCCGGACGCGCATCGCCGAACGACTTGGCGTATTCGGCGTTAAACGCCGCAAAATCGTCGATATTGTCCAAGAAGCACGTTGCCTTCAGCACGTGGTCGAAATCGGTACCAGCCTCGGCCAAAATGGCGGCGACGTTCTTCATAACCTGCGCCGTTTGCTCCTCGATGGTGGTACCCACCAGCTCGCCCGTTTCCGGGGAAAGCGCAATCTGACCGCTGGCGAACAGCAGGTTGCCAGACACGCGACCCTGCACATACGGGCCAATAGCTGCCGGGGCTTTCGGCGTGGCAATAACCTTCATGGTGACCAACCTTTCCGGGGCGCGCGGCCCCAACATGCGCAAAACGCGCAAACTCGCAGCGCTTTGGCACGCGCAAAGGGAGCAAAAGCCCTTTTGCCGCACTATATTTTGTCGCGCTGCTGTGGAACTGCCCTATTTTACCGCGCACACGACTATGATGGTTCTCACCATAAAACCGTCGCGAATCATACTAAAGAGGGGTGAACTATGCTGACGCTGGATGCATTCGAAGAAGCAGCCGCCAAAGTCAAGGAAGTTACACAGGAGACGAAGCTTATTGAAAGCTCCTACTTCAGCGAGATTTCCCACAACCGCGTATTTTTCAAGCCTGAGAACATGCAGCGCACCGGCGC
>DJEE01000141.1:0-3110 GCA_002431805.1 Eggerthellaceae bacterium UBA5906
TCCGGTGATGTATCGGTTCGTGGTGGCCGAGATGCGCAAAAAGGGCATCAGCTACGACCACATTTACATGAGCTTCGAGCGCCAGATGAAGTGCGGCATGGGCAAGTGCGGTCACTGCCAGATCGGGCACCAGTACTGCTGCATCGACGGGCCCGTGTTCAACTATTGGGAAGCGAAGAACATCCAGGGGTCGATGTAGATGGGAGGTTCGAACATGAGAAGCGCGAATATGGAGCGCGAGGCCGCCGCCTTGCCGCGCGTTGTTGTGGTCGGGCTTGCCAGCTGCTTTGGCTGCCAGCTGCAAATCACGAACGCCGAGGCGTACCTGACTGATGTGCTGGGGCAGATTGACCTGCGCTATTGGCAGCTTGCCTCAAGCGATCCTATGCCCGAAGAGTTCGACGTTGCCGTGATCGAAGGTGCCGTTACCACCGAAGAGGCCGAACGCACGGTGCGCTTGCTGCGCGAACGCGCGAAGTGCGTCATCGCATTAGGTGCGTGCGCGGCTACTGCAGGTATTCCCGGCATGGCGGCGCGCAACTTCTTCGCACGTCCGAGCGCCGTGTACGAAAACGTGCCGGTGGCCTGCGGTTCTATGGTGGTGCCGCGGCCGGTGGGCGCTGTGATTAACGTGGACTACACCGTGCGCTGCTGCCCCATTGACACCATGGATTTCGTGGACGTGCTGCAGCGTGCGTTGTACGGGTCGAACAAGTTCGACCGCACGGGCACCATGTGCGGCGACTGCAAGCGCAACGGCACGGACTGCTTCTTTGAATCCGGGCAGCTGTGCTTGGGCCTGGTCACCATGGCGGGGCGCGGAGCGAAGTGCGTGAACCTGGGGCGTGCGTGCAACGGCTGCCGCGGGCTGTCGCCCGATGCGAACCTAGACGCCGCGCGCGCCGCATGCGAGCGCAACGGCGTGGACCCGGCCGATTTCGATGAAGCGCTGCAACTGTTCAACCAAGTGGGCGATGCCTGCGAAAGCCGCATGTAAGGGGGGCACCGGTGAGTAAAACCGCAATTTCGGTAGATCATATCGCCCGCGTGGAAGGCCACGGCAACGTGCATCTGGCCATTGAAGGCGGCAAGGTTGTAACGTGCGAGATGAATGTGGTGGAGCCGGCGCGCTTGTTCGAGTCTATGGTGGTGGGGCGCAAGTTCGCCGACGTGCCCTATATTGCCAGCCGCGTGTGCGGCATTTGCTCGGCAAGCCACGTGGTCACCAACATTTTGGCTATCGAGCGCATTTTCGGTGTGGAAGTGACCGACCGCACCCGCGCTTTGCGCGAGCTTTTGGTGTACGGCAGCTACCTGCAAAACCACGCGTCGCACTTGTTCGTGTTCGCGGCGCCCGATTTCTTGGATATGGCAAGCGTGTTCCCGCTGGCCAAGGTCAACCCGGCGCTGTTCGACCGTGCGCTGGGCCTGAAAGCCCTGGGTAACGAGCTGTGCAACTTGATAGGCGGGCGCTCCATCCACCCCATCACGGCGGTGGTGGGCGGCTTCACGCATGAATCGACGCGCGATGAGTATCTGGCTATGGCCGACAAGCTAGACGCGGAACGCGAGTTTGCCATGCAGGTGGTTGACCTGTTCCGCAGCTTTACCGTACCCGACATTGCCACGGCGGGCGACATGCTGGCCATGGTGGCAGACGGGCGTTACCCGGTTGCCGACAGCCGCTGGGCGCGCTTTTTGCATGCGGGCGTGACGTTTGACGCCGACCGCGCGTGCGATCAGATTGAGGAATACGAGGTGTCGCACTCGGCGGCGCTGTTCGCGCGCTGCGCGCAAACAACCACGCCGTACTTCACAGGGGCGCTCGCGCGCATCAACGCGTCGTGGGGTGCATTGTCGCAGGAAGCGAAGGTGGCAGCGGCGAAGGCCGGCCTGCGTCCGCCGGAGCGCAACCCGTATCTGAACAACGTGGCCCAAGCGGTGGAAGTGCTTGACGCGCTGGGCCGTTGCGCCGATTTGTGCCGCAAGCTGGCTGAACCCGACGGCCCGTTCGAGGGCACAAGCGAGCCTGTGGCGTTCGACGTGTGCGCAGGCGTGGGCACGGGCTTCACGGAAGCCCCGCGCGGCGCCTTGTTCCATCAGCTGGAGCTTGACGACTCCGGGCGTGTGGCGCACGCAACCATCATGACGCCTACGGCGCAGAACTGCGCCAACCTGGAAGCCGACATGCGCGTGCTGGCCGAGAAGCTGGTGGCCGACGGCGCCGAAGCCAGCGAGGTACAAGCCCAGGTGGAAAAGCTCGTGCGCGCCTACGACCCCTGCTTCAGCTGCAGCGTGCATTAGAGGCGTTTACCACATATCGTTTCGATTAAGGGCGGCTCGCGAGATGCGGGTCGCCTTTCTCTAATGCGTACCCCTGATGGATTTCCTTGTGGAGGGGACAATGGGTACGAGGTGCCGTGCTAGAATCGGGTTTCACTAGAAACGTAGCACAAGGGGTATGCCTAAATGTCATTCTTGGATTTCTTCTCGGGGCTCACTGGCCAGATGTCGTGCGACATGGCCATTGACCTTGGCACCGCGAATACCCTGGTGGCCATCCCGGGCGAGGGCATCGTGGTGAACGAGCCGTCCGTTGTGGCTATCGAAAAGAGCACTCATCGCGTTCTGGCCGTCGGTCATGAGGCCAAGAACATGATCAACCATACGCCCGATGCGTTTTCCGCCGAGCACCCGCTGCATGACGGCGTGGTGGCCGACTACGACGTTACCGAGGCTATGATCAGCGCGTTCATCAACAAGGCCGCGCCGCGCAAATACCCGTGGCAGGCAAAGCCGCGCATTGTTATCTGCATTCCGTGCGGTGCAACCTCCGTTGAGAAGCGCGCCGTGTTCGAAGCCGCCGTGCAAGCAGGTGCGCGCCAGGCGTACCTTATCGAGGAACCCATGGCCGCTGCCATGGGCGCCGATTTGCCCGTTACCGAGCCTACCGGTTCTATGGTGGTAGACATCGGCGGCGGCACCACTGAGGTGGCCGTTATCTCGTTAGGCGGCATCGTTACGTCCTCAAGCCTTCGTTTGGCCGGCAATCGCATGGACGAGGCCATCGCCATGCACCTGCGCGACCTTTTGGGCATTAAAATTGGCGA
>DJEE01000141.1:3148-3305 GCA_002431805.1 Eggerthellaceae bacterium UBA5906
AAATTGGCGAACGCACGGCTGAGATCATCAAAATCAAAATTGGTTCCATCCTGCCGTTTGAGGACGGCCGTGAACGCGACATGATCATTTCCGGCCAGGACGTTATCACCGAACAGCCTAAGGAAGTTACCATCCAGTCCGAAGACGTGCGCCAGGC
>DJEE01000035.1 GCA_002431805.1 Eggerthellaceae bacterium UBA5906
TTTCTCGTCCTGCACCTGCACCAACACGGTATTGAAAGCGTCCTGCTTCTGCTGGTTCTGCTCTTGCTGGTTTTTCAGCACCACGTTCGCGTCCACCGTGGCCAGGCTTGCCAGCAGCGCATCGCTTACGCGGTATCTCTCGGGAAGGAACAGCCCGCTCATGTCGCCCAGCCCAACGTCGCCGGTTTGCCCCGTTGCCTCGTATTCGGCCAGCAAGGCAAGGTACGCCTCATCCACATACTCGCCCACAAACCGCGCGCTTTCGCCGTCGTCGGCGCGCTTCTTCATGGCCACGGGCACAGTGGTGCCGTCCATGCAGTCAACGTATAGGATGAACTCGCTGTCCAGTGCCAGGCCATGCGATGTCAGCGTGATGGCGAACGTCCAGTACGCGTTCTTTTTGTCGGGCTGATGGTGCAACGATGTGGCACTTTTGCCCGTTTCCTTGCTACCGTCAACAAGCCGCTGCGTCTTGCCGCGGTTGACCACGTCGAAGCGCTCGATGGACGCGCCGCCGGCAAACGTAACGTCCGCCACAGCCGCCGGCTGTTCGCCGTCCGCAACATACGCTTGCAGCGCAATCTGCTGACCAGGCACAACGTTTGCCGGTACGTCATAGATCACCGCCGCACGTCCCAACTTGTTGCACGTTGCAGCAAACCGCTTGCCGCCCACCTCAAGCACTACAGCCGCGCCCGGTGCCGCCACCACGGTTGCCGCATTGCCCGTAACCTGCTGCACCTCCGATGACGCCAGCAAAATGCCCGCTTCGTACGCCACCAAGCTCGCGCTGCCCAGCGACAGCACCGCGTCCCCCAGTTCAAGCGACGCGCTTGGCGTGCATGCGCCCGCCTTGCGCGGCGCGAAACGCACGTACAAATCGGCAGCCTGCGCGGCGCCCAGATCAACCGCAACCACGTCGCCGTGACGCGTCCAATCAAGCTGCCGCGCCTGACCGCCAACGTTCGCGCCAACATAGATGTCGGCGAAATCAGACTCGGGAAGCTCCAGCAGCACCACGGCCTCGCGCGCCTGGTCAAGCACGTAGCTCACCTGCACCTGCGTCTCCACGCCAACCACCGCCGACGCCGAGCGCGCCACCACGCCGCTTTGCTTCTTCACGCCACACTGCTCAAGGTACGCCGACGCATCAAACACGGGCACCTCAAGCGACGCCGACGTTTGCTTGCCATCTGCAACCTGCACATCTGCGCGCGCATACTGCACACCCTGCGCAAGATGCAAGCGCTCGAACGCCGCAAGCGTAAAAACCTGCAGGTCAACGCTTGTATGGTTTACGGCGATTACCGTATAATCCCCGGCTTTCAAATCCGCCACGGCAAGCGGCACCGCACCGGCCGAGTCGGTCGTGCCCGCGGCAACGCGTACTCCGTTGCGAAACACCATCACATCGTTGCTGCCGGAAAACGCCGACTTCGTTGTCACGCCCACGCTGCCCCATGCGGGCAGGTCAATAGCGAACGCCCCATCGGCAGGCACAGCCTGCGCCTGCCCCGCACCCAGCGCCAACGAGTCATCGGGCACCACCGCAAGCGTCAATTCCTGCCCCGAATCAACCACCTCTTGCGACAGCAGCAAGCTCAACCCCTGACGCACATAGTCCGCGTCCTCGCCTTCGGTAAGCACACGGCCGCCTTGGCGCAGCTCGAACGCAAGGCCACTGTCGGAGCGCACCTGCTCCCAGACGGGCACGCCGTCATCGCCTACCCCTGTTTGCTTGCGAATATCAACGCTCATCAGGCGCGATGCCGGGACCTTCTGAAAGCTGTCAAGCGCCAGCTCGCCAATGTCCCACGTGCCGTTCATAGCATCGGCCGCGTGCGTCAGCACCACGTCGTAGTAGCCGTCCAACCGTACCTGCAGCGTAGCCGCCGTAGCCGACAGCGCAGAAATGGCGAACAGCCCATCGGCGGCAACCTTCGCCTCTGTGGCCGTGCCGTTTTGGAATAGCGTCACGTGTGCACCCGCCGGCACCTTGCCCGTGACCTGGGCCGTTTCCTCCATCCACTGGAACGCGTACGCCGGGTTGCCGGGGTTGTGCTCGTCCTCCTGACCCGCGACCGCATCGGCCATCCGTTTGATCCACGACGGCTGGCCAGCGGAGTTTTTCGCGAACGCGATGATGGTCTGCCCCACGGAGAAGGGGTTGTTATACGCCTTACCATCTATTTCCACATCCCAAAGCCACGAACTGCCCGTGTTTTCCTCCAACTCGAAATCCGGGTTCAGCACACGCAGAACCACTGCATTGCGGCGCCATTCCGTTTCGCTCCCCGATGACACGATCTGCGTGTTCTCAAACGCATCGCGGCCCATCGTGCGCACGCTCGACGGCAGCACCACTTCAGCGCCCGCCATCAGCGGCATGCCCATAAACGCGTTGTTCCCAATGGTTTCCACGCCTTGGCCGATGGAAATGGAGCGCACGTGCCCGCACAAGTAGAACGCATAGCGCTCAATCGTTTTCACCGTGCCGGGGATCACAATGTCGGTGAACGGCTCAGGTGTCTCGCCCTCCACGAAATTGTCAGGCTCGCAATTGGCAAACGCTTGGTAGTCGATGGTTTCCACGCTGGCCGGGATGGTGGCCACCACGTCGTCATCGAGCAGGCTGCATCCGTAAAACGCCTGTTCAGGAATGGATTTCAGCATGTCGTTGTTCTTCGCCCACACAACCGTCTGCAGCTTCTTGCAGTTATAAAACGCGCCTTGCCCTAAATCTTCCAAGCTGTTGGGCAACGCAATAGACGCAATGCCGGACCCCGCAAACGCACTCCAGCCAAATTCCCGCACATGAGAGTCATCGGGGAACGTGACCGAGGTCAGGTTTTCCTGCCCGCAGCCCCCAACCTTCACAATCGGACGACCGTCAACCGTTGCGGGAACCGCAAATGCGCGCACGCCGCCATCCACGTGGTCAACCGTCAGCTCGCCCGCGTCCTCGTCTAGCGTCAACCACGCCTGAGCAGGCGTTACGGTGCCGGCAACATACCCGTTGTCGCCCTCGACTTTCTC
>DJEE01000155.1 GCA_002431805.1 Eggerthellaceae bacterium UBA5906
CGGAGGGAACCCCTCTGGCGGCGGCCAGAACAACGGAGGCAGCGGCGAAGGCGGCGACGTCGTTAGGCCAAACGCCACCACGCCCGACGGCTACGACACGTTGCCCTCCGACACCACGCCCGATCGCAAGAACCCGCCTTCGGTGGGCGACTTCGTTTTCAGCCCCATCAACAACGACAACACGTCCATGTCGCAGGTTGACCCCGAAAGCGCGAAGGCGCACATCACGAAGTCCCTCAGCGACGAATATGCCATTTTCAGCGGCCAGAAACTTGACGCTTGGACGGTGTTCTGCGCGCTTGACGCAACCTATTCGTACGGCAGCCAGCAGTTTGCCTGGGCTTGCACGAAAGACGAATTCGCCACGTATGGCTATTTCCGCGTGGATTCATTCCCCGAAGTTGCACCCGTGGGATCGTTCGACATTACGGTAAGCTACCGCTTTAACGCGCAGGATTCGTGGCACACGCAAACCATCAGCTATGAAGCCGAACGCTCATGCACCTACATTGTCAGCTCGGCCGTTGACGAAAGCGGAAACCCGCAGGTGCTGGGCAAGGTTATGGGCGGCCAAACGTGCAACCTGCTGCGGTACACGGAAAGCTACCTGCAATCGGCCGGCTATATGCCCGACAGCTGGAGCACCAGCACCACCCATTTGCTGCTAGGGTGGAAAGAAGGCAACCAGCCTGTTGACTACCTCTACACGCCTGAGCCCGGACGCCATGTTATTACAGCCGGCGACGTTGCCGAAGTTCCGGCAGGCTTTACCGTGTCAACCGATTTCTATTGGCTTGACGACAACCTGCAGGAAGCCGCCGACGGCACGAACCTGTGCTATCTGCAGCGTCTGACGGGTTTCGAATGGGATGCCCTTGAGTGGGGCGGAGATTACACCACCACGCTTACTGTGCCCTACGGCGTGCAAGCGGTTGACATCGACAGCTTCCTGCTTTCAGCGTCACGCGCCTTTCCCTGCCGGCAACCACCATGGTGGTGCATTTGGTGTCCACCGATATGACGGTGGACGATGCGTTTTCCGTCGATCCGGGAAACCCCTACCTTGCTGCAACTGAAGACGGCATCCTTACCTCGAAGGACGGCACCGAGTACCTTGGCGTGCCCGCAAACACCGAAGCGCTTGACGTGCCCGCAAGCGTTACGAGCGTGCAGCTGCAAGAGCGTAACAGCCTACGACGTATTGTCTTGCACGCAGACGATAACGGAGAGCTACCTTCCATCAACCTAGACAGCGTGGGGTACTGCAACATTGTTATCGACGACGATGTTGCCGCCCAGTTCATGCAAGACTACAACGCCGCCATCAACGCGCAAGACGGCAACACCATTTCGCTTGCCTCCAACCCCGGCTTGCAGATGCACATTGCGCATGGCATGTTGTATTCGGACGATGACCTGGTATTTGTTGCCAACAGCGGTGCCAGCACCATAAAAATCAGCGGCCCGCACACCGTAAAGCAAGGCTGCTTTGACGGCAACGCCGACGTGAGCACGCTTGTGCTTGCCGATGAAGGCAGCTTCACGTTCGAACCTGGAAGCCTTGCCAACAGCGGCGTATCGTCCATCATCTGTTACACCAATGAGCAAAAGCAGGCCATTGAAAGCCAGCTGGCCGCAGCAGGCGCCGCCGATGCGCAGGTAATTGTTGCCGAAACAAGTGCCGATGGGTTCCGTTACTACGTTGACCAGACCGGCGGTGCCGCACGCACCACGCTTTTGGCTGCTCACGCCGATTTGACGGCCTTCGACGGATACATGACGGCCGCTGATGGCAGCCGCATCAACGTTGACGCCATTTCAACGATGGCGTTTGCCGACTGCGCGGACCTGACGTGGGTGACGCTGTCCGAAAGCACCACATTCATCGGCGCAGGCGCTTTCAGCGGATGCAGCGCTTTGCAGGGCGCGTTCATCGGCTGCACCGACACCGTTACCATGGAGCAAGACGCGTTTTCCGATTGCGCGTCCATGCGCTTCTTGGCTTCGCGCGCGATGCAGGGCAATTTCACGTTCACCGAAGCGCCCGGCAGCGATTGCGTACTGTACCGCCCCACCAATTCCAACGGCACCGACGGCTACACCGCCAACTTCCAGTATTTCACGCCGGAATCGGGCGTAGACGACTACGCAACCATCGAACAAGCCGATGGAAGCCGTATCTTGTACGGCTGCGCCAACGGCAACCCGTGGCTTGCGCTGCGCAGCGGCAATCAGCTTTCCGGCAGCATCGCCCTGCCCAGCACCACCAGCGAGATTTTCATTTCCGCGTTCCAAAACGCAACAGGCGAGTTCACCATCAACTGGGACGAACTGCCCGACCTTATGTTTGTGGACGGCAGCGCGTTTGCGTATTCGTCGCTGGTAGGCGATGTGCGCGTGGGCACGCCCGACGTGGACCACGTGTCCATTGCCTCCGACGCGTTCGCGTACTGCGGCATCACGTCGTTTGTAAGCGATGCGCCGTGCTTCGACTGCGCATCGTGGGCAATTTCCAGCTGCCCGAACTTGACGTACGTACGCATTGCCGGCGGGCCAGACTGGTCCGGCAACGGGTACACGCTGTTCTCAAGTGCGTTTTACGGTTGCAGTGCGCTTGAAACCATCGAGTTCACCAGCACGGAACCCTTGTCGCTTTCGCTGCTTGGATCAGGGATGGGCTTCAGGTTCGATGGCGACGATTTCTTCAACACCGACGAACGCGAGCGCATTCACGTGATAGTTCCTCAAGGCACCGAGCAACTATACCTTGAGGAATGGCTGTATTCGTTCCTGGGCTATGCGAACTACGACGAGTATTACACCGCCACGTACAACAACATTATGAGTGAAACCATGCGCGAGCCTTCGCCGGTTGAGGTGAAGGAAACCATGGCCGCCGGGCTGCTTGACACCGAGAACCGTCTGCGCCAAATGTTGGGGCTTGAGATGGTAGACACATCATCGTTCATTACCGTGGACAACCGCGATGGTTACGTGTTCCAAACCATCGATGGCGCAACGTCGTTGATTGCCGTGCCCGAAAACGCGACGGTGGTTGACTTGGACACCGCCATTGGCAACGCCTACGACAGCGTTATCGTAGGCGAGCGCGCCTTTACCGGATGCAGCAAGCTTACGCAGGTTGTTTTCGGCGAAAAGGTTAGCGGCATTGAACCGAACGCGTTCGCGGAGTGCGACGACGTCGTGCTCACGTTCCCGCAGCAATGCTACGTGACGCTGCTTGGCAGCAGCAAAACCAGCCCCTTCAGGTTTGGGGCGAACGTGAAGCTGGACATTCCCGAAAGCGCACAGACCGATTACCTGTCCGCATGGCCGCAAGAATGCATCGGCGCGCAAAACGAGTGGCTGCTGGCCGACTACTTCTTCGACACCTGGACAGACTTGTGGCAGCTGTACCCCGACGAGGGTCCCACTGC
>DJEE01000119.1:0-477 GCA_002431805.1 Eggerthellaceae bacterium UBA5906
CCCATGCCGAACATAACGATGCCCAGCAGCGGGTTTACCCAGCTTGTGGGCAGCACCGCGTGCACGGGGGCGGGCACCACCAGTGCGATGATGGCAACCGCCAGTGCGATGATGGCCATCCATTTGCCAGCGAAGTCGCTGATTTTCTCGAGGACCTTCATGATGAAACCTTTCTACAAACGCTCGCGCGTTACTGGGGCAGAAGACGTGGCGAAGCGGTGTGCGCCAGGGTGGGCGACCTGCGCAAACGCCAACGTGCGCGTCCGCTGTCCCAGAAACGCAAATGAGCCGCACCCGGGTGTCCGGGCACGGCTCGAAAAACTAGGACAAAACGGCATTATAGCCATTCGCCACCAAAACGGTACCGTCAACGGCATAATTCCCTATCTGTGGAATAGGGAATAGCACGTGCGTAAGCGGAAACGGATGCGTGGGCCAACGCTTGCGTGAACGGAGGGACGCGTGAGCAGGGGACGG
>DJEE01000119.1:564-1474 GCA_002431805.1 Eggerthellaceae bacterium UBA5906
GTCCCCCTGTTCACGCAAGCGCTGCCCCAGAGCACCCGCTCGTCCCCTGTTCACGGTTACCCTTCGGCCGAACGGTCCGGCTGCACATTCCTTGCGCGCGGCCTACGCGAGCGCCTTCGCAATCGTCTCGCGGATCTTTTCGATCTCGAGCGGTTTGGTGAGGTGCGCGGTCATGCCGGCGGCCAGGCTTTCGCGTTCGTCGTCCTGGAACGCGTTGGCGGTCATGGCGAAAATGGGCACGGTTGCCGCATCGGGGCGGTCGAGCGCGCGGATGGTGCGCGTGGCGTCAAGCCCGTTCATCACGGGCATCATCACGTCCATGAACACCATGTCGAAATAGCCGGGCGCACTGCCCGCGAATGCATCAACGGCTTCTTGCCCGTTTGCCGCGCGCTGCAAGGTCAGGCCCTCGTTGCCCAGCACGAACTCGGCGATTTCCGCGTTCAAATCGTCATCCTCGGCCAGCAGCGCACGCTTGCCGCGCAAGTCGACGGTGCTTGGCTCTGCTGTAACCGCATCAACGTGATGGTGGTCGATCTCAAACGGCAAAACCACGGTGAACGTCGACCCCACGCCCTGCTCGCTTTCAAGCGAAATCGTGCCGCCCATAAGCTCCACCAGCTCTTTTACGATGGCAAGCCCCAAACCAGACCCCGTGTAGGTTGACATCACGTGCTGCGCTTCCTGCGCAAACGGCTCGAACGCGTGCTCCTGAAACTCGGGGCTCATGCCCAGCCCGGTGTCTTTCACGCAAATCTTGAACGTGGCCGTGGTGTCGGTGGAGGTTATCTCGTGGCAGCTCATGGCAACGGTGCCGCCGGGTCGGTTGTACTTCACGGCGTTGCCGCCTAGGTTCAGCAGAATCTGCTGCAAATGCAGCGGGCTTCCGATAAGGTAGGGGTGCTTTATG
>DJEE01000119.1:1517-1809 GCA_002431805.1 Eggerthellaceae bacterium UBA5906
GGGTGCTTTATGCCGCGCCCGCGGTCGCCGGGGATGATATCCACGCCGTATTCGGCGGCCTGCGCCGACATGATGGCGTGCACGCTGCGTGACAGCTCGGTGATGTCGAACGGCTTGTGCTCTAGCTCCACCGCGCCCGATTCCAACTTGCTCATATCGAGCACGTTGTTCACCAGTGACAGCAAAAACGCCGAAGCCGATTCCACTTTTTGGCGGCATTCAGCCTGTTTTGCCATGTCATCGGGGAAATGGTCGGCAATATCCATAACGCCGCGGATGCCGTTGATGGGCG
>DJEE01000119.1:1851-2961 GCA_002431805.1 Eggerthellaceae bacterium UBA5906
GTGGCTCATGCGGCGCAGGAAGTTCGTTTTCGCCGCGTTGGCTCGCTGCGCCTCGATGGCCGTGTCGTGCAGCTGTTTTTGGTACGCCATTTCCTGGCGGTGCTCGTCATCAATGTCGCGCACGATGATGACGGCAGACGCCGCGCGCTCCGCCGCGCGCCCTTGCGCCACCACCGTGGTTAAACACCAGCGGCTGCGGTGGTCTTCAAATGTGAAACTCGCCTGGTCAGAGCTGCTCAAACGGTATGCCAGGGCATCGAAGTCGAAGAACTGGTTGTAGGCTTCGCGGTAGCTGGGGTCTACGAACACCTCCCCGATGCGCGCGAGCGCCGCCTTCGCCGACGTGAATTTCGAAACCACCGGCTCCATGTAGGCGGGCAGCTGCAGCGCGTGGAACGCGTCGGAGCGTAAATCAACCTGCGCCACAAGGATGCTTGTTTTCGTGGCGGTTTTGTACATGTCAAGGTAGATGATCTCGTTTAAGCGCGATGCCGTTTTGCGCTGGCTGAGCGCTATGCCCACGATGATGGCGATGTATGCGCCTAGTACGTCCATCATGCGCGTGTCGGCGTCAACGTACAGGTGCTCAAGCGTTAGGAACACGGCAAGGGCAAGCGCTTCTCCGAACAGCACGTCCCGGGGTCGTGCGTCGAACAACAGCGGCAGCGTAAGAAACGCCAGACACGTAAGGATGCTGCGTTGGAATGGTTGCAGCGCGATGTCGCAGTACATGCAAAAGCCGAACCAGGCAACGTACAAGGCCAACACAAGGCACAGCGCCGCCCGCGGCGTGCGCTTGCGCGGTATGGGACGTCCGGCAAGGGCGCCGATAACGCAGAACGCGGCAATTGCGGCAAACGCCGGTGCGGCAACGCGGTGTGCAACGCCCACCAAAATAAGGTGAGCCGCCGTAATGACCAGGGCAAGAAAGCTGCTAAAGGCGCAGATGGTGGGAAGCGAGGAAATGTTGTCGGACGCAAGGGCCAGGCCGTAACGCGTTATTTTGCCGGCCGAGCCCAACTGGTTTTCGGGAAACCCCAGGTTAAACCAGCGCCGCACGGCTTGCAAAAATCGTCGTCCGCTTGATGCCTCCTCGGATTGCATGCTGCG
>DJEE01000119.1:3021-3202 GCA_002431805.1 Eggerthellaceae bacterium UBA5906
CTCCTTTCGCATTCGCTCAACCCATAATCGTTTTATTATAGGTCTTATCAGGGAAAAGGGGCTTCAGGGTTGCGCGAACGGGCGTTCCCGGTAGCCTTTGCGGCTACCGCGTGACAGAGTGTGACACGGGTCGGGTGAACTGTCACACGGATTGCGCATGTGACAGTTCACCCGACCCCTG
>DJEE01000017.1 GCA_002431805.1 Eggerthellaceae bacterium UBA5906
GGGGCGTTTGTCGGAGAAGTTCCTTACAGGTTTGAAAGTTGACACGCAGCTTGATGAAAAGTCGATTATGGACATCTTGCGCGAAGGTGACCCCAATGCCGATATTCGCCGTGGTCGGGCAATGGTGCTCATGGAAATCCTTCGTGACGACAATCTTGGTTTCCAAAAGGAAATCGACGCGTTCAATCGCGAGTATTTCGAGCAAGCGGGCGACGCGCTTGGCGTGAACGACTTGCCGGGATCGCCGGCGGTTCGCCGCAGCTTGAACCAGGCAATTCGCATTGTTGATGAGATTGCCCACATCGCCGGGAAAGCGCCCGCTCATGTGTTCGTTGAGGTAACGCGTGATGATGACATGAAGAAGAAGGGCAACCGCACAAAGCGCCGCTACGACCATTTGAAGGAAGCGTTGGCGAAATTCAAAGAGCAAGACCCGCAATGGACAAAGCGCGTTTTAAGCGAGCTAAAAGGCGTGAGCCCCGATGAGCTTGACGAGCGGTTGACGCTTTACTTCATGCAGAACGGCAAATGCTTGTATTCAGGTAGGCCTATTGACATCACGCAGCTTTCAAATGCGGGTTTGTACGAAGTCGATCATATTATCCCGCGTTCGTACATTAAAGACGACAGTTTCGAAAACAAGGCTCTGGTTTTGCGAGAGTGCAACCAGCGCAAAACCGATGCCATGTTGCTTGACCCGGCTATTCGCCAGAAGATGACAGGGTATTGGCGCGCGCTGCATGAGGCAGGCCTGATCGGCGATAAGAAGTTCAAGAACCTTACGCGTTCGTTTGTGAATGAAAACGCTATGCGCGGCTTTATTGCGCGCCAGCTGGTGGAAACAAGCCAGATGGTGAAATTCGCTCAGTCGTTGCTCAGCGTGAAATACCCCGATACGAAGGTGGTTCCCGTTAAGGCCAGCATGTCGCACAACTTGCGTGATGCTGCCGGTTTCGTGAAGTGCCGCGAAGCGAACGATTTCCATCACGCACACGATGCGTACTTGGCGTGTCGCATCGGGCTGTTCATTTCGAAGTGGTACCCGGATATCTATGACCGACCCATCAAATATGCGCATGCCATGCGCAAATACGTGCAGGAACAGGCGGAGATATTCAACAAGAATCATCAAGCTCCCGGTTCAAGCGGATTTGTGGTAGGTCGCTTCATGGGCTCGATCGTGGATAAAGAAACCGGAGAGCTGTGGGATGGTTCCGGGGAAGTAGAGGGCATTCGCCGCGCGCTGAATTATCGCCAGTGCTACATCACGCGCATGCCAGTTGAGGATTCGGGGGCGTTTTGGAATGCAACGATATACTCGCCTCGCGATCCGAAGATGGGTCCGAAGCTGGCGTTGCCGGTAAAGAAAGGTTTTGATCCGAAAACGTACGGCGGCTATTCTAGCCAGCAGTTCGCGTATTTCTTCATTTACGAAGCGCTCGACAAGAAGAAGCGTACGGTATTTCGCTTTGCCGAAGTACCTGTATGGCTCGCTCCGCGCATTCGCAGGGATGAGGAGGCGCTTGAGAAGTATGCACGACAGCTAGCGGAAAGCGAGAAGCTCGAATACGTTGGCATTCAAAGGGCGAAAATTCTCAAGAAGCAGTTGATTGAGATTGACGGAGAACGCTTTCTGATTACCGGGAAGAAGGAAATGAGAAATGCGATAGAGATTGCCTTCTCGCTTGATGAGGTCTTTTTGCTTGAAAAGGGAGCTTTGCAAAGAGCGGGACGACAGTTGGCTAATTCAAAAGATGAGATAGGTCCGAATGCTATCATGAACCGCCTTCTTGATAGCAAAAGATTCGCCAATAGGCTGTTGTCGCTAATCAAGATTGATGAGCTGCAAGATTCTTTTAGCTTGCTAAACGACAGTGAAAAAGTTGAGATTATCTTACGGATATTGGCGCTATTTAATGGGGCAATGAATATGGTTGATTTGTCTTTAGCGGGCGGGTCAAAGTATTCAGGTTGTCTTCAGCCTACCTATTCGAAGCTCCTTACTGACCCCAGCACAGACTTCTACATCATCGACCAATCCGTGACTGGCATGTTTGAGCGGAGGACGCGCGTTGGCCTTTAGAAACGTCGTCATCGAAAGTCCCTGCAAGCTCTCCTATAAAGGAGGGTATCTTGTGGTGCGCAAAGAAGACGACACGGCCAAAGTGCATCTGTCCGAAATAACAACAGTAGTGTTGCAAACCAATCAGGTGTTTATCAGCGCGTATCTTCTGTCTGAGCTAGCAAAAGCGAAGATATCGCTGGTCATATCTGACGAGAAACACAATCCTATCGGCCAATACCTTCCGTTGTATGGTGCCCATAACACCAGCAAACGTATAGGCGAGCAGCTTGAGTGGGGCGAGCCGATAAAGAAGCGCGTATGGCAACGAGTGGTGCGCGATAAAATCGCGCACCAAAGCCGTCTGCTCAGTGCGCGGGCGTGCGAACCGGAGGGTGAGATGCTTGCTCGTCTTGTCGAGGAAGTACGATCTGGCGATACGACCAATCGCGAAGCCCATGCGGCGCGGGTGTACTTTCCCGCGCTGTTTGGGCTTGGCTTTTGCAGAGACGACAGCACGCCGGTTAACGCTGCGCTGAATTACGGGTACGGTGTTTTGCTCTCGGCGGTTAATCGTGAAATCGTTTCGCGTGGGTATATGACGCAATGCGGTATTTGTCATCGCAGCGAGTTCAACCAGTTCAACCTAAGCTGCGATCTTATGGAGCCGTTTCGCCCCATCGTCGACCGGCTTGTTTTCGATAACATCGATGGGGATTTCACTAAAGACGATAAGCGCCTGCTTGTTGATATGCTGAACCAGCGCGTTCGATATCGAGGCGGTTCGTATCGTGTTGGGTCAGTAATCGGCATGTACGTTCAAGACTGCTTAAACGCGTTGAACAAGAAGCTGTCCATTGACGAAATCGAAGCGTTCGATGTTGTATGAATGAGCGGGAAAGGGTTCGATATATGCGGTTGGTGCTCTTTTTCGATTTGCCGGTTGAAACGGCAAAACAACGCAAGGATTATCGCTTGTTTCGTAAGTTCCTCATCAAGGATGGGTTTCTTCCTTTGCAGGAGTCGGTGTATGCGAAGTTAGTGGTAAACGATGGTGCTGCAGGAAGCGCAATTGCCCGTGTGCGTAAACATCGCCCGCCCGCGGGGTTGGTGCAGGTCTTGAAAGTCACAGAGACGCAGTTTGCGACTATGGAATATATAACGGGGAAGCGGCCCGACTACGAAGAGGTGGACTCCATGGAAGAGCTGCTGGTGCTATGAGACTGGTGTTTAGTGGGCTCGAAACGCCGATAGACCTTGATTCTGGTTTTGCGACAACGCTGCAAATAGAAAACGGAGCGCTGTTCGCGCGTGTTGCTCGGTCGCTTTCTAGTCCTGATGGCCGCTTCGCATTGGAGCCTTATACCATTTGGAAAGGAGATATGGAAGTCCGCTCATCAGCTGCAATTTTGATGGTTGAGAGCCCACTCTCGTTGCCCTGGGATGACCGGTCGTTGATGGGCGAGGTGGTTAAGCGGTTGGAGCGCGAGTTCTTGGAAGAAGAAGATTTGCGGCGAAATATCGAAGCCATGGACGCAGCATTGTCGGGCAAGTTGCTTGAACTTGGCTTGGGAATGAACTCGGACTACCGGTTTGGGCTAGAATGGGATTTGAAAAGATATCTGAAGTTTCGAGGTTTCAACGCTGGTGTTGGCGTTCAGGAATCTCAGTCGCTCCTTGATAACTTGCTGAACTTTTTGTCGTTAGCCCTTGACGCAGGTTGTAAGAAGGTTTTAACGTTCGTGAATCTTAAAACTTTTTTGACGGAAAATGACCTGAAAGCGCTGTTCGAGCACGTTTTTTATTCGAAATTATCTGTGCTGCTTTTAGAGAACAAACCGGATGAAATAGTGTATGATTACGAGCATAAAATAACAGTTGACCTGCATTTTCTTGAAAGCTAACGAATAATGCCGGCCAGGTTGAACATCCTTTCGCAGTGAGGATTTTGCCCCAATGGTTTTGGAGCAGTGTCACCCT